>NZ_JBSFEV010000065.1:0-29233 GCF_053594615.1 Streptomyces sp. NPDC001858
CGTGTCGTCCGGCGCCACGAAGAACTTCACGATGATGCTCACCTGGGCATCATGCCCGACTATCCAGAGCCATGATCGGCCGGACAAGTCCTAGGCAATGGGTCAACGACTCCGCAAGCTCGGCATCCCGCTCCACCGAGCTGCCCGCCGCAATCCCCACCCGCACCCTCGGCCTCCACAACACCGTCGCCGTCAAGTTGTCACCGCAGCACGGAGACTGCATCGTCGCTCTGGGCCCGGTAGACGGTCAAGATCGCGGCCACAGCGTCGACTTCGACCGGTCCGGTGATCCTCAGCCAGACCAGTTCGGGCAGGTGCTCGGAGCGATCGAGTCGGCCGACCGCCTCGGCGGGCCAGGGCAACGGCAGCTTCGGCAGGTGGACGAGGGAGATCTCGTCGATGAAGGAGACGCCCAGTCCGGGTTCCCACGGGCGGACCGAGTGGAGATCGGACAGCGAGATCACTACGTCGGGCTTCCATGGCCCCTCGCGCAGCCACACGTCCAGCGTGTTGTCCTTGCGGTCCTCGTTGCACTCGTCCAAGGAGATGCGGTCGATGAAGTAGCTGACGCAGGATTCCAGCGTCAGCGCCGCATTTGTGCATCGGTTCTTGAAGGCGTCGGTTGCCCCATGTTCGTCGACCACGGCACGAGACTACGGTGAGCGGAACGGGCCACGGGAGCACTCTTCGGACACCTGACCGATGATGTCACCGCCGCGGCAGACCCGCACCCCTGGCACCCCAGGCCGAACTATGCGATGCCAACGCCCGTCAAGCTTCGCTGAGATGGGCTACTGAGCCCGCCCCAAGCGGCTCTGCACCGCAGGCCTTCGGGCAGTTCCAGTACCCGACTCCGCCGTTACACGTCGAGAAGTCCCACGTCGAGGATGCCTGGATCCCGCGCGGGACAACAGGCCACGACCCGATCGGAGGGACACGCCGATGAAGTGGAACCTGCGGATGGTCGCCGCTCAACGCGACATCTGAAAGGCCTCCGAACTCCAACGGATGCTCGCTGAAGCCGGATTGGTGATCTCGGCTGGCAAGATGTCCCACCTGTGGTCCGGACGGCCTCTAACCGTCCGCCTGGCCGACCTCGACATCATCTGCGAGGTGTTGGACTGCACTACCCCCGACCTCCTCATCCCCAGAGAAGGCCAGCGTCCCGCAGGAGACCACAACCCTGGAGGCGGGGAAGCAAGTCGTCGGCGGCAGCCCGATCACCCAGCAGCGCCGGCCGGGTCGCTCGGGGCCGCAGCTATGAGCTAGCCCGTCCCGCGATCACGACCCTGGGCCACCCGCAGCTGCCGGGACTGTTTCGGATGGGGCTGGATCGACCGTCCTCGGTGCAAAGCGTGCTGGGGGCTTCACCTCGAAGGCCACCAGCCGCCACTGCGACGTCTGCGCATGCGAGGTCGCCGCGATGCAGGGGCTCTGCCGCCTATGCCCCCCGCCGCCAGGCCAGTTTGGTCGCCGGCCCGGACAACAAGACCCGTGTCGACCTGACAGCAGCGGCCCGCACGGGTCAGCAACTCTTCATCATCGGCGCCTGGCGACCGCGCGGCGGCCGCCAGCCTCAGCCTTTTCCTTCGGATCCGTGGTCACACCGCGGCGGCACTATGTTCCGGCACGTTGGACGAAGCTGTTGCTGTTCGTGATGCCACGCGAGCTTCGGGGACTCAGCAGCAAGGCCTCACAGCTCGACCCTCAGCTGTTCTCGTCGTCGAGTGCCCGCGCGACGGTCACTACGAACCTGAGGAGCATCCTGGCATTCCTGACCGATTACACCGGTAGGTACACAACCCTGCGGCAGGCCACCTCGGCGACATCACCAGATGGCTCGCCGACCGGCCCTACCGCGCATACGACGCCAGTGCCCTGCGTTCGCTGTTCAGCACGCTCAAGGCCAAGCGGCTGGTCTTCGCCAACCCGATGCGAGGCATCAAAGGCGGCAAGCCCGCTATCAAGATCCCCGCATCACTCACCGCGGACGAGGTGGAATCCGTGGCTCTTGTCGCTCTGCAGGATCCGGCCCTTCGCGTGGTCGTGGCCCTGTCCGGTATCCATACGCTGCCCGCCCGCCAGATTCGATCGATGCCGTTCGCACATGTGGACTTGCCGGGACTGCGACTCGACCCCGAGGGCTTGAACCGTCCCCTGGACGACTACACCGTCGAGGCGACTAGCGAGTACCTCGCCTACCGCCACCGAGGATGGCCGAACAGCACCAACCCACATCTACTGATCACGAGGAACACCGCCACCACGACAACAACCGTGGGCACGTTCTGGATAGACAGGCTTGGTCAATGAACTGCCCGTGGGCGTCGAGCGGCTGAGGCAGGACCGCATCCTTGAAGAAGCCCTTGCCAACGGCGCCGACCCCTCCACCACGCACACGTCCTCTCCCTCGGCGAAGGTCAGCATCCGCTACACCAGCACAGTGACGGAAACGGAAGTTGAGGGGACACCGAACCCCTCATGATGAGCAACTTCGATACCCCTGCTGACGGCTCAGCGCCGGGGAGGTTTCCGGCGCAGAATCAGCGGCAGAGCTCCATGATGGTGTCTTCAAATTCAGGGAACTCCTGGGTGGCCAGCTCGATCACGGCAGCGGCTGACCGACGGCGGCCCGGTGCGAACCGGTCGGCGATGGCCGTCAGATCGCGGTTGGGGCGCGGGACCCAGTCAGGCTCATAGGAGGTCACCGCTTCCCAGGGGCCGTAACCGCCGGCCAGTAGCCACAGGAAGTCGCCCAGATCACGCGCTACAACACCGGTCTCCCCCTCGGACCCGAGAAAGACAACAGGTTGATCGGCCAGTGGCTGGCTCGGGCGGATCAGCCAGAACGCCGCATACCCGCCCGAGCCGTCCTGACCGAAGATGCGGAAGCCGTCGCCGTCCAGTTCGCCGTTTCCCGTCCAAGCCCGGAACCAGTCAGTGGTCTGCTCAGCGGACAGGAATGCCCCGAAAGGTTCGAAGTCGACCCCGTCACCGCGCGCGTAGTCGAACGGTACGGCCATCGCAGCGGCGAGCGCGGCAGGGAACTGTCGATCATCGGTCGGCGTCACTCGCACAGGCTAGCGACACGGCAACCCGCCTCGCCCACGGGGCAGAATCGCCACGGTGTCCCTGGGTTCGCGATTCGGAGTCTTCAGATTTCCTGAACGCACGGAGGATCGGCCTGGAGGACTTCTACTGCCGGCCCGACCTGAAAGGCGCCCACGAGAAGAGCGGCGTCGAGGGCGAAGGCGGACGCTTCTGCCGCAACCGGCTGGTTCCGGTCCCGGAAACCGCGACTCTGGCCAAGCGCAATGCGCGCTTCGACGAGTGGGATGCCGCGGACGAATGGCGCGCCGGATCGGCGCGTGGCCGCGAACGGTGGGCGAGTGCTTCGGCGACGAACAGCCGCTGCTCAACGCGCTGCCCGACGAGCCGTTCGAGGCTGGCCGCTGGTCGACTCCGTGAGTGGACCGCTACGGGCAGGTCAGCGTCCGCACCAATCACTACTCGGTGCCGGTGCGGCTGATCAGACGGCAGGTGAGAGTCCTGGTGCATGCCTGCGAAGTGGTCATCTACGACGGCCGCACCGAGGTTGCCCGGCACGAACGCCGGGTCGCCAAGGGCGGAGTCCGCCTCGGACTCGACCACTACCTGGAGGCGCTGCTGCGCAAGCCCACCGCCCTGCCGGGGGCGACCGCGCTGGACCAGGCCCGTGCCGCCGGCCGGTTCGTTCACTCCGGTGCACGACGCCTGATGGGAAGCAGTGCGCAAGGCGCACGGCGACGCCGAGGGCACGCGCACGCTGATCAAGGTGTTGCTGCTTCACCGGCACACGGCCCACACACATGTCGTCGCCGGCCTCGCAGCAGTCCTGGGCGCGGGGGCCCTGACCGCGGACGCGGTCGCGCTGGAGGCCCGCAGGCCGCGGCCGACACCTACGCCGAACACCCGAACACCGCTGAAGCGCGGCCGGCCGGTTCGCTACCTTCACCGGTGACTTCGCTGGCCGCCTATGACGCGCTGCTGCGGCACCCGGCCCGCCACCGCCCGCCGCAAGGGAGAACCACCGTACCGCTCAACGCCACCGGGGCCTGACTGAGCAGGCCGCAAATGCCGCCAACGACTCCGTCTGCCGGATGCTGCGGCTGCGGCTGCGGCTGCGGCTGCGGCTGCGGCTGCCCACGATCCGGGCTCAGTTCCCCGACCCCGCCGGCGCCGCGGTCCGCGAGCAGATGACCTACCGCGGCTTCCTCGCCTACGGCCGCGTGGCTGTCCTCGCAATCGATGAGCTCGGCCACATGGAACCGAACCGCCGCCGCGCCGAACTGCCAAGCGGGAGGAAAAGGCGTCCGTGGCCATCGCCTCCAATGAATCGTTGGGAGGCTGGACGAGGACCTTCACCGACCCGCGGCTCTGCGCAGCGATCGTGGACCGGCTCACCTTCGGCGGCGGCATCATCGAGACCGGCACCGACTCGCACCGCCTCTCCCATGCCAAGAACCAGCAGGTCGGCGGCCGGGGCCCCTGGTCACAACCGCTGCACAAGTGCAGCCCGCCACTCCGGCGACGGGTCCGAGCCCAGCTCTGTCCAGTATTCCCGGCCCCCAACGATTTTCCCGTCCCGGACCGTCCAGAACGACACGACCCGATGGGTCCCCAACGTCTCATGGGGGACTTCCACCTCAGACACCACGACCTCACCATCCGCCAAGACCCGCAGCACATTGATCGACCACCCCTCCGGGTACTCCGCGTTGATGGTCACGAAGTTCCCGCGGCCCACGATCCGCTCGCCACTGACCGGCCACTCCACCACCAGGTCATCGGCCAGCAACCCGCCGACCCCCTCCCAGTCCCGTGCCTGCATGCGATCCCAGAATTCCTGAACGATCTCCGAAGGTTCCATGAGCGCATCCTGGCAGGCCCCACTGACATGCCCCGATCCGTGATGCTCGGTGGGGCCAAACCGCTTTGGCAGATCACGCGTCAGAGACCGCGAAGTGGGGCCGACATCCCCTCACACACGGGGCCTCCAACACTGCCGAAGCCACGAGCAGACCGAACGGAGCCATGGTGCTGCCAAAACTCAACGGACGGCTCACACCCCCACTGAATCCACTCCGCCAGTGGTGTGTGGCAGCCGTCCTGGAAGGCTGGGAGCCGGACGCCTGCCACCAACTCCCGCACCCGGTACCTACCTGTCATGACGTCCGTCCGCCCCGGAGTCGGGACGGTCGGGGTCGGGGCGGAGCCGAACGCCCTGGCCGTCCGGTGATGCTGAGCGCCCTACCGCCATCCCCGCCCGGCTGGGCCGCGGAGCAGAGAGACGTCTCATTCGGGCGGCGCGCCAGTAGAGTGACGGCGGACGAGAGAAGAGATCCTCCGATGGACTCCCGCATATCGCGCATACGCTCCAAGCTGGCGAAGGTCCCGTACCAGGTGCAGCGCAGCCACTCAATGGGCGCTGAGCGTCACGCGTTTCGCGTCGGCCCGCGCATCAGTTCCGTGCAGGCGAACCTCTTCGAGGACGAGCACCACATCGAACTGCCGTCGGCCTACCGAAAGTTCCTTGTCGAACTCGGGGGCAGCGGTGCCGGCCCCTTCTACGGTCTGCTTCCGCTTGAGGAGTGCAGGCTGTTCACCATGGACCGGCAGCCCCCGGACGGCGCCCCACGGGGATTCCATCACGTGAACCACCCTGACGCACTGCAAGGAGACCTGTTCCTCCACATCATCGAGATGGGCTGTACCGACCTGTGCCTCATCGGCGTGACCGGCCCCCTCACCGGCCGCATGCTCATCGGTAACGGGGACGGCTTCTGGCCCCCGAACGTCTCCTCGGCCCAGGACTTCCTCACCTGGTACGAACGCTGGCTGAACCACATGCTGGACGGCAGGGACAACGGCGCTCTGGGGCTCATCTCCCCAGCGACCGTCTCAAGCGCCCCCTGGAGCCCCCGGCCCAGAGCCCGGAGCCACCAGACGACGCCGTAGCGGATCGAGAACTCCCGGCCAGCGGCACTCCGTTCGGGTCGTCGACAGTCGGCAACGACGCCCCGGCCGTCGGCGCAAGCGCTCGCACCGAACGCGTCTCGGCTGTTCTCTGGGCCGCGGGCGGGACAACTCGATCACGGCCACCAGCGCACCACGTCCTCGACCGCGCGGACGCACTCCTGGGCGGCCGCCATGCCGCCGTGGTGGCCCACGTGCGGTGCGGCGGCTCGCAGCACCGCGAGCAGGCCGGGGCGCGCCAGGCCCTCAAGGAGTTCGCGTACCGGGCCAAGGCGGTTCCCGGCGGCCTCGTTCCACGGCATCGCACGCGGAGCCGCCGAGGGGGAGCCCAGCGCCGCGGCGACCGCGTGGGACCTGTGGGCGTCGGGCCGGTACCGAGCCTCCTCGACCAGGACCCGGAGGAACGCCTGATCCGCGTGTGCCGCCGCGGCTGAGAAGTCCTCACCGGGCAGCTTGACGCGCTCGGGAAGCAGCGCGGCTCCCGCCTCCAGGGCGCGGGCCCGCTGCCGCTCCGTCAGGGAGGGCAGCATCCGGGCGAGGAGGTCGAACGGCCATGGCGCCCGTCCCAGCCTGGGCAGGACGACGTCGAGGAGCCTGTCGCGTTCAGGTTCGGTCATCGCCTGGGCGAGCGCGCCGACGGCGTGGGCGTCCACCCCGATGTGGATCGTGACGGGACCGCCCTCGCCGTGTGATTCCTCCGCGCACATGTCGGTGAGGACCTGACGGACGACGCGTTCGCGGTCCGGCCCGGTGAGCCGGTGCGCCAGCGCGGCCAGCGGAAGGCCCCGTACCTTCTCGTGTCGCTGCTCGGCCACGGACGTCATCGCGGCGACGGCCTTCGCGGGCAGGTGCGGTGCGAGCATCGCGATGCACTGCGCCATCTCGTGCTCCCTGCCGCCCCGGAGCCGCCTGTGCGCTGCCTTCTCCGGCTTCTTCAGCAGTCGGCGGTCCGTCCGGCCCGGCGGTGCCAGCGCGGCCCAGACGTCGAGGCCGTCCCAGCCCGAACCCGGGGTCCAATGGACGGCGTCCATCAGTCGGTCGCGGATCTCCTCGTCGGTGAGGACCGGGTGCACCGCGCGCAGTCGGGTGAGGAAGCCATGGTCGCCGGGCTCCCGCCTCGCGGGGATGAGGTCGGCGGCGCGGCGCAGCACTTCGTCGTGCTCGCGGGCGGGGAGCGCGGCGGCCAGGGTGATGAGGGGATCGGCTCGGTCCGGTGGTGCGAGGGAGGTCAGAAGCTCCTCCACGCGCCTTCGTACGCGGGGTCGTTCGTCGGTGGGGAGCTGGGCCGCCAGCGCGGCGAGTGCGGCTGCCTGGGGCAGCCGGTCGTGGATCCGCCCGGCGGCCCGGAGGGCGTGGCGCAGCTCCTCCTCGTGTCCCGCGCCGACGGCGAGGGCGTCGAGCGCGGCGTCGCGGCCCGCCTGGACCGTCTTGCCGTGACCGATGCCCGACACCAGTTCGAACGCCCTCAGGCGGGTCCGGTGGTCCAGATGCGGGGCGATCTTGACTAGGATCTCCGCGCGCCGTCGGCCGTGGTGACCGGCAGCGATCGCGACGGCCTCCTCGCGCAGTCGCACGCCCGCATGCCCCGGCGTCCGGCCGGCCAGCAGGGCGAGCGGCTCCGCCCGGTCGGCCTCCTCCAGGGCCCGGACCAGCTTCTCCACGCCGGCGGTGTGCTCCCCGTCGACGTGGCCGGCCAGCGTGCGGAGCGTCTCCCCGCGGTCGTGGTCGTCGCCGGAGCGCTGGGCGGGCAGCGTCCGGAGCGTCTCGGCGACCAGGTCCGGCCGACGGGGTTCCGGGACCGCCGGCAGCAGCGCGGCCAGCGCCTTGGCCCTGGCCCCGGGGTGATGGACCGGGGAGATGCCGCGGGCCGTCGCCAGCGCCCTGTCCACCGGCGGCCCGGACAGGAACCCGCCGATCTCGGCCAGCATCCCGGCGATCTTCCAGGGCTGCTGCTCCGCGACCCGGTCCAGCACGGTGTCCAGCACCCGGGTGCGGCGGGAGTCGTCCAGGGCGGAGAGCAGCGAGTGGAGCGGACCGGTGTCGGGCTCGGGACGAACGGCCGTGACGGTGACCAACCCCAGGCCGTCGTGCATCAGTGCGAACAGTTCGGCCGTGACATGCCCGGCCACCCGGTCCGGGTGGATGCGGTCGGCGGCCAGGCGCTGCGCGAGCGCCCGGTGCACCCGCCCCCAACGGAACGTGTGCGGGGGCCGGTCGTCGAGGGCCCGGAGGATCCGCCGCAGCGCGGGCTGAGACACGTGGGGCAGCATCGCGGTCAGCGCGGCGGCGGTGAACCGCTCGTCGTCCCCGGCTGCCAGCACCGCGTCCACAGCGGCGTCGAGGTCGGCCTCGTCCAGGCAGCCCGCGAGCATGCCTAGGACGAGTGTCCGCCCGAGGGTGGAGGGATCGAGTCCGAGCCGCAGGTGTTCCCCGGTGATCGCGACCCGCTCCGGTTCGGGCAGGCGCGGCAGCAGCTGCCCGGCCACCTCGTAGGCCCGCAGGGTGTCGAGCGGTTGGAGCAGGTGCCACGCGGCCACGGCGTCTTCTCCGGACAGGCAGGAGCCGCCGTCGTCGCGGCGTGCCCGCACCAGCGCGGCGAGGAGGTTCACCCGGGTCTGCGGATCGCGCACCGCCTCGATGCGATCGAGGGCCTTCGCCGGGTCCCACACGCATCCTTCGACGAGCGCGCGCAGGACGGCCTGCGTGACGTTGGCGTCGCTCGCCCGGACGATCGACTCCACGCTGGCGTCCATGAGCGCGTAGCGGACCTCCCGGCCGATCGTCGTGGCGAGTCTGCCCCGGGCGAGGTCGTGGTCGGTCGCGACGGCCGCCAGCCGTCGCGCCAGGGCCAGGTCGTTGCGGTAAGCGCCCAGCGAGTCGTGCTGTTCGTGGGCGGTGAACCACACGTTGGCGGGGACGCCGGACCCGTCGTCGGGGAGAACGGCTTCGGCCGCCAGCAGTTGGTGGAGCAGGTCGGTCTTGCCGGCGGTCTGCAGGTGCAGGGCCAGGTTGCGCAGCCCGTAGCCGCCGTCCATCCTGCCCAGCTCGGCCGGAGACGCCGTCAGGGCACGTGGGAAGTTGTCCCACGTGCCGAACAGCGCCAGCACGTAGCGGTCGACGATCCGGTGCCGTGTCTGTTCGGCGGTGTCGCGGAGCAGATCGAGCCGAGGCTCGTCGCCTGTCATGGTGCGGTCCGGAAGCCGGCCCGTGAAGTAGTGCCGCACACTGTCGTGCTTGGTGAGGTAGCGAGGGGCCTCCCTGTCCCCCTCGGTCACCACGAACTGCCGGAGCCGTCCCGCCACGAGTGCCCGCAGCTCGCGTCGGTGGCGCGCCGTGTCCTCGATGTCCGCCAGCGCCACCACGACGTCCAAGGACAGCGGCTCCTCGGCGCATGCGAGGGTGCTCAGCGCCGGCAGAGCCAGGTCGAGCTCCTCGGGCGTCAGCTCGTCGAGCTTGCGGCTGTAGTGAGTCCACAGTCCCTCGGGCAGCTCTGGCAGGGCCTCCGGCCGGACGAGCCGGGCGCGGAGGTCGTCGAGCAGGTGCTGCAGCAGGATCCACACGCCGGCGCAGTGCCGTGCGAGCACCTCGCGGAACTCGGCGGGTGGCATGGGCCTGATCCACTCGCGCAGCCGATCGTGGGACTCCAGGGCCTGGTCGATGTGCCGACGCATGTCGTCCAGCGACTCCTCGGCATGCGGATCGATGCGTACGTGGTCCCATGGCGGCTTCCGGCCGTGCAGGGGGAAGCCGTCGGCGAGTGTGGCGATCACGTAGGCGTTGTCGGGGAGCTCGTCGGGCAGCCCGAGGGGCATCGGCCGGTGCTCGTCCGCCAGTTCGACGCCGTCCACTAGCAGCATGAGGGGTTGCCCCTGCTCCTTCGCCGCCGCGGCACCCGCGCCCAGCACCCTGCGGAAGGCCACCGGGTGGCCGGAGCGGGCGAGGTCGGAGAGGCCGGAGTTGTCGTCCAGGCCGTACCGTGCGACCAGTTGGCCGCCGAGACTTCGTAACGCGTCCTCGGTCCTGCGACGGCTGCTGTGGCCCGAGGTGAAGTGGTGCGGATGGCCGTGGTCCTTGGCGAGCCGGGCGATCAGCGTGGTCTTGCCGACACCCGTCTGGCCCTCGATGAAGAAGTAGCCGCGCGGCCGGTCGGCGACGAAGGCGTCGATGCGGTCGGTCAGCCAGGGGCGGTCGGTGAGCAGGGCGTCGTCCAGCCGATCGAATACGTCGCCGTACTCACCGTGGTCGCCCGGGTGGCCGTGGTCGCCTGGATCGCCGGGGTCGCCGCGGTGGTTCCGCGTTGTGGACGGCCGGCCCTGCCGGAAGCGAGAACGCTGGGCCCTGCTGATCAGGGATCGCCAGACCCTCTCGTCCGGGGTCTCCCCAGCCCAGTCGCTCCATAGGCACACCAGCTGCCACACGGATCTCTCGCTGCCCGGAGCAGGAATCTGCGCCTTGTCGGGAGCCTCGGGAACCCAGTCGCTGATCCTCTGGCCGCGGAAGCCCGGGTTCTCGAACGGCGGTCCCGCCATTGCCCGTTCGACGGCACGCTGCGAGAAAGGCTCGCCCGCGGCCTTCCGGGCCGTTTCGGCACGGTGTCGCAGTGTGCGCAGCGCGTCGTACAGCGCGCGGGCGTCCCCCGTCATGCATCGGCTCCCTCGTTGCTGCCCGTACCCGGGATGTGCCCGCTGCGGGCACCGGCCGGGCAGTCGCTGACCAGCAGCTTTGGATCGTTCTGCCCGGTGTGCCCGTTATTCTGGACTGCCCGGACCCGATGGACAAACTGGTGTCAACACCCCGGCAACGGGCCGGGCGACGACCGAGGGGGCTCCTCGTGAGGAACGTCAGGAACACCACGACTCGACGACTCGGCCGCATTGCCGTGCACGGCGCGGTACGCGGCTTCGCAACGGCGGCCGGGGCCGCAGTCGTCACCGTGTTCACCTGGTGGGTACAGAACCGGTGAGGGGAACGCCGGCCCGTGGCGGGACGTCTGCTCCTCCCGACGCGGGCCGCACGACGGGCGGGCGGCGACCCGGCGCCAGGGCAGGCAGCGAGCGCGCGTCAGGCACGGCCACCCCGCCCCGCGACGTGACACGCTCACGCGACTCCGCAACGGCGCTGCGCCGGGACCTGCCATGCTGAGCAGGTTCGATTCGAACCTCACACCCTGGAGGTCTTGATGCGTGCAGGCGTCGTCGTCGCCGCGCAGCCCGGTGTGGAGGACCTCGCCGTGCGGGCCGAGGAGTTGGGCCTGCACAGCTTCTGGGTCAACGACACCCCGATGGTCCACGGCGACCCGTTCGTCGCTTTGAGCCTGTGCGCGAAGGCCACCAGCCGCATCAGGCTCGGCATCGGCGTGACCTCACCGGCGCTGCGCTCGGCCCCGGCCGCCGCGAGCGGGCTCGCCAGCCTCAACGCCCTGGCACCGGGCCGGATCATCTGCGGAGTCGGCACCGGAAACACCGCCCGGCGCACCCTCGGCATGGGGCCGACCACGGCGGCCAGGCTGGAGAGCTTCACCGTCGCACTGCAGGACCTGTGCGCCGGACGTTCGACCGAGTACCGCGAAGGCGACCGGGTCCGCGACATCCGGTTCCTGCACGCCGGGGCGCACGTGAACACGGCCGACCCGATCGAGTTCGTCGTGGCCGCGTTGCTCGGACCGAAGGCCGCCGCCGTCGCCGGCCGGCGTGGCACCGGCCTCATCTCCTTCGGCCTGCTGGACCCCACCGCGTGGCACGCGCTGCACGACACCCGCCGCGACGCCGCCGAAGGCGCGCCCCGCGGCCCCGACTCCCCCACGGGCTCCCACACGGATTCCCGGGCGAACTCCTACGTGGTCACCTCGCTCCACCTGCTCGACGAAGACGAGGACGAGGACCCCCACGGCGAGGCGGCCCGGGACGCAACGGGCCACCTCGTCCTGTCGCTGCTGGCCTTCGCCGCCGACACGGCCGCCGACACACCCGCCTTCGTCGAGCAACTCGGCCCCGAGGAACGCGAGGCGGTGCGGCGGCTCCTCGACCGGCGCGGCACCACCGCCACCGCGCCGGACCGGCACACCAAGCTCTACCCCAACTACCTCGGACGCATCGCACCGCAGGACCGTGACCTGGTTCTGCCCTCGCTGATGAACACCCTTGCCCTGGTCGGCACCCGCGACGACCTCCTCGCCCGCATCACCACCCTGGAACAGGCCGGCGTCGACGAACTCCTCGTCCAACCGGTGATCGACCCGCCCACCGAGATGGCCCAGCTCGCGAAACTCCTCGCCTGAGCCGACCCGCCTGCCTGCCTGCCTGCCTGCCGCACATCCCTCGTCGCCGAGGGCGGTCATTCTCCCCAGGGGGAGGAGGCTGCGGCCAGCTCCAGGGTGGTCACGCCATTGGCGCGTCGTTCGCGCAGCAGTTCGCCGCCGATGGAACCAATGGGGGCCGCGGCGGCCGACCGGGCCGCTCGCTCGACGATCGCATCCACGACCGAGCGGAACATGGCAAGGCGGGGGTAGGCGGCGTGGATCTGCTTCTCCCACCCCGAGACGATCTCCGCCCTGGCACCGAAGTCGATGGCCGCGCCCACGCCGGTGAGGTAGCACAACAAACCGCGGCGTTCGACGATACCGATGGAGGTGTGCAGCGCGATCGCCTCCCAGACACGGTCGATGTCCGCCTCGGGGACCTTGTGCTCGCGCAACAGCGCCGCCGCCAGGTCCGCGCCTTCCACCTCGAAGCGGGCTTCGCCCTTGGCCAGGCTGCCCGTGCCCAAGTCGTGCAGGACGGTGGCGGCGAAGAGCAGGTCACGGTCGTAGGCGGCGTCCTCCACGCTTCCCTCGTGCTCAGCCAACAGCTGAGCGAAGAAATAGCTCCGCACGCTGTGATTGAACATCGAAGGGGTCTCGGAGGCACGCACGGTCGCGAGGATGGCATCCGCCAGGGGGCCGGTAGGCAGGTCGAGTGAGAAGGTCATATGTACAGGTTAAGAGTGATAGCGCCACCCCGGCAGTGGCACGAGTGACATCGTCCGCCACATTTGTGCCATTCCGCGACAGGTACGACCCGCCGACAGAATGATCCTTTACCGCCTCTCCGACCTGCGCCGATGCGTCAGAACAGCGCCAGCGATCCGCCCGCCATCGCCATCACCCACGGCATCCCACCCCACCAGCTCTCCGCCACCGGTGAAGGACGGCGTGGCTGGGACAATGCCCCGGTGAGCCACTACTCGTATTCCAGCATCGGCCCTGGTCATGGTCACGGTCGGCAGCATCCTCCGGAGCCCAAGCGGGCCGAGCCCGGTCAGTGGCCGAAGTTGGAGGCTGCACTCGCTGTGATCAATAGTGACCTGACGGCGACCCTGCCGGGTCAGGACCCGCTGATACTGATGGTTGCCCCGCCTTGGCAGCCTTCGTCCCCGACCGGAATCGACAGCGATCAGGTCTACGTGGCGATGTCCGACGGCCGTTGGCACGGCAATTCGGTGAATGCGTGCGACCTGGAGGAGGGCGACCCGCCAGAGCCGGACGATGCGATGACGGTCCTGACTGTGGTCGCAGATGCAGCGCAGTCGACCATTATGGAGTTGCTGTGGCAGGTCTGGCCGATGTGCTGGGAACACAAGATCGGAATGCACCCTCGTTCCGCAGGGACCGCTGACGCCTTGGACGAGGGCGGAACGAACCCGGCGGGCCCACCGGTGTGGTGGTGCGGGGGCGGCCGGGATGGCATTGGCCACGACGTGTCCCTGGTGGGCGAGTTGGCCGCCACCCTGCCGGGTAAGCAGCGCCGCGCACTGCGGCGCAGCGAACGTGAACGAGACGGCCGCCGATAACCGCGGAGCCGGACAACGGCGGATAGATCCGGCTGCCGCGGCGGATGCGCAGCCGGCTCCGTTCCCCAGCCGATCCTGCGGGCGCGAGGGCCGGCAGGCTGTCGGTGCAGCGCAACAGGGACACCGGGGCGGAGGGGGAAAGTGGTCGAGCCGTGTCCCGTCCTCGAGCGAGAGCCGGTCGTCCAGCGTCGCCACGATTCTGCCGTCGGACAGTTCCTCCACCGCGCGAACGTTGCGTCGCGGATCCCAGTCCGTGCTGAGAGAGGAGACCCTCCAGCGGGCGTCCTCCCGGCCCGTCGGACCGAGGGGCAGTTCGCGGCAGGCGATCTCGCCCGGGGCGGTGGTTGGACCTCGGCCCCGGGCGGGATCTGTTGTGCGGTGGTGGGTCAGGTCATCGGGTGGTGCGGTAGGCGCGGTCGATCGTCTGGACGAGCGTGTTGCCCGAGTCGTCGGTCAGTTTGGCTCGCAGGGAGACGGTGCCGGGCTCGGCCGGGTGTTGGAGTGACAGGTGGGTGCCGTCGACGGGCTCCGTGGGCTGCCAGGTGGTGCCCTCGTCGTAGGAGACCTCGAAGGCCAGCTTCGCGGGCTGTCGGCCGGCGGATGCGCCCTCCACTGCGAACGGCACGTCGAATCGCTCGCCCGCCTTCGCCGTGCTGGCCAGGGACAGTTCGGGGGTGAAGCGGATCACCGACAGCGGCAGGTCGGTCCTCTCGTCCTCGGGGGCTTCGGCGGAGCGGAAGGTCCACTCGGCGCGGACCCGGGTGCTGACCGCGTACAGCGCGGGATCGCGGGAGTTGTCCACCGTCAGCCGGTACTCGGTGTCCCCGGCGGGAACCGTGTACTCGGTGGTGCCCAGGGACGGCGGGGTCTCGTAGTCGTCGGAGATCTCCTTGCCGTCGGCCTCCAGCGAGCTGGTCACCGAGGTGAAGAGGCTGTCGCCCCAGTGGCCGGCGCCGTCACCGACGACCGGCAGATACGCCCTGATGGTGTTCCCGCGGCGGAACGCACCCGGGTATCCCTGTTCCGGTCCGGTGTCCCCCTGGCCCCTCAGAGTCGGGCCGAAGACGCCGACGTTGAACTGCTCGCGGTAGGTGTGGCCGGCCTGCCAGGTCCTGGGCATCCGCATCTGGAAGCTCTCGAAGACCGGACGGTCGATCTCACCGCTGACCTGCCAGGCGCGCAACGACCACTTCACACCGTTGTCGAGGATGTACTCGGTGGTGCTCAGCGGCTGGGGCCCCCGCACGTCCGCGCTGGTGTCGAGGAAGTCGCCGTTCGCCGCGTGGGCGGACGCCATGACCTGGGCGCGTCTGCCCGCCACGGGTGCGCCCGCCTGGACGTCGACCTCGGCGAACTGCTTCTGCTCGGTCCTGGCGGTGAAGCCGCCGAACCGTCCGGGCTGTTCGAAGGCCAGGCGGTAGCTGACGGGCCGGCCCTCGTCGTCCTTGCGGCTCCATGTGCCCGCGTAGGTGGTGGACACGCCGCCCTCGGGCCGCTCGGAGCCGATCAGCCCGAACCGGCCGCTCTGGAAGGTCGGCAGGATGAACGTGAGCGCGACCGGGGAGAGCTCGCCGCCCCGGTCGTAGTCCAACCGGACCGTGCCCTCGGTGTTCTCGGCCGCCGGGTCGGGCACGGTGATGTCCACCGGCTGTGCCTCGCGGGCGTCGACGGTGACCGTGGTGTCCTTGTCCAGGGTCAGCTTCGGCTGCGCCAGCACGCTGTGGGTGGCGGAGGCGGCATACGGGTGGATCATGCCGGTGAGGGTGTAGTCGCCCTTGGGCAGCCGTACCGTCAGCTCGCCGTCCTGCTCGTCGGAGTACTCCGCGTAGAAATTGCCCGCCCAGCCGCTGACGGTGGTGAGGGAGTCGCCGGTCGGTGCGCCGTTCTCGTCGAGGTGCTTGAGCGTGAGGCTGTACGACTCGGCCTCGCGGTCCACGCCGACGGCGGACCGCACCCGGACCTTGCCGTCGGCGGAGGTGGCCTGCACCGAGCCGCCGAAGCTGCCGTCGGCGCCCGTCCGGGTGTCCGCCGTGACGTCGGCGGTCGCCGTACCGCCCGCGGGGACGGTGATCCGCTGCGGGGACACGGCGAACATGCCCTCGGCGGCGGGCTTGCCGTCCACCGCGAACGCGTCGACGGTGAGGTCCAGGGTGACCGGCTCGGTACCGAGGTTCTTGTACGTGAGCTGCTTGGTCACCGGCTGGTCGTCCTGGTGGGGCCACTGCTGGAGGCCGAAGTCGAGCGACGCCTGTTCGGTGATGACGCTCTGGTCCAGCGCCCGCACCAGGTCGGTGCGGCCGGTGCCCTGCTGGTAGGAGCTGTACGCGCCGGGCTCGGCGGACGCGGTGAGCACCGACTTGATGCGCTCGCCGGAGTAGTCGGGGTGCTGCTGGGCCAGGAGGGCCGCGGCACCCGCGACATGCGGCGACGCCATGGATGTACCGTCGAGGGCGAGGTAGCCGGGTACGTCGGAGGGGTACCACTCCTCCAGCACGCTGCCCGCGGCAGCGGCGGCCGTGATGGCGACGCCGGGCGCGGTCAGGTCGGGCTTGACCCCGCTGTCGCCGACGCGCGGGCCCCGGCTGGAGAAGTCGGCGAGCTGGTCGGCCTTGTCGACGGCGCCGACGGTGAGCGCGGCGTCGGCGCTGCCGGGCGAGCCGACGGTCTTCTCACCGCCCTCCCCCTCGTTGCCCGCCGAGATGACGAAGAGGGTGTCGGACTCGGCGGAGAGCCGGTTGACGGCCTCCTCCTGCGGGTCGACGCCGGGCCGGTCCTGGCCGCCGAGGCTGAGGTTGACGACGTCGGCGCCCTGCGCCACCGCCCATTCCATGCCCGCGATGATGCCCGAGTCCAGGCCCCAGCCCTCGTCGTTGAGGACCTTGCCGTTGAGGAGCTCGGCCCCCGGGGCGACGCCCTTGTACTTGCCCCCGGACTTGGCGCCCGTCCCGGCCACGGTGGAGGCCACATGGGTGCCGTGGCCGAACTTGTCGCCGGGGCCCGACGAGCCCGAGAAGTCCTGCTCCGCGATCACCTGGTCCGCAAGGTCGGGGTGCGTGGTGTCGACGCCGGTGTCGAGGACGGCGACCTTGACGCCGGTGCCGTCGTAGCCGGCGGCCCAGGCGGTGGGCGCGCCGATCTGGGGGACGCTCGTGTCCAGACTGGCGCGGACCCTGCCGTCCAGCCACACCTTCTCCACGGCCGTCGAGGCGATGAACTCGGCGGCGGTACGTGCGTCGCCGTTGGCGGCGGTGTCGGTGTCGGTGACGGTGACGGCGTCCCAGAACTCGGCGCCGCGCTTCTTGACGGGACGTATCGCCTTGCCGTTGACGACGGGCAGCGAACGGCCCAACTTCGCCCCGGCCCCGGTGAACGGGCTCATCGAGGGCGCCTTCTTGCCCTTGAAGGTGACGATCAGCGGTACGTCGGTGCGGCCCGCGTCGTCGTAGCCGTCGGCAACGAGCTGCGTCACGTCGAACAGCCGGGTGTCCAGCCTGCCCCGCGCCAGCAGCAACTCCGCGTCGCCGGGCACCACATGGGTGTGTCCGTCGACCTCCCGGACGGAGAACGGCACCCGCTCCCGGCCCTCCGCCCGCATGACGCCGGTGACCTTTCCGGCGCCGTCCATCATGACCCGGTCGCCGGTGACCAGTGTCACCGTCTTCAGCGGACCGGGCCTGCCGTTGCCGCTCGCGCCCGGGGCCGACAGCGCGAAACTCGCGTCGGCCGACGTACCGGCCGCGGCCGCAGCCGCAGCCGCATGGGCGAGCTCGCCCGGGAGGGCGGTCAGCAGCAGGGCCGTGGAGACCAGTCCCGCCGCCGTGACCATCGCACTGTTCCGTCTCGTGCCTAACTCCAACTGATGCCTGCTCACAGGTCGTTGAGCCCCTTCTCTTTCGGTTCGAGCTCTTTGGGTTCGAGCTCTTTGGGTTCGTGATCTTTTGGCGGTGGTGTTGGCCGTCACCGTGCGAGGGACTTGGCGTCCCCCATGACGATCACCGGGTGCAGCGCCGGGTCGAGCGTGCGCAGCAGCTCCTTCATGTGCTGCTTCGACAGGCTCACGCAGCCGTGGGTGGGTCCTCCGTGGTCGACGTGCAGCCAGATGCCGCCGCCGCGGCCCGTGCCGAGCGGACGGGTCCAGTCGAGCGGGGTGGTGCCCGGCTTGCGGTTGTAGTCGATCGCGACCACGTAGTCGAAGGAGCCGGCGAGCGGTTCGCCCTCGAATCCGGTGCCGCCGATGGTGAAGCTGCCGGACCGGTCGTAGGGCAGCTTCGTGCCCGGGTCGGCGAGCAGTCCGCCCGCGTCGCTGAGGGTGAACACACCGATGGGCGAGTGCAGATCGCCCGCGTAGTGGTCGTCGGTCCAGCCCTTGAGCGCGTTGTGGGCGGCCCAGGTCTGCCCTGCGGTCCAGCCGCTGTCGTCGGTGCGCTGGTACAGCACCACCTGCGACTGCGGCGAGTCCTTGTCCTTCCCGGTGACGATGAGGACCTGCCGGGCGTTGTCGGGGACCTCGGCGAGCGTCCGGGGGCCGAGGCCCGGCAGGTCGGCCGCTGCGGAGGCGCTCGGGGCGGCGGCTGTGGCGGCTGCGGTGGCCGTGCCGCTGTCGCCGGATCCGCCTGCTCCGCCCGCCCCGCCGGCCGCTGTCGGTTCGGATCCGGTGGGAGTCGTGTCGGGCGCGACAGCCCGGACGTCCTGCGCGCCGGCGGCGGCCGAGGGGGCGCTCCCCGCCGCCGTACCGGTATCGGTATCGGGGCCGCCGCACCCGGCCAGGGCGAGCGCCAGGGCCAGGACCGCGGCGGGAACCGGCAGCCGGGAGCCCACGGAGGAGCAGACATGGCCCACGGGGTGTCTCACGTGGTGCCTCATCGCGCCGAACCCGCCGTCCACTCGCTCCACGGCATGTTCCAGCCGTTGAGTCCGTTGTCGGGGGCGATCACCTTGTCGTCGGAGTTCTTCACCACGACGACGTCGCCGATGAGGGAGTTGCCGTAGAACCAAGCGGCGTCCTGGCCGGAGTCGCCGCCGCCCTTGGCGTCATTGAGCCCAACACAGCCGTGGCTGATGTTGGACCGGCCGAAGACGGAGTCGTCCCCCCAGTAGTTGCCGTGGATGAAGGTGCCCGAGGTGGACAGCCGCATGGCGTGCGGGACGTCGGGGATGTCGTACTGGCCGGCGAAACCGACCGTGGCGCCGTTCATCCGCGTCGAGATCAGCTTCTCGGAGATGACCATCTGGCCGTTCCAGGTGGGCGACGAGGCGGCGCCCGCGGTGATCGGTATGCGCCGTACGGTGGTGCCGTTCCGGACGACCTTCATGGTGTGCGCGGCGGCGTCCACGGTGGACACCTGACTGCGCCCGACCTTGAACCGGAGGGTCTTGTCCTGTTCGCCGTACGCGTCGGCGGCTCCCTTCACTCCGGCGAGGCGGATCCTGACGGTGACCGTGGAGTCGGGCTTCCAGTAGTCCTGCGGACGGAAGTCGAGGCGCTGCCCGCCGAACCAGTGGCCGACGACGGTCTGTCCGCTGTCGGCGCTGACCTCGACGGCGGACTCGACGGCCTTCTTGTCGGTGATCGGTTTGTCGAACGTGAGCGAGACCGGCATGCCCACCCCCACCGTGGAGCCGTTCTCCGGGGTGTAGGTGCCCGTGAACCGGTCGGCCTCGGCAAGGGTCTTGAACGTCACGGTCCTGCTCGTGCGGTGGCCGTCGGCACCGGTGGCCTCGGCGGTCAACCGGTAGGTCGTCCCGTGCTTCAGTTCACCCGAGGGCGCCCAGCTCTTCTGGTCCTGCGACCGCTCGCCCGGCACCGCGTGGCCGTCCGCGGTGGACAGGGACACCTCGGCGATCGTGCCTCCTTCGACCGTGACCCGGCCGCCGGTGGTGACCGGGACATGTTCCTGACCGTCGGTGGCGTGCAGTTCCAGCCGGGGCCCCGTCGCCGCCCCGGCGGCCTGCACGGGTGTCTTCGCCGGGTGCCCGACGGGGTCCTTCGCGTCCGGCGTCGCGGTGCTGCAGCCGGCCAGCAGGCACACCGAGACGGACAGGAGTGCAAGGGCGGACCGGGACGGAAGGGTGCGGCCCGAGGCCGGGCGTGTGTGATGTGTGGCTGATCCATCGTGCATGGGGCCAGCGTGGAGCGCGGATATCAGGAAGTTGTGAGGGTGCTCGATCTGCGAGCCACAGTGTTGGATCGGGCCCTCGGGGAGCTAGTTTGTCTCCTCGTCGTAGCTGTGGCGGGAGAGCCGTCCCGTGATCCCGTCGAGCCGTCGGCCCAACAGGGCTTCGCACGAAGGGAGTTGAACTTGGACTTACAGGACGCGCAGGACACGGCCAAGAGGTTGCGGGCGATCAGCGATGAGCTGTCGGACCGCTTCTACGAACGGGCCGACGTGGTGCGGACGTTGGTCGTGACCTTGCTCGCCGGGCAGCATTCATTGGTGCTCGGCCCGCCCGGAACGGCGAAGTCCGAGCTGGCCCGAGAGCTCACGGGCAGAATCGAGGGAGCGGCCTACTGGGAGATCCTCCTGTCGAAGTTCACCGCGCCGACGAGGATGTTCGGTCCCATCGACGTCGCCGCGCTGGCGCGGGGTGAGTACCGCCAGGTCTACGACGGCCGCGCCACGACCGCGCACGTCGCGTTCATCGACGAGATTTTCAAGTGCTCCACGGCGGCGCTGAACGAGACGTTGGGGTACCTCAACGAGCGGATCTACCACCCCGAGAGCGGCGGTGAGCCGATCCGCTGCCCCCTGATCGGGGCCATCACGGCGAGCAACGAACTACCCGGCGGGGAGGATTCGGCGGCGATCTACGACCGGCTGCTGGTGCGGATCGAGGTCGGTTACCTGGAAGATCCCTCCAACTTCGCCGCGCTGGTCCGCTCCGCCGTCAGCCGCCCGGCGGCACCGACCCGGACCACCATCGAGCTGGCCGCGTTGCAGCATGCCGTGACGGAAGCGGTCCCGGGCGTGGACGTCCCCGATGTGATCGTGGATGCGGTGTGCACTCTGCGAGCCGCCCTGCGCCGCAGGGAACTCATCGCCTCCGACCGCCGCTGGCGGCAGGCGGTGGGCCTGCTCCAGGCGTCCGCGTACCTGGACGGCCGGCCGACGGTCGCGGAGACGGACCTGTCGGTACTGACCAACGTGTTGTGGGACTCGCCCGCCGAACGCCCGACCGTCGAGCGCGAGGTGCTGCAATTGGTGAACCCCGATGCCAAGGAGGCGCTCGACCTGGCCGATGCCATCGAGGAACTGGAGGCCCAACTCGACGCCATGGCCGGGCAGTCCCGCGAGGCGCTGAGCGAGTGGGTCATCAAAAAGGCCCACAACCAGCTCGCCACGGCGGGGAAACGGCTGGAGAAACTGCGCCAGGAGGCGGCGAGCGCCGGCCGCTCGACGGCTGCCATCGACCGTGTCACCGGCCGCCAGCGCGCCGTCCGCGCCCGCGTTCTCACCGAGGCCCTCGGCGTGGACGCGACCACCGTGCAAGCCCAGCTCTGAACACCGGGGGGCCGAACCATGGGCCGGACAGACAAGGCACGGGGCGAGCCGGCGAGCCCGGCCGGGAGACGGCTGGGCCGGTCCGCCGCCGCTCCCGAGCGGCACACCGCGGCCGTGGTCAAGGACCGGTTCGACCGGATCACCTGGCGCGACACCTACGAGCAGTCGGCCGGACTGCGCGATCTGGCCGAGGAGTTGAACGAACGCTACGACTACACCGCTGACCTCCTGACCGACGCGTTCCTCGCCGCCTACAAGGCCAGGCCGCGGTTGCGCGAGCGCGCGGAAATGGACCTCTCCCGGCTGGTCAACCACCAGATCATCACCTCACTGACGGAGTCACCGGAGTTCGCCGAGCTGCACCGGGAGACGGCCGGCGACCCCTACGCAGCCGCCATGGCCGTGCTCGCCCAGGCCGCCGCCCTGCGCCGGATGCTGGAGCGCACCCAGGAGGCCCGCCAACGTGCCGAGCAGGCAAACAAGGCACAGCAGGACGCCGACGCCGTACAGCAGCCGATCGACGCGGCCGAGGCTGCCCCGCGGCAGGCTGCCCAAGACGCCGTCCAGGATGCCGCGCAGGCCCTCGCAGCGGCGGCCCCCGGTGTCCGTGCCGCCGCACGGAACGCCGCGGCGAAGGCCGCCGAGGCCGTGCGCCAGGAGGCCGCACTCATGCGGGCGTGGGGCGTCGCTCCCGGCGAGCTGGAGCGGATGCCGTTCGCTCGGCGCGCCCAACTCGCCGAGCGGTTACGCGCCGGCCGGCTCGCCCAGTGGGCCGAGCTGATCGGTCGCTTCCGGCAGATGGCCGGCGGTGAGCGCGCCCGCAAGGTGGAGAACGCCACCGGGGAACTGGTCGGCGTCACGCTCGGCAACGACCTCTCCCGCGTCATCCCCTCCGAGCTGGTGGGCCTCGGCCTGTCCGAGCTGCGTGCGGTTTTCGCCGTGCGCTACGCCGCCGGGGAGCTGATGCTCTACGACAGCCAGGGAGAGCAGGCCACCGGCCAGGGCGCTGTCATCGCGTGCGTGGACACCTCGCACTCCATGTACGAGACAGGGCCCGGCGGCGTGACCCGGGAAGCGTGGGCCAAGGCGTGCGCTCTGGCGCTGCTCGATCAGGCCCGCCACGCGGGGCGGGACTTCGTCGGCATCCTGTTCTCCGCCGCCGACAAGATCCAGGTCTTCCGCTTCCCGGCCGAGCAGCCGGCGCAGATCGCCCAGGTGCTCGACTTCGCGGAGTCCTTCCTCGGCGGCGGAACCAGCTACCAGACGCCGCTGTCGGCGGCCGCGGAACTGCTGGAGGAGGAGTTCAACGACACCGCCCGCGCCCGCGGCGACATCGTGATGATCACCGACGACGACTGCGGCGTCAGCGAGGAATGGATGCGCGGCTGGAACGACGCCAAGCACCGATTGGACTTCCGGGTCTTCGGCGTGGCCGTCGGCACCCCCCGCGTCGCCGAAGCCGACTCGGTCCTTCAGGCGCTGTGCGACAACCTCCGCTCCATCGAGGACCTCACCGACGTCCACGCCGCCGCCGACCTCTTCCGCGTGATCTGACCCCTGCGCCCCCAGGGCGGATTGCGAGTGTCCGGGCGGCTGCCCTCCGTCACCCGTCGCCAGAGTCCATCGATATCGTCCTGGCATGACACAAGAGTTCGATCTCGCCGCGGCTCTCGCCAGAGGCGTCGAAGACCGCAGCGGTGCGTGGAGCTTCATTCAGGGCTTCGCCGCCCATTGGGCCGGCGCGCTGGGGAGCGGCGACGGGTGTGCGGAGGCCGAGCTGCTCGCCGCGGAAGAGAGGCTGGGCGTCCGGCTTCCTGCGGCGTTGCGCGAAGCGTATCTGCTGTTGGGCCACCGTCGGGATCTGACCAGCAACCACGATGTGCTGCTCGGCCCGACGGAACTGTATGTGGATGAAGCCCAGGAAGCCCTGGTCTTCCGGCACGAGAACCAGGGAGCCGCATCTTGGGGCATCCTCCTCGGCAGCCTCCAGGAAGACGACCCAGCGGTGTTCATCCGGACCGACCTGGCCGACAAGGCGGCGGAGCGGTGGGAAGGTTGGCTGGAGCGTCTCTCCCTCAGCTTCGTAGAGATCGTCCTGTCCGAGTCCGTCCAGGCGGACGAAGAGCTCTGCGACTTCTGCGACGCCGATGACGAGAGCATTGAGCTGCTGGAAGAGCATTGCGTCCAGCTGCCCTTCCCGGCCTATCCCAGCGGCGAGGAAGAACCCGGGATCCGATGGTTCCTGGGCCAGGACGTCCTTCTGCGGAATGACGACAACGCAGCCATCCTGGCGCGCGGCCGGACGGCAGGAGACCTCGACCGCCTTCGTGAACTGATCCCGGGCGACTGGCTCGACGACGGTGTCGGCATGAACGCTGATGAGGTCGAGGTCGAGGTTGAACTTGAGGTCGACCTTCAGGTCGTGGCACGGGTGCGGGTCAGTAGCGGGCGTCCGGTTGGGCAACTGGCATGCCATCCGCGGCTTCCCCTGGTCGCCGGTTTGGACTCGGAACGCCCTGCGGTCCATGTCTGGGGCTGCGAGGCCGGCCGGTTGCACGATCTCGGCTCCATCGGCGCCGAGTCGCGTGCCTACGGCGATGATGCCGCCAGCTGGGACAGTAGGGAGCGCACACCCGTTGTGGCATGGCATCCGGACCTGCCGCTGCTCGCCGTCGCCGCCGAGGACCGAGTGGTGCAGTGGACGCCTGCCGGGCTCTCCGACGTGGAAGGCGTTCCACCCACCGCCCGCTACCACAGTCTGGCATTCAGCCCGGACGGTCGGACGCTGTGGGCTTCGCCGTCGTCGGGCGAGGGAGACGACACATGGGCCAGCTCCGACGTACTCGACCTCGCTGCGGGAACCCTCGGCACCGGCCCACGTTGGGACACCGGGGTCGCGGAGCATCCCGCCGGCGGATTGGTGGCCACGCTCGCCAGTGATCAAGGCGCGACACTCGGACTCTTCGCTCGGGTCGATCACAAGACCGCGCCCGCGGTAATGCGAGTGCTGCGCCGGGCGTTGATATTGGACGCCGACGGCTACGAGAAGCCGATTTTCAGCGCGGACGGACGCCATCTCGCGATGCGAGGCAACGCATACGGCAATTCGCTGGACGTGTTCGAGTTCCCTTCACTGCAGCGCGTTCTGGCGACGACTCTCGGCGAACCCAGCCCGGGCTACCCCTACCCGCAGGAGTGGCTCGAACAGATGCGCTCCTGGTCACGACACAACATTGCGTTCGGATCCCAACCGGGTGTGCTCTGGGTCGGAACGCCCACCGGGACTCTCATCGAAGTCAACGTCGACACCCTGCAGGCGGTCGAGCACGACGTGCTGGGCGGCTCCCCCGTGTCCGGGCTGGGCGCCACGCCGACAGGCGAACTCGTCATCGCGAGCGGTGGAGGCGACCTCGTGCTGTTGTCCGTGCGGGCCGGCTCCGCACAGACCCGTAGCACGGACGGCGATACGTCGCCGACGGCGGCAGTCGCGGCGTTCTTGGACGCCACCTCCGAAATTCCTGACGACGGCGACCTGGAGTCCCACCTCGTCATCACCGACGGAGCCCGCACCTGGGAATCGGACGATCTGGAGACAGTGACAACCGCAGCCACAACAGATCCGACCTGGCTGCGACTTCAAGCCGCGATCAACAACGCGCGCGCCCAGGACGAGTGAGCCCCTGCAGCCCGTACCCTGCGGCGCGCACCCGGCGGAGCGGGCGCACATCTCTCACACGCCTGCGGTTGCGTCCCAACTCAGCCAAATATGTCGCCAGTTATGACCGAAAACACCCGTAACTCCGGCACAACCATCCGAAGGCCCAGCTCGTCACATAAGGCAGGAGTAACCAACTCCTAAGCACACAAGGGGGAAATATGCGCTTTACTCACTCCATTCTGGGCGCTGCCGCACTGGCCGCTCTCACGGTGGGGGCCACCACCGCTCTGGCGGCGCCGGCCTCCGCCGCACCCAACACCACCCCGCAGAAGGTCTGCGGAAGCGGCTACAAGACCGTGAACTCCGCGGCCGTCGGCTCGCTGGGCACCGTGTACCTCGCCTACAACTCCACCAACGGCAACAACTGCGTCGTCACCATCCGCAACAACCCCGGCACCGCGTTGGACATGTCCGCCTGGATCTACGTCCCCGAGACCAACGAAGGGGACGACGACTCCGGGCGCTACACCTCCTACGCAGGGCCCTCCTACGTCATCGGCAAGGGCCTCTGCGTCGACTGGGGCGGCTCCATCGCCAACACCTATGTGCAGGTGATCGGCTCCAACTGCGGCTCCCGCGCAGAACACCGGACCACCTACACCCGCTGATCCGCCCACACGCCACACCCGGCAGGCCGCGAGCCCCCGCCTCGCTGCTGCCGCAACGCCCCCAAGCCTCAGGGTCGGTTCCGCCCGAAGACGATGTATCCGTAGGCGAACCCCTCGCCCTCGCGCGGCGCGCGGGTCCAGGACCGGGTGGTGAAGGTGCGGAGTCTGCCCCGTGTGAGTGCGAAACGGGGCAGTGACAGCCCGAGTTCGATGTGCAGAGCCTCCAACACACGCAGTTCGCCGTCCGGTTCAGCGCCCTCCGGGCCGAACAGCAGGGCGGGGTCCAAGGCTTCGGGAATCGCGCCGGAGCGCTCGATCTCCGTACCCCGCACAGTGAACGCGTAGAGCTCCTCGCCCTGTTCGGCCACCGACAGGTGGAACGCGGCCGGGCGGTCGCCCGGGGACGAGCCCCTCGGATCGCGCCACACCACCACCGCGCGGCCGGACGCGGAGGCCGCCGCAGCGGGGGAAGAGAACAGAGTGCTCATGTGGTGGGAGGTGCCGTCGAAGGCGAAGGCCCACGCTTCGGCGGTGCGGCCGACGGCGACCACGGCCCGGTCCTCCCAGAGTTCCACGCCCTCGCGCTCATGGGGTTTGGGCGCGCGCCAGGACACCTCTCGCGGATCCGCGGGCGCACTCAGTTCGGCGCCTTCCTCACCTATCAGAGCGGGCAGGTCGGCGGGGTCGATCCCCTCGGCCCAGACACAGCGATAGCCGTCGTGCGGCCGCCGGTTCGCCGCGGGCTCCGTCAGCCAGGCGAGGCCCGGCGGGTCGAGATCGGGCGTCGGCTCGGGAGCGGGTCCCACTTCCCCGGACCGCGGCGTCGCAAGGATTTCCCGCCCACGCTCCGGGGTGACCAGCACGCCCAGGACCGGATCGGCGAGCAGGCCGATCGGGGCGATCAGCGAGGGCCCGGGCGCCACCCACAGCGGGAGCGCATCGCGCAGCACCCGCCACGCGGCGTCGGTGGCCCCGCGGTCGGCCGCCTGCCGGGCCTCGGAGACGGCCTGGCCCCATGGGCCGGGAGGCGTGTAGCGGTGGGTGCCCTCCCGCATCGCGCCCAGTACCGCCTCGGTACTCCCCCGGGCGACGCCGCGCGCGGCCATCATCCCGAGCCAGTGCTCGTCCCCGCCCAGGCGCCATCCGCCGCGTGCCGGCGTCATGGCTTCCAAAGGCAGGATCTCGCGCAGGTAGCGCGGGTCGGCCGCCAGGTTGCCGTAGTCGCGGGGGCTGCCCGGGGCCAGCAGGTGCCGGAGCTGGTTCAGCAGAACGGCGCTGTTCGGCCGTCCGAAGGACCGCGCCTCCTCGAGCAGGGGCAGGGCCTCCTCGTACCGTCCGCGCAGGGCCAGCAGGCGGGCCTCCTCCACCTGGGCGTCCTGCGCGCGCGTGGTCGCGTTCACGAAGTCGGCGCTCTGCGCCCGGTCGGAGTGGAAGCCGCGGTACATGGCCTCCATGTACGCGCGAAACGACGGGTAGCGGTCCGGGAGTTCACCGCTCCAGCCCCGGTAGACGTAGAGCGCCCACTCACCGTCCTGGTCCGTGTCGCCCGGGTCGAGCAAGGCGGGCGACATGTCGGAGTCCGTCTCCAGCCGTAGCGCCCGCTGCCACATCCCGGCCAGCAGGACGTCCTCCTCGCGCGGGTTGTCGCCCAGCTGCTCCTCGTACAGCGGGGTCATGTCGAACGGGTCTTCGAACCAGCCGATCTCCGCGACGCCGCCGAGCTGGTAGACCCCGGCCGTCTGATCCACCTGCCACCCGTCGCTCACGGCCAGGAACTCCCGGTACGAGGCCGGCAGCCGCCGCCCCAGCCGCTCCTCGGCCGCGGCGATCGCCGACTCTTCCGCCCCGGGCCTGCCCAGGTGGAAGCCCTTCAGCCCGCCGTCGTCCTCGCCTTCGTCCTCATCCGCGCGTGGAACCCACTCCTGCTGCCAACGTCCCAGGAACTCGTGCCAGTTAAAAGAGTCGCCGCTCATGTCCGCATGGTGCCATCCGGCACTGACAACGGCCCGGGCCAGTAGCCTCGGGCGCCATGACACGCCGAGGCGCGCGCGTCCGATCCACGTCGTGCAGGGCTGCCGGCCGCGAGGTGTGCGGCGTCGTGCCGGGCCCGGAGGCCAGCAGCCCTCTCACAGGATCGCGAAGGACGCGATCCGGCGGTCAGCGGGAGGTGAGGGTCGTCTCCGATTCGACGTGGGTGAGCTTTTCGGGGTTGCGGACGTAGAAGAGGTCGGTGACCCGGCCGTTGTCCACGCGGAAGGCCAGGACGCCGTCGATCTCGCCGTCCACGCGCAGGATGAGTGCGGGGTTGCCGTTGATCGTCGTGGACTCGCTGCTGAAGGCGCCGCCGGCCTTCTCGACGCTGCCGGCCATGTAGCGGAGCACCTTCTCGGCGCCGATGACGGGCTTCAGTGCCGCCATCTTGAGTCCGCCGCCGTCGCTGACGAAGACGACGTCCGGGGCGAGTACGTCGAGCAGCCCCTGCAGATCTCCGGTCGCGAGCGCGGACTGGAACGATTCCATCGCCGCCCGGGTCTCTTCGGCCGTCACCGGTGTGCGCGGTCGGCGGGCGTCGACGTGCTGGCGGGCGCGGTAGGCGATCTGGCGGGCGGCGGAGGGGCTCTTGTCGATGGCGGCCGCGATGTCCTCGTAGCCGACGTCGAAGACCTCGTGCAGTACGAAGACGGCACGTTCGGTCGGTGAGAGGGTTTCGAGGACGAGCATGAGTGCCAGCGACAGGCTCTCGGACAGTTCGACGTCCTCGGCGACGTCCGGCGCGGTGAGCAGGGGCTCGGGCAGCCAGGGGCCTACGTAGGCCTCCTTGCGCCGTTGGAGGGTGCGCAGCCGGTTGAGCGCTTGCCGGGTCGTGATCCGCACCAGGTAGGCGCGGTGGTCGCGCACTTCCGCCAGGTCGACGTTGACCCAGCGCAGCCAGGTCTCCTGGAGGACGTCCTCGGCGTCCGCCACGGATCCGAGCATTTCGTAGGCAACGGTGAACAGCAGGTTGCGGTGGGCGACGAAAGACTCGGTCGCGGGGTCGGTCACGTGGTCGCTCATGTCGTACGTTTCGCTCTCTCAGGGTCGGCTCGGTGGGCCGGTGGCAGGCCGTGGATCAGGTACCCGGCCTCACGACGGGGCTGCTGTCGGCTGCAGCCTCGCCATGGAGGCCGTGGGGGGGTGGGCAGGCTCGCGGGAAGGGGGCCGCGGTGCCCCGGTGCCCGGCCGCGGCGGACGAAGCTGCGGCGTGGTGTGCTTGTCACTTCAGCTCGGTCCTTCCTGGGCCGGACCGGTCGGACCCGTTGGTCCGGCCGGAGACGGGGTGCTGCTCAGGCGGCGCGTCCGATGCTGGACGACGACTGCTCCGGCTGAGGCGTTGCCGCACCGTTGGCGCCGACGCGGTCGCCGTTGGGCCGGGAGCTGGCCTTGCGCGCACCGGAGAGGAGCTTGTTGAGGGTGAAGCGGCAGGCGATCTCCTTGACGCCGGCGCCGGTGCGGCCGCTGATGCTGGCGGCGTTGACCTTGTCGTTGGGGTAGGAGAACTGGGTGACGCCTTCCTTGCGGCCGAGGCT
>NZ_JBSFEV010000066.1:0-28828 GCF_053594615.1 Streptomyces sp. NPDC001858
ACGTGTCGTCCGGCGCCACGAAGAACTTCACGATGATGCTCACCTGGGCATCATGCCCGACTATCCAGAGCCATGATCGGCCGGACAAGTCCTAGACGGCCCAGCTCGCGGTCGTCCATGAGGTGGCCCCACAGGGCGAGCACCCGGGCTATTTCGACGGTGTCTTCAGGGGTGGGTTGCATGCCGGATCGTCCTCCCTGTCCCTCAGACGCCGCTGAGGATGGCGAGGACGTTGTCGTAGGAGCCGTTGGCCTCCGCGTCGCGCACGAACCTGGCACGCTCCACGACGAGCTCCTTCGCGTCGGGCTTGTCGCGCAGGATCCCGAGGGTCTCGTCGAGGAACTCGTCCAGCGGCATGGAGTTCTCGTCGTCCTGCTGGCCCAGCAGGGTCGTGCGCACGCCCGGCGGGGCCACCTCGATCACCTGGACGCCGGCGTCGGCCTGCACGAGCTGCACGCGCAGGCTCTCCGAGAAGGAGTGCAGCGCGGCCTTGGTCGCGTTGTAGGTCGGGGTGATCGGCAGCGGGACGAACGCCAGCGCCGAGGTGACGTTCACGACGGCCGCGTCGGCCTTGCCGACCAGCAGCGGCAGGAAGGCGTACGTCATCCGGATCGTGCCGAGCAGGTTGACCGTGACGTGGTCCTCGGCGATCGGGAGCGAGGCCGGGTCGAGGAGGTTCTCCTTCAGCATGATGCCGGCGTTGTTGACCAGGATGTTCAGCTCGGGGTGGCTCGCCGCCACCGTTTCGCGGGCCTGGGCGATCGAGTCGGGGTCGGCGACGTCGAGGACGAGCGCGTCGATGCCTGCGTGCTCGGCCGTGATCTCGTCGAGCAGCTCCTTGCGCCGTCCGGCGACGATCACCTTGTTGCCGGCCTCGTGCAGACGCAGGGCCAGGCCGAGCCCGATGCCCGAGGTGCCGCCGGTGATCAGGATCGTGTTGCCGGTCATCTTCATGGGGGTCTCTCTCCTCGCTGCGGCGGGCCGGTGAGCGCCCGCAGCTTCGACCGTAGGAGCACCCGCGAAGACGTGGGAGAGGAAGGTTTATCCATGGATCGGCGGTCTCTGCCTGAGTGACGGCCGTGTCATGGACAGGGACTGACGCTGTCCGTCGTCCACGCCTGCAAGATCATCACTGCCGGCAGCTGGTGACACGGCGCCTACCGGCACCCTGGGCTGCGCATCACCCCTGAACCGGCCAGTGCCGTGCAGGACGGGCTTGACGGGTCAGCTTCCGGAACAGGCTCCCCTTCTCTTTGCAGCCAGAACCCCGGCTCTGGCTGATGCTGGCGACCAACAGCTTGCAGCTGCTCTTGAGCGCACCCCGGACGGGAACCTGGCGCAAGAATTTGACGGAAGGACCTGAACTCCTGCATCGCTACCACACTGCCCAGCCTCCGGCCCGGGTGGTGCTGCAGGCTGCCATGGACGCCCGCCGGCTTGGCGTCGCCGTCCGACGAGCGGTCGGTTCCGCCTTTTTGGAGAGGATCCGTTCGGCGGATGCCCTCTGCACGGCCTGGACGGTGACGTGCCGTTCGGTGATCTCCGGGTACCGGGCCACGAGGGCGGCAAAAAAATCGCGGCCGCGGCATTCTGCAGGAACCCGTGCAGGGTCTCCGTGGTCCGGCGGCGCCGCGCGGACACCTGGGCAAGCAGCATGCCCGGCCGGCAAAGCCATGCCGGGCTCCCGGGCGGGGCCCGCAGACCTAGGCCGACGCCCGGTGCCATCCGGCAACCGGACCGGCGAGGCGGTCGACGGCGTCCGCGATCACCTGCGCGGCGGCAAGGCCCTCGTCCCCGGGCGCCAGCACGGTGACCGCCGTCAGCGGGGCGGTGAACGGTTCAATGCCGTCCCCCAGGCCCAGCGGGTCGTCCGCCACGGGAACGCCGCAGGGGGACCGGTGCCCGGTGCCGGGCACCTCGTGCGCGTCGGACATGGGGGCGGCGTCGTTGCACGCCGGGCCCGTGACAGCCGTTTCCGCCCGGATCCAGCGCGTTCGCGTGCGGTCCTTCGTCATGCCCTGTCCACACCGCGACGCGTCCCACGCCCGCGTCGCACCAGATCAGGGAGACGGGACAGCCGCACTCGATTTTGCGAACCTTGCCCGGACATCGGGGGCTCAGACGTGGCCCGCGCCCCTTCGGGCACGCGCCGCATGACCACCGGTGCGAAGGACGCGTCGCGCCTCGCCGTCGACGAGCCGGGCGGCGATCCCGAGGAATCCAGCCCCGGCACGGTGGCCGGCCTCTTCGGCCTCACCGGAGAAGGCCCACCAGGCGGACGGCGTCCTGCCCGGCACCGTCCGGTCCCTGGACGCCACCTTCCTGCCCGGCCGCCCGCACTGGGCATGACGCCCGGATACGCACCACGTGACCAGCGCCCTTTGAGGAGAGACCGGATCAATGACCGAGAACATCGAACAGCACGCACAGGGCTCGGCCCTCTCCTTCGCCGAACTCGTCCGTGCCCTCCAGGAGCGCGGTATCGAGTACCCGCTGGAGGCGTACCGCGTCCACCGCTGTCCCACCCGCTGTGCTGGTGAGATGCGGACCGAGGAGACCGAGGAGCAGGAGTCGGCAACGGGGAGCTGGGTCTGCCGGTTCGGCGGGTGTGATCGTCCGCGGGTGTGAAGCTCGCCGAAGAGGAGGGCTGCACCACGGTGATCACCAAGCACAAGGTGCGCGCTTTGCCGGCGCCGCTCGACCGGTTCCCGGCAGCCCGCAAGGCCGATGCCGTCCCGGCCCACGTGCCGAGCACGGCGCACAAGGACTTCGGTGACCTCGTCACACCGGCGGCTCACGGCCAACCGCAGGTGCTGCTGCACAACACCACGCCGGTCGCGGTACCGCTCCCCGCCGACTCCGCCTGCGACGCCCTTTCATCCGATACGGCCGCGTACCCCGGCGCGGCGGCCGCAGGAGAGGCGGTGAACAGCCGAGGCGGCCAGGACCGCGGCAGCATTGCGCGCAGGCTCGCCACGCTGCGCGACGCCATCGGTTCCGTACTCTCCCGAACCGGTCGGCGGCCCCACGTTCGGGCTGCCCGGTCCGGACACTGCGACGGGCGGTCTGCAGCCGGGTCGGCTGACGCTCGTGGCGGCCGCCCCGAACGTCGGCGGAAGCCTGCTGGGTCGTGCCGCCGCACGGCAGACCGCGCCCCTCGACCGCCGCCGAAACCCACCTGGTGGCCGAGGAACGCGTCGAGCACGTCTGCGTGCACGCGGTCGCGCGTGCACCCTGGCGGGCAAGGGCACCCTCTTCCGGCTCTTCGGCGACCGGTCCAGGCTGCTGACGGGTCTGCCCGACCACGCCGAGCAGACCTACCAGGCCTCGTTCTTCACCGGCCCGCCGTCCCTCGGCGCGGGTTCCCCGCCATCGAGCGCCGTTCTCCGCCCCGGCTCGCACAACCTGCCGAAGGTCGTGCAGGACTCGGGTGACGACGTTTGAAGGGCCGGCTGCCCGCCGCCAAAAGTGCCCCAGCACCCACCGTCCGAAGGTGCGCGGGCCATCCTGGCAAGCTGCTGCCACACGATGTTGGCGCCGTGCGCTCGGACCGGTCCAGTACGGAGCGCGGGACCACAGTCACCGTCGGCGCCACTCCGCGCTGCAGTACTTCATGCCCGTCGCCGGCCTTTCGGCAGCAGATCCGCTTCCGGCGGTGACGATGAGACCGGCACCGCCGGAATCGAAGCCGGCAGACCGCTGTCAGCCGACCGGCCAATGCTCTTGTCCGTAGCCTTGTGCCGATCTGGCGTCTTCGATGCGGCAGTTCCTACCCGGCTGCGATGTCGCGCAGGTCGATCAACATGCTGCCGCCTTCGAGAACGACGCCGCGTGCACCCGGAGGAATCACCGCGGTGGCGCCCTGTTCATAGATCACGACCGGGCCCGTGAACGTGTCCCCCACTGCCAGCGAACCCCGCGCGATCACCTGTGAGGTGACCGGACCGCTGTCGAGGTCGAAGTAGGACATGATCTCGCTTCGCGGGCCTCCCGAGACGTCACTCTCGACGATTGCGGGGCGAGGGAGCACCCGTTCGACGGTGACTTCGAGTTCGACGGCCTCGATGTCGGACAGCTCGTCGATGTGGCCGTAGCGGCGGCGGTACTCGTGTTCGAACTCGGCGCGCAGCAGTTCGGCGACGTTCTGGGGCACGCTGCCGTCCGCCTTGCCCGGGAGCCGGACGAGGAGTGTCTGACTCTGGCCGACGTAGCGCAGGGCGAGTGCCCACTCGACTCGGAGCTCACCGGCCCTCAGGCTGCCGTCGGAGCCGAAGAACAGCTCCTTCTCCAGTTCGTCCGCGATACGGCCCACCGCCTCGCGCAAGGACGTCGTGTCCAGGTCGGGCAGCCTCGTCGACAGGATCTCGCTGCGCTCCAGGCGCAGATTGACGCCCAGCATGCCGATGGCCGAGAAGTGTCCGGCGTGGACCGGGATGAGGACCTGGCCGATACCGCATTCGAGCGCCACCTCGCATGCGTGCATGGGGCCCGCCCCGCCGATCGCGACCATGGTGAACTCGCGCGGGTCACGGCCGCGTTCCAGGGTCTGCCGGCGCACTGCGGCGGCCATGGAGAGGTTGGCGAGCTTGATGATCCCCAGGGCGACCCGGTGGGGATCCATGCCGGTCTGATCGGCGAGTCGGCCGATCGCGGCCTCGGCGGCGCCCATGTCCAGTTGGAGGGAACCGACGAAGTTCCGCGGGTCGAGGCGACCGCAGTAGAGGTTGGCGTCGGTGACGGTGGGTTCGGTCCCGCCGCCGCCGTAACAGGCGGGTCCCGGCTGGGAGCCGGCCGACTTCGGACCGACCCGCATCGTGCCGGACTCGTCGCACCACGCGATCGATCCACCGCCCGCACCGACCTCGGTCACGTCGACGCTGCGGACCTGGAGGGCGAAGCCCCGCTCGTAGCCGTTGATCCAGTAGAGCTCTGTCGACGCGTACCGTCCGCCTTCGATCAGGCACGACTTCGCCGTGGTGCCTCCCATGTCGAAGGTCACCATGTTCTCGATGCCGAACTGTTCCGCCAGTTCGCGGGCGCCGATCACACCCGCGACCGGTCCGGACTCCACGACCTTCACCGGGAAACGGCGGGCGGAGTCGAGGGCGAGGGCGCCACCGTTCGAGTCCAGGACCACGAACTCGCCGGTGAAGCCGTCGCTCTGCAGGCCGTTGAGCAGCCGCTCGATGTACCGGTCGGCGACCGGCGCGACATAGGCGTTCGCCGCGGCGGTGGTGAAGCGTTCGGCTTCACGCCACTGCCGGCTGATGTCCGACGAGACGGTGACGGTGATGCCGGGCAAGCGTGTCCTGAGCCGGTCGGCGACGAGCCGTTCGTTCGCCGGTTGCACATAGGAGTTGAGGAAGGCGACCGCCACCGCTTCCACGCCCGCCGCGAGAAGCTTGTCGGCGAGGCCGTCGATCTCGTCCTGGCTGGGCTGTACGGCTATCTCGCCGGAGGCATAGACCCGTTCGGCCACCTCGAACCGCAGTTCCGGCGGAACGATCACGGGATCCCGGCGGAAGGTGAGGTTGAAGATCTCGGGCCTGCTGGAGCGGCCGCCTTCGATGACGTCGCCGAACCCTTCGGTGACGACCAGTCCGACCCGCGCGCCCTTGCGTTCCAGCAGCGCGTTGATGACCAACGTGGTGCCATGGGCGAGGATGGCCTCCGACCCGCTGAGGTCGGTGTCCGTGTCGGCGAGTGCGGCAAGCACCCCGTCGCCTTCGGCACCATGGGTCGTCAGCCGCTTGCCGATGTGCAGGCGGCCGTCTGCATCCACCGCGGCGACGTCGGTGAACGTACCGCCGATGTCGGCGCCCACGCGGGCGGCCACCGCCGCCTGCCTGTCGCCTGCGTTTCGTGTCCCTTCGGGCAGCACTCCAGCTCCTCTGTTGTTCGTCAGGCGGCCCGGCACCGGATTCGCCTGCCCTTTTGGTATGGCTCGACGATCTGTGCTCACGGCTTGACGGACAGCACCAGCTTGCCCCGGACATGTCGGTCCTGGATCAAGTGATGTGCGTCTGCGGCAAGTTCGAGCGGAATGGTCTTGCTGATCTCCACATGCAGGTCACCTGTGGAGGCGAGGCGCGCCAGCTGCTCCAGATCGTTCCGGTTCGGGCGCGCCCCCTTGAAATGCCCGCCCCGTTGCTCCACGGCCGACGGGTTCAGGCACACGACGTGGTCCGGTTTCCGCACGATCGCGAAGGACGCGTCCAGCGTCTCGTCGCCCACGAGGTCGAGGACGACGTCGACGCGCCCGTCCCCGCCGACCAGTTCGGCGACCCGGCTCTCGATGCCCGGTCCGTACTCGGTCGGAATCCCGCCCAGAGAGCGGACGAATGCGTGATTGCCCGGCGAGCACGCGCCGACCACCGTCGAAGCGCCGAAATGACGGGCGAGCTGGACCGCGATATGACCCACGCCGCCGGACGCCGAGTTGATGAAGACCGTGTCTCCCTCGCCGACGAGCGGACGCAGGGCCTGCCAGGCAGCGAGGCCGGCGGTCGGCAGGGCCGCGGCCTCGATGAGGCCCAGGCCCTCCGGTACACGGGCGAGCAGCCGGCCGGGAACGGCCACCAGTTCGGCATAGGTGCCGTTCTTGACGTAGTCCTTGAGCACGGCGCCCAGAACGCGGTCACCCGGCTGATATTCCTCCAGGGTGTACCCGGCGCTCACGATCTCGCCCGCGAAGTCAAAGCCGGGAATGATCGGCAGGAAGTGGTTGAAGAACGGGGTCAGATAGCCCGCGCGCATCCCGGCCTCGAGGTGATTGACACCGACCGCGTGAACGCGGACCAGCGCTTCGTCGAAGTGCACGACCGGATCCGGCAACTCGCCGTAGGAGAGGACCTCGGGTGGTCCGAACTCGGAGTGGGAGATGCCTTTCATGACTGCGCTCCGCTCACCGGAGCCTGGCCCCAGCCGCCTCCGCCGCCGCCCCGGAGATACAGCATGGTGCCGGCCGGCACCGGCGTCGGAGAGGTCTTGCCGTAGGGCTGCCTGTCCTCGCTTCCCGGCAGCTGGACATGAATGCTGGCCGGTTGTCCCGGCTCGCCGCCGGCCAGCCCCCAGGCAGGATTCACGGTGCGGTCGATGTAGGTGCTCAGCTGCGATTCCTGGAGGACCTCGACGACTCGTTCCAGCCCCGCACCGCCTCGGTGCAGTCCGGCGCCGCCGGCCTCGCGGAGAATCCGGTGGCCATGGAACCGCACGGGATACTGAGCCTCGACCATCTCCATCGGGACGTCGGGATTGTCCCCGTGCATGAGCGTGCGCAGGGGACCGAATCCGTCGTTCTCGGCGGACGCGCCGAATCCGCCGTTCGCTCCGACGAGATACGTCCAGTATTCGCCGTTGTCGTACTGGCCGGCCAGGGTGATGCCCCAGAACGCGCCGTGGTGTCCGGCCGGAATCCGGTCGGGAAGCTTCTCCCCGATCGCCCGCAGGAACAGATCGATCATGGTGGGCAGAGTGGTGTTGTACCAGCTCATCGGAGCGGTTCCGACCGCGCTCAGCACGGTCCCCGGCGGGATGATGACTTCGAGCGGCTCGAACAGCCCCTCGTCTGCCGGGCGTTCGGGCGCCAGCAGCGACTTGAAGCCCACCCGCATGGAACTGAGCGCGCCGCCGGTCGCACCGGCGTTGACCGGGCGCGCGACCTGGGGCGGCAGGTCGGACAGGTCCACGACCATCCGCTCGCCGGTCACCCTGATGACGACCTTGAGCTTCAGGGGCTCGGTGCCGGGAGCACCCGAGTCGTCCATGTCGATGCCGGCCGTGTACTCGCCGTCCGGTATCTCGGCCACCTTCGAACGGCTCAGCCGGGCGCTGGTCGCGAACTGCTGCTCGACCATGTGTTCCGTCGTCGCGGCGTCCCAGCGGCTGGCCACCCGCTCCTGCCAACGCTGGGCGCCGAGCTGAAGCGCTCCGATCTGGGCCATCAGGTCGCCGGTCACGACCGCCGGCGACCACGAGTTCGCCTGGATGGTGGCCAGTGCTTCCGGAACGATCTGGCCGCGGCTCATGATCTTCGTTCCGCGGTACTGCACGCCCTCCTGGAGGACGCTCGTCGCCCCCCAGCTCAGCGACGTGGGGTTCTGGCCGCCCACGTCGGACCAGTGCATCCGGACGGCGAGGTACCCGACGATCTCCCCTCCGGTGTACACGGGAGTGGCCGCGATCATGTTGTTGAGATGCTGCCCCTGCACCGGCGTGTAGTTGGTGAGGAAGACGTCGCCGGGTTCGATGCGGTCCTCGCCGATGACCTCCACCGCGTCCCGGACGGGCACGCCGAGGTCCGCGAGGAAGATCGGCAGGTTGTGCCGGGACTGGCTCAGCAGCCGGAAGTCCTTGGTGACCAGACCGACGCAGTAGTCCTTGTACTCGTACACGAGCACGTTGTAGGCGGTTCTGGTGATGCTGATCTCGAGCTCTTCGATGACCGATTCGACCGCGTAGCGGAAGAACTCCAGCTCGAGCACGTCGTAGTCGGACTCGGCGTGCCTCGTCGAACGCCCCATCACGGCTCCTTCCGACCGGAAAATGATTGTAGACACATGCGACCAGTTTTCTACGTTAGTGTCAATACCCGAGGCGGCGACGGTGCGCCGCAGCCGGAATCGACTCGGGCGGGTACCTCATTCGCTTGCGGAGTGGACCTTCCGGCGACTCCGGGGTTCCGCGACCGGGCCGTCGAACAGCTCCGAGATGCGCCGCCCTGCCATGACGGCGCCGGCGCTGGTCCCGCAGGTCGCATGGCCGGGACCGAAGGGCGAGAGACGGGCCCTGATCCACCCGTCGAGCGCCTCGTCGGACGTGACATCGCCTCGGCCGAGGCCCATCACGCGCGCCCCGACCGCCCGCATCGGCGCCGACTCGAAGATCTCGTGAAGAACCCGGACCAGCGCGCTGGACCGTCCTTCCCCCACCTGCGAATGAACGGATCAGCTCTGGGGTCCGGCCAACTGCTGACCGAGGAATTCCGATCGCTGAGCGCCTTTCACCATCCAGCGCGTCGCCACCTTGTCGCCCTCGGCGACCTGGAAGCCGGCGTCGATGTCCTGCTGGTTGTAGCTGTCGTAGCAGTGCCTGGCTATGCCCTTCGGGGATTGCGACTCGGTAATTCGAGACTCCTCGGGGAGAGTGACAACGCAGATCTGCGAAACGTGCGCCACGCCGACGGGCTCCGCATCGCGCTCGGCGCAGGCGGCGCGATGCACCGTTTCGATCTGAAGAACCCCGCGTCCACGGGGAGCAAGGAGCGACGGCGTCGACCTCGACCGCCCTCCGGAAGAGAGTCCACTCCGGGATGTTTGACAATATTAACGAAAGTTAAACACATTAGTCAAACATCGGGCGAGGCCGACCGTCGGCGGTGGAGGGGCTCGTGCCCCTCCACCGTGATCACGACTTTTCGGAGGTGATGGCGGTGATGATCGCGGAGAAGTCCCGATGGGGGCCGTCGTGCTCGACGAAGCGGGTGTAGAGGTCCGCGGCGGTGCGACCGAGGACCGCGTCGACGCCTTCTTCAGCGGCGGCGGCCTGGGCGAGTCGGAGGTCCTTGAGCATCAGCCCGCTGGCGAAGCCGTCGGCGTAGTCGCGGTTGGCCGGGCTGGCCGGCACGGGACCCGGGACGGGGCAGTTGGCGGTCAGGGCCCAGCACTGCCCGGATGCGGTGGAGGCGACGTCGAAGAGCGCCTGGTCCGTCAGGCCCAGCTCCCGGCCCAGGACGAACGCCTCACTGACCGCGATCATCGAGATGCCGAGGACCATGTTGTTGCAGATCTTGGCCGCCTGCCCGGCTCCTGACCCGCCACAGTGGACGGTTCGCTTTCCCATGACCGCGAGCAGTTGTTCGGCGGTGGAGACGGAGTCGTCACTGCCTCCGACCATGAACGTCAGGGTGCCTGCCTCGGCGCCGCCGACGCCGCCGGACACGGGAGCGTCGATCGCGGGGTGGCCCGCGTCGATGGCCAGCTGGGCGGCTTCGCGGGCGGCGGCGACGTCGATGGTGGAGCAGTCGAGGAACAACGAACCGGCTGGTGCGGCCGGGACGATCTCGCGGTAGCAGTCGAGGACGTGCCGGCTGCTGGGCAGCATGGTGATGACGACCTCGGCGTCGCTGACGGCATCGGTCGCCGAGCGCGCCGTGGTCACCCCGCTTGCCTCGGCGCGGGCGAGTGCCTCGGGCATCAGGTCGAATCCGACCACGGTGTGTCCGGCCTTGACGAGGTTGGCCGCCATGGGGCCGCCCATGTTGCCCAGTCCGAGGAACGCTGTCTTCGTGCCCATCACTGCTGCCCTCCTGCCAGGCCGAGATCGCCGTTGTCCGGGGTGCTGAAGAAGCGGTCGACGAGTTCGGGGCCGACCTCCGCGAGCGTGCCGGGTGACCAGCGGGGATTTCGGTCCTTGTCGATGATCTGCGCGCGGACGCCCTCGACCAGGTCCGGGGCGCGCAGACAGCCACTGGCGATGCGGTACTCCTGGTCGAGCGCGGCCTCCAGCGTGGGAAGACCGGCCGCCGATCGCAGGGCGCGCAGCGTGACCTTGAGGGCGGTCGGCGATTTCGCCTCGATCTCCTTCCCTGCCGCGCTCGGCTCGGAGCCGTGAGCGTGCAGCCGGTCGAGGATTCCCTCGACGGTGTCGGCGGCGTAGCACGAATCGATCCAGCCCGACCGAGCGGCGAGTGTGCTCTCCGGGGGCGTCTCGGCGACCGAGGTCACAGCCTCGGCCGGTGTCATGGTCTCCAGCGCCCGCAACAGATCGGTCAGCCGGGTGCTCGGCACGTAGTGGTCGGCCAGTCCGCAGTGAATGGCGTCGGGGCCGGAGAGCTGGGCAGCCGTGAGCGCGGCATGGACGCCGAGCAGACCGGGGGCGCGGGAGAGCAGGTAGGTGCCGCCGACGTCGGGGACGAAGCCGATACCGACTTCGGGCATGCCGATGCTGGAGCGTTCGGTCACGACCCGGAGCGAGCCGTGTGCGGACAGGCCGACGCCACCCCCCATGACCAGCCCGTCCATCAGCGCCACGTACGGCTTGGGGTAGCGCGCGATGTGGGCGTTGAGCCGGTACTCATCGGCCCAGAACGCCAGTGACGCGGTGCCGCCGGTGCGCGCGTCGTGGTAGATGGAGCGGATGTCGCCCCCCGCGCACAGGCCACGCTCCCCCGCGCCGTCGAGAACCACGGCGCGCACCCGGTCGTCGGTCTCCCAGGTGGTCAGCGCGGTCTGGATCGTACGGACCATGGCGTGCGTGAGGGCGTTGATCGCCCTTGGACGGTGGAGGGTGATGCGGCCCAGGCCGTGTTCGACGCGGAGCAGCACCTCTGCTTCCGTGGGGTTCACCGGGCGGCTCCGAGCCGGCCGTGGGAGACGATTTCGCACATGATGTCGTTGGCTCCTTCCGGGAGCTGGTGGGTCCGCTCAGCTCATGGTGGGGATGACGAAGCTGGCGCCTTCCTTGATGCCGCTGGGCCAGCGGGAGGTGACGGTCTTGGTTTTGGTGTAGAAGCGGATCGAGTCCGGGCCGTGCTGGTTGAGGTCGCCGAACCCGGAGCGCTTCCAGCCGCCGAAGGTGTGGTAGGCGATCGGCACCGGAATGGGGACGTTCACCCCGACCATGCCGGTGTTGACGCGTTGGGTGAAGTCGCGGGCGGTATCGCCGTCGCGGGTGAAGATCGCGACGCCGTTGCCGTACTCGTGCTCGCTGGGCAGCCGCAACGCCTGCTCGTAGTCGTCGGCGCGCACGATCGACAGCACCGGGCCGAAGATCTCCTCCCGGTAGATCCGCATCTGCGGGGTGACATGGTCGAACAGGCAGCCGCCGAGGAAGAACCCGCCCTCGTGTCCGGGCACGGTGAGATCGCGGCCGTCGACGACGAGGTGCGCACCCTCGCTGAGGCCGGACTCGATGTATTCACGGACCCGATGTGCCGCGTCGGCCGTGATCAGCGGACCGAAGTCCGCGCTCGGGTCGTGCGACGCCCCCACCTTCAGTGCACGCACCCTCTCGGCGAGCTTGTCGACCAGCGCGTCGGCGGTGGCCTGCCCGACCGGGACGGCCACCGAAGTGGCCATGCAACGCTCCCCCGCCGAGCCGTAGGCGGCGCCGACGAGTGCGTCGGCGGCCTGGTCGAGGTCGGCGTCGGGCATCACGATCATGTGGTTCTTGGCGCCGCCGAAACACTGGGCCCGCTTGCCGTGCGCGGCGGCCGTGGCGTAGACGTACTCGGCGATCGCCGACGAGCCGACGAACCCGAGCGCCTCCACGCGGGGGTCCGTCAGCAGCACGTCCACCGCTTCCTTGTCGCCGTTGACCACGTTGAACACCCCCGGCGGAAGCCCGGCCTCGACGAAGATCTCCGCGAGCCGCAGCGGCACCGACGGGTCACGCTCCGAGGGCTTGAGAATGAAGGCGTTTCCGCAGGCGATCGCCGGTGCGGCCTTCCACAGCGGGATCATCGCGGGGAAGTTGAACGGGGTGATGCCCGCGACCACGCCCAGCGGCTGTCGCATCGAGTAGACGTCGATCCCGGTGCCGGCGCTGTCGGAGTACTCCCCCTTGAGCAGGTGCGGGACGCCGATCGCGAACTCGACCACCTCCAGCCCCCGTTGAATGTCCCCGTGGGCGTCGGCGATGGTCTTGCCGTGTTCCGAGGACAACAGCTTCGCCAGGTCGTCCTGCTCGGCGCGGATCAGCTCGAGAAACCGCATCAGCACCCTCGCCCGCCGCTGCGGATTCCACCGCGCCCACTCGGCCTGCGCCTTTGCCGCGTCGGCGATGACCGCCTCGACCTCGGCCTTCGACGCCAGCGGCACATGGGCCTGTACCGCCCCGGTGTTCGGGTCGAAGACCTCGGCGAACCGGCCCGACTGTCCGGGCATGCTCTTGCCCGCAACGAAATGGTGCAACTCACGCTTCATCGATTTCACCTTCGGTTTCCCGGCGCGCGAACGCCTTGGTCAGAGTCGCTGGAGGAGCGTCGCGGTACCGAGCCCACCGCCGCAGCACATGGTGACGAGCCCGATTTCACGGTCGGTGTCCTCGAGTTGGTGGAGCAGGGTGGTGATGAGCCGGGCGCCGGTGGCGCCCAGCGGGTGGCCGAGGGCCATCGCGCCGCCCCGCGGATTCACGCGGTCCAGGTCGGGCTTGAGCTCGCGTAGCCACGCCCCCACGACCGAGGCGAACGCCTCGTTGATCTCGATCGTGTCGACGTCGTCGACGGTCAGCCCGTTGCGGTCCAGGATCTTGTGGGTGGCGGGGATCGGACCGGTCAGCATGATCTGCGGATCTACGCCGACGACGGCCTGGTCGACGATGCGCGCCCTGGGGCGGACACCGAGCTCGGCGGCTTTCTCCGCACTCATGAGCAGGACCGCCGACGCCCCGTCGGCCACTTGGGACGAGGTCGCCGCGGTCGTACGGCCGTCGGCGCGGAAGACCGGGCGCAGTCCGGCGAGGGTCGTGAGGTTGGTGTCCGGGCGGATGCCCTGGTCGACGTCGTGGGCCTGGGAGCCGATCCCGATGTCGACGATTTCCCGCCGGAACGCGCCGGACCGGGTGGCGAGGTGCGCGAGCCGGTGCGACCGTACCGCCAACTCGTCGAGCTCGGGGCGGGACAGGTCCCACCGCTCGGCGATCATCTCCGCGGCGATGCCCTGCCCGACCAGCGTCTGGTCCTGTACGAGTCCGTACCGTTCCTGCACGTCCGGGGTGATGGCTCGCCCGAATTCCTCCTGGACCCGGACCCCGGCGGCGAAGGGCAGATGGCCCATGTGCTCGACGCCGCCCGCCACGATGACGTCCTGCGCCCCGGAGGCGATCATGGCGGTCGCGAAGTTGACCGCCTGCTGCCCGGACCCGCACTGTCGGTCGACGGTCGTCGCCGGCACCTCGACGGGCAGGCCTTCCTGCAACCACGCGTTGCGCGCGATGTTGCAGCCCTGCTCGCCGATCTGCTGCACGCATCCGGCGATGACGTCGTCGACCTCGGCCGGAGCCACGCCGGAGCGTTCGAGCACCGCGGAGAAGGAGCGGCCCAGCAATGTCGCGGGATGGACATCCCGCAACCAGCCCTTCTCGGGATGACCGCGTCCGATCGCGGTGCGAACGGCACCGACGACAACGACGTCTCGCCCTACTGGCTTCCTCATCGAAGCTCCTCCCTCTCCGCTCTGCTCGGCAGCCGGCAGTCGGCGATCGACCAGCACAGGCCATGTCGATGCGGCCGGCGACGAGCGCGGCGGTCATGTCCTGGACGTGCGGTATCGCCGCGCGACGGCGACCTGAGGCTGCTCATGCGCGGGCCCCAGTGGCTGATGGGCATCGGCCGGCACCGCGGCACGCGGAACCGGAACTGTGGGCGTCGAATGCACCGGGTTCCACCCCGCCGGTCGTCACTACGGCGGTCTCGATCACGATCGCGGGCCGGTCGGCGGTGTACGGGTGAGTGTGCGCGGTGAACACATCGACCGAGGTGCCGACCGGCGTGAAGAACTCACCTGCGCCGCAACCGATCACACCCACACGCCGAGTCGCCATGACACTCTCTATACCCGAGAATCGTCACAACCGTCAATAATTCTTCGTCGACGACGAAGCCGGTTCGCGGCAACGCGCGCCCGGCCACCGCTGCGCAAAGGCGGGGACCGCAGCGCCGGGTTCTACGCGCGCGTTAGAATTTGACCATGCCAGATGAAGCTCAGAAGGCGAAGACCACGAGGCCTCGCCGGGCCGCGGCCGCCGACGGCACGGAGAAGTCGCCGTCTCGCGGAACGTCTCGTCGCGGGTTGGTCGAGGATCAGATCTTTGCCGAGGCGGCACGCCTCTTCGCGGAGCGCGGGTTCGCGGGCACGAACCTCCAGGACATCGCCGACGCGATGGGCATGACGCGCCCCGCCCTCTACTACTACGTCAAGAGCAAGGACGAGCTGTTGGCTCGGCTGGTGGCGGAGACCACCGAGGCCCCCGCCGTCGAGATCAAGCGGCTCGCGAAGGATCCGAACGCCGATGCTGCGGTGCGGCTGCGTGGTGTGGCCAAGGCGATGGCTCTGCGCCGCGCCACCGATCCCCACCGCTTCCAGCTGCTGCTCAGGTCGGAAGCGGATCTGTCGCCCGATCTCGCCCGCTCCCACCAGGCCGCGCAACGTGCCGCGCTGCGCGAGCTGATCCACCTCATCGAGGAGGGCATGGGTACGGGCCAGTTCCGCCCGGTGGATCCGCGCACGACCGCCCTCGCGGTGATCGGTATGTGCAACTGGATCGCATGGTGGCAGCATTCGCTCGGGGAGAAGAGCCCCGCCGAGGTGGCGGATCTGATCGCCGATCTCGCGGTGACCATGGTCCGCCGACCCGATGGCCAGGCCCTCGGCGCGACCGGCCCCCAAGGGGCCATCGCTCAGCTGCGTGCCGACCTGGACTACCTGGAGCGGGCGCTCGACCAGCAGAACCAGTCCACGGGCACCGAGAAAGAGTCGTGAACTCGCCACCACTGCGGCTGACAATTCGGGTGTAGCGTCACGCTATGACTGCACGGTGGGTGGGGCGCCTGCCGGCTGAGGTGACCAGCTTCGTCGGGCGGAGGCGAGCGCTGGGACAGGTCCGGCGGCTGCTGTCGGCCGGGCGTCTGGTCACCCTGACCGGTCCCGGTGGCGTCGGCAAAACCCGGCTGGCCCGCCGCGTCGCCGCGGAGGTGCGCCGGGCTTTTCCCGACGGGGTCTGGCTGGTGGAGCTGGCCGAACTGCGGGAGGGGGACCTCCTCGCCTACGAGGTCGCGGCCATGTTCGGACTCAAGGACGCCTCCGCCGACCCGGCCGCAAGCCTGGCCGAACACCTGCGCGACAAGAACCTCCTCCTGCTCCTCGACAACTGCGAGCACTTGATCCATCCGGTCGTGGCCCTGGTGAACAAGTTGCTGACGAGCGCCCCGGCGCTGCGAGTGCTGACCACCAGCCGGCAGGTCCTGGGCAGCGAGGGTGAGTACCTGTTCGAGGTACCCCCGTTGTCACTGCCCGAGGCCGATCCTCTCGGCAGCCTCGGCCCCGGCCGCCCGGCGTCCGAAGCCGTCGACCTCTTCCTGGACCGTGCCGCGGCCGTCGTTCCCGAGCTGCCGGAGGGCCCCGAGTTCCAGCGGTCCGTGAGCGACCTCTGCCGGCGCCTGGACGGGATTCCCCTGGCCATCGAACTCGCCGCGGCACGGATGCGGGCGTATCCGGTCGAGGAGATCCTGGCGCGCGTGGAACACGCCCTGGACGTGCTGACCACCGGCCCCAGATCGGCGCCGGCTCGCCACCGGGCCCTGAAGGCCACCATCGACTGGAGCTTCGGCCTGTGTTCACCCGAAGAGCAACTGATGTGGGCGCGGCTGTCGGTGTTCGCCGGCGGATTCGATCTCAACTCGGCCGAAGGCGTGTGCACCGACGCGCGGTTGCCGCGCACCCAGGTGTTCGACCTGCTCGCCAGCCTGGTCGACAAATCCATCCTGCACCGCGAGAGCGGATCGGCAAGGTTCTCCTTGCTCGAAACGGTCCGTGAATACGGCCGCGAGCACTTGGTCGCCCTCGGGGAGGAGAAGGAGTTCCTCGTCCGTCACGCCCAGCACTTCGCGGCGCTCGCCGACCGCGGCCGTACCGACTATTTCAGCGAGCGGGAGATCCGCTGGTTCCAGGAGGTCGATCTCAACCACGCCAACATCCGGCTCGCGATGCAGTTCTTCCTGTCCGAGGGCGGTGAGCCGCGGATCGCCCTGCGCATCGCCGCCCGCCTGCGGATGTACTGGTCCAAGCCGAGCGTGATCATGGAGGGCCACCAGTGGCTGCGCAAGGCACTGGACAGCAGCCCGGAGCCGTCCGAGGAGCGTGCCGAGGCGCTGTGGGCGTGCGCATACCTCGAGGTGCTGCTCACGGAGGTGGAGCGCGCGGCGCGGACCATGGGCGAGTGCCGCACGCTGGCCGGCAGGCTCGCCCTGCACCGGGTCGAGGCCGCGCTGACCTTGTGTCCCATCCTCGCGGACTTCGTACTGGGTGACGTCACTGCCGCTCTGGGGCACGCCAAGGACGCCATTGCCTGCGGGCGCAAGGTCGACGATCCCACGGTCACGGGGGAAGCCCTGTTCTTCGCCGCGGCCATGGCCTTCGCCTCGGGTGATCCCGGCGCGGACCGCCTCGCCGACGAAGCGCTGACGTTCCTCGAAGCCGAGCACTCCCAGTTGTGGCGCGCCAACGCGCTGTGGATCAACGGCGTGGTGCGCTGCCGTGCGGGCGACCGGGATGCCGCGACCGCTCACTTCCTCGACGCGATCGGGCTCTTCCGGCGACTCGGCCACGACGTGGGCCTGGCCCTGGCCCTCGACGGGCTGGCCTGGGTGGCCGCGCGCTCCGGCGAACTGAGCCGGGCGGCGCGCCTGCTGGGGGCGGCCGACCCCATCTGGAGAACCGGACCGCGCCGGATGATGCCGTTCGAGTTCAGTGAGTTCGCCGTCAAGGGCAAGGTCGAGGCGATCGTGCGCGCCGGGATCAGCGAGGCGGCCTTCGATGCGGCCGTTCAAGAAGGGAGTACCCGGCCGCTCGACGAAGTTCTCGGCGAGGTCGAGGGCATGGGCCGGCACGGGGCGAAGCCCAGGCGTGCCGCGCGTGATGACCTGCCGACGGCCCTGTCCCCGCGCGAACGCAAGGTCGCCGATCTGCTGGCGAAGGGATCGAGCAACCAGGACATCGCGACGGAACTGGTGCTCTCACGCCGCACCGTCGAATCGCACGTCCAGCACATCCTCACCAAGCTCGGCTACCACTCCCGAACGCAAGTCGCGTCCTGGGTCAGCCGCATGGAGTCGGCCGACCGGCCCAGGACATGAGGTTCCGGCAGGGACGAGGTCCGCGGACATCGCCGTCGGCGCACCGTCCCCGTCGTCGTGAACGGTGGCGGTACGGGTCCGCCGGATCATGAGTCATGAATGACGAATTATTGACTGCCGAGTAGAACAATGCCACGCTGAGGTTGCCACGATGACTCGACGAGGAAGGTGGCGGAACGATGCGTGACCACCTCGTCGGCGGATTCGTCGATCCCGTGAAGCACACCGAGACACCCTGCTTGGGGCCGGTGCGACCGGACGCCTGCCCGGTCTGCCGCGCAGCGGCTACCGACAAGTGGACTCAGTAGTGATTTCAGCAGTCTCGACCATGTGCTCTCGGCACCGAGGTGACAAGGTCGGCTCACATCTTCACCGGCACCGTCGCCCGCGGAGAGCGCTCGTCGGCGCCGGAAGGATGCGTCCCGCAGCCCTCCGATCCCGAGGCAGGCAAGCATGCCGTCAACACGCAACCGTGCAGCCGAACCCGCCCACTTGCAGCGATTGATCTCGGAAACGTTCTGGGAGATCAAGAAGGCGACCACCGCCCGGGACGAACAGGCGGTACGCCTCGCCGAACGCGAGATGACCGCGCTCCTCGATCAGCTCGCCGACTGCATGATCACCGGCGCGAGCGCCGACTGGCGAGCGGGGAGCAAGGGTGCCGACGTCATCACATCGAACACATGAGCGCACAACTGTCGGAATGATCGAGTGGAGGCGGACAAGGCATGGTTGACACGGCACCTTGGGAGCAGGTGTTCGGCCGGCTGTCGGTCGTGGGCGCCGTCGCAGTCCTTGAAATCGCCTTGCTTCTGCTGGCCAGTCGCCACGTCGAGCCCTCCGTCATACCAACGCGGTTCGTCCGCCGAGTTCAGTGGTGGAGCACCCACGGGCGTGCCGCTCTCGCATACGCCGTCGTCCTCACCCTTGGTTCACTCGCGGGCCTTGCGGCGGTTCACGCCTGACCGTCTCAGCGCCTCGTCCACCGCCGGCTGCCGCTGACGACGGCGACGCCGGTGGGCATGCACTTCCCCACGCCCCTGAAGGGCGCGTCCCCCTCCCCCCTGGACAAGGAGAGCAGCGGCATCATGTCAGTCGAACCGTCCCCCACCCGCTCCGGGCAACTCGATCCCCCGGCCCTCGCCCCTACGGAGCCACCCAGCCGCACGCCGGGCGAACGACGCCCCCGGCTCCGCTCTGGACTGTCGTACACCCTGCTCGGCCCGGCCTTCGTAGCCGCGATCGCATACGTCGATCCAGGGAACTTCGCCACCAACGTGCAGGCCGGCGCCACCTTCGGGCCACTGCTGCTGTGGGTGCTGCTCACGGCGAACGTCGTGGCGATGCTGCTGCAGTACCTGTCCGCCAAGCTCGGCGTCGCCACCGGGAAGAGTCTGCCGGAACTGTGTCGCGCCCGGTACCGCAGGCCGGTGGTGTGGGGGCTGTGGGTGCAGGCGGAGGCGGTCGTCGTGATGACCGACCTCGCGGAGGTGGTGGGCGGGGCCATCGCCCTCCACCTGCTGTTCGGCCTTCCGCTGTGGCTGGGGGGCGTGGTCGTCGGGGCGGTGTCGCTGCTGCTGATGCCCATGCGCGGGCGCGGCCGGCGCCGCTTCGAGGTGCTGATGGCGGCGGGCCTGACCTGTCTGCTGGGGCTGTTCCTCGGGCAAGTGCTGGGCGCCGGCACTCCGTTGGCCACGGCCGCCGATGGGCTGATACCGGGAATTTCGGGTACCGAGAGCGTGGTGATGGCCGGGGGGATCGTCGGTGCCACGGTCATGCCGCACGTGATCTATCTGCACTCGGCGCTCACGAGCGATCGCTACAGCCTGTCCCTCGCAGCCGGCAGCGGCGGTCCGCCCGACGACCCGGACCGGCCGCTGCGTCGCCGCCTGCTGCGTCATGTGCGCACCGACGTGCTCATCGCGATGGGCCTCGCGGGCGCCGTGAACGTGGCACTGCTGGTGTCGGCGGCGACCCTGTTCCACCCGGGCGCCCCCGAAGCGGCCGACTCGCTGGGCGCCGCGCACGACGCGTACGGGCGGCTCGTCGGCCCGGCCGCCGCCCTCGCCTTCGCACTCGCCCTGCTCGTCTCGGGCCTCGCGGGAACCAGCGTCGGCATGTACGCGGGCGAAGTCGTGATGGGCGGCTTCCTCGGCCGCCGGATCCCTGTACTACTGCGCCGGCTCCTCACGATGACACCCGCGATCGTGGTACTCGCCGCCGGCGCCAGTCCCACGGAGAGCCTGGTGTTCAGCCAGGTCATCCTCTCCTTCGGCATCCCTTTCGCACTGGTCCCACTGGTCCTGCTCACCCGCGACGCCGGCGTCATGGGCCGCTGGGTCAACCGGCGTACGACCACATGGGGAGCGTGGGCCATCAGCGCGACCGTGGTGGCCTTGAACGTGGCGCTCCTGATGAGCCTGTTCGCCGGCTGAGCGCCCACCCGGCAGACCCTGGGTGATCTTCACTGTCAGGCCGGGCCGCAATGCACGGCCGGTGGCTGGGCACGACCGCCAAGGGACATCCGGTCCGACAAGAGCCTCCAGGCACTCGCGCGCTGGCGCCGTTCCTCCGACCCGACGGCCGTCGTCCGCCATCGGACGGCGACGGCCCGGCACACCCTCAAGGCCGCCGAGAGACATCCGACCACCTCAAAGAAGAGGACGCTTCACATGGCCGAGACCACGACCAAGATCGCAAACGCGCGGTACGCCATCACGGTCGACGAGCGACGACGCATCATCCAGGACGCGTCCATCGTGATCCGCGGCGATCGCATCGTCGCCGTCGGGCGGGCGGCGGATCTCGCCGATGTCCCGGCCGACCGGGTCATCGACGCCGGCCGCATGGTCGTGACCCCCGGCTTCATCAACACCCACGACCATCTGTACCCGCAGCTCATGCGCGGCCTGTTTCCCGACACGATGGTCGGTGCGCCGTACATCCGCGACAGCTGCGCGCTCCGCCAGTCGATGAACGACGAGGAGCAGTATGTGAGCACCCTGTCGGCGCTGGCCGAGCACCTCGCCAACGGCACGACGTGCGTGGTGAACCCCGGTGACGCGGAGCGCGTCGATCCCGCGTTCCAGGCCTACCGGGACAGCGGCGCCAGGGTGATCGTCGGACGGTGCGTCACCGATCGCCCGGACATCAGCCACACCCCCGTGATGTCCACCGAGGACGCGCTCGCCGATCTCGCATCCACGGTCCGCGCCTACGACGGCCGGTGCGACGGCCGCGTTCGGGCCTGGGTGATGCTCTCCTACGGGGTCGGCCCCTGCAGCCCCGAACTCCTGACCGGAGCCAAGCGGCTGGCCGACGAGCTGGGCACGGGCCTCACGTTTCACCAGTCGGCCCGCCAGGCGCAGGTGGACGACTCGATCAAGGCCTACGGGATGCGGCCGATCGAGTACCTCGCCGAGGTGGGGGCCCTCGGCGACAATGTGCTGCTCGGACACGCGGTCGCCCTCGACGAGCGCGAGATCGACCTCATGGCGCGGACCGGCACGAGGGCGGCGCAGTGCCCCGTACCGTCGCTGCGCCTGGGCTTCGGCACGACCAGGATCGGTAAGCTCCCCGAGCTGCTCGACGCCGGGGTGGTCGTCGGCCTCGGCACCGACAGCCCCGACTTCGCCTCCACCGACCTGCTGCGCACGGTGTTCCTCGCCGCCACGTTGTACAAGGACGCCCGGCAGGACACCAACCTGATACCGGCGGAGACGGCGCTCGAGATGGCGACGATCCGCGGCGCTGAAGCCGTCGGCCTTGCGCAGGACATCGGCTCCATCACCGTCGGCAAGAAGGCCGACCTCGTGCTGTTCGACACCGATCGGCCGGAGTGGAGCCCACTGCTCAACCCCGTCAACACGCTGGTCTACAACGCCGACGGCAGAAGCGTTCACACGGTTCTGGTCGACGGACGCACCGTCGTCGAGGCCGGGAAGCCCACCTTCACCGATCAGACGTCCCTCGTGTCGCGGCTCCAGCAGGCGTCCGAGTCGCTGATCGGGCGGACGGGCGTCGAGGTGGCCGCACCCCGCTGGCCGGTGGAGTCATGAGCGAGCGATCCGGACGCAACGGAATCGGCCGCGACCTCGCGGGCACGGCGGCGCTGGTCACGGGCGCGAGCAGTGGCATCGGCGAAGCCACGGCGCGCGCTCTCGCCGCGCGCGGGGCCGCCGTCGCACTGGTCGCACGCCGCGCAGAGCGCCTGGAACGTCTCGCCGACGAGATCGAGGCCGCCGGCGGCCCAGCGGTCGCACTCGCCGCCGATGTCACGGACGGGGACGCGGCAGCCGACGTCGTCGCTCGCGCCGTCGATCGGTTCGGCCGCCTCGACACCGTCGTCGCCAACGCGGGTGTCATGCTCCTGGGCCCGGTCGAGCACGCCGAGGTCGCCGACTGGGAGCGGATGGTCTCCCTCAACGTCATGGGGTGCCTCTACGTCGCTCGGGCGGCCCTGGGTGAACTCCTGCGTGCGGCGCGGCAGTCGGCCGACCAGGTGGCCGACCTCGTGCTGGTCTCGTCGATCGCGGGTCGCCGTGCGGACGCCGGGTCCGCCGTGTACAACCTGACCAAGCACGGCGTCGGCGCCTTCGCCGAGGCCCTGCGCCAGGAGGTCACCCAGCGCCACGTGCGTGTGTCGGTCGTCGAGCCCGGCCCCGTGACCACGGAACTCACCAGTCACCTCTCGCCGGAGCTCCGGGCACGCGCGGACGAGCGCTGGCGGGACGTGACGGTCCTCGCGGCCGACGACATCGCCGACGCGATCGAGTACATCGTCACCCGGCCGAGGCACGTCGCCGTCAACGAACTGGTCGTGCGTCCGAGCGAGTCGGTCTTCTGAGGAGGCAGCGATGATCATCGAGCGGGCGACTTTTCGCATCCGCCCCGGACACGACGACGCGTTCCAGGCCGCGTTCCGCGAGGCGGCGGGCGTCATCTCCGGCGCCGACGGCTTGGGGGCGGTCCGCCTGGCGCTGGGCGTCGGGCATCCGGGAACCTACCTCGCCCTGCTGGAGTGGGACTCGGTCGACGCCCACGTGCGCTTTCGCTCGTCGGAGCGCTTCGGCACGTGGGCTGGGCTGCTGCGCCCGCACTACGCGGCGCCGCCCGAAGCGGAGCACTACACGATCGTCGTCGAAGCTCATCCCGAGCGCACCGAGTGACGGGTGACGGTGCAGGCGACCGGGGTCCGCGAGGGACAGCCGGTCCCGTCGCCGTCGAACTGGACGATTCCAAGGCCAAGCCGCTCTGCAGGACGCGCTCGTGAAGTACCCGAAGCTCACGGTCAGGAGAGGCGCCCGGTACGGGGACATCCCGTATCTGCCGCGCACGACGGCCGAAGTCGCGACGAGGATGCTGATCAAGGCGATGCAGAGAGAGAAGCTCGACGAGCCCGCGATCGATGCCGTGACATTGAGCCCGTCGGGCCGCACCGGCATCGTCAAGAAGAACGCGGAAGCGTTCGAAGCGCAGTGGTGAGCACCGCACGGGCTGCGGCGCGTGACGCGTACCCGATGGACGGGGTCCGCGGCGAGTGCACCTGGTTCGACAACGAGCGTGTGATCCGATTCGGGCGTGACGCTCTGCCGAACGTCGGGTCGCTGTTGCGGGACCACGGTTTCGGGCGCTACGCGCGTTTGACGGCAGAGCGCGCGGGGGCATCGCCGCGCCCTGCCGAAGCGGGCGCCGCCGGCCGAACCCGGTCATCGCCGGTCCCCTGCAGACGGCCTCGCAGCCGATGCCGGATCTCGCCGCCCACGCGATGAACTCGATGGCGCGTGCGGCGGAGTCATTGCGGTCGGGGCAGACGGCAATCCCGCAGCCGACGACGCCGCACTGCCGGACCCGGGAGTCGAGCGCGACGGCATTGCGCTGGGAGCAATCTCGGCCGGCTTGTCGGCTGCCAACTCGCCTATCGCGTTTCACGCGCTTCGCCAAAGCCTCGCGCGCGTGCCGGGAGCCTCGGGGGCTTGCGCGTTCGTCCTGTGCGTCGAGTCTGGCGGCGATGGGCCGGGCCGAACCGGCGAACACGCGTCGGTCGCTCACGGCGCGGGAGATACGCGAATTGACGATGCCGTCAATCAATTTACACTGTAGTCCATCAGGTGACGTCGCAAGGTCAGGCTTCCCGCACGGAGCTCGATCCACGTCCGATTCCGGCTCAGGAGTCCACGATGCATCCCACTCATGACGACATCATTGAAATCGAACGAGTCCTGTCCCTCTGGGGGCACATCCTGGACGACAAGGCGTGGAGACGTCTGGGCGAGTGCCTCACGAACGACGCGATCTACGACGCCGGCGTGTACGGATTCGAGCCCGTCCAGGGCATCGACAGAATCGAGGCCGCGCTGCGCGACGGTGAACACGCGGCCGCCCATCACGTCACGAACATCGTCGCGATCCCCGCTGACACCGAAGTGACGCACGTCAGGTCCAAGGGCCTCGGGATCCTGCACGACGGCACCGTGAGCAGCGCCACGTACCACGACGACATGGTTCGCACCGCCGACGGCTGGCGCATCGCCAGACGAACGCTCGGACGCATGGGCTAGATCCGCCCGCCCCGCGCACGACACCGCAAGGGCGACGGCGTCACGGAGCGGCACACACCGCGGCCGTCCAGGGCCGCATTGGATCATGAAGTCGCATGCGAAGAATTATTGACTCTCTCGTAGAACAGTGCCACGATGGCATGGCCACGATGGCTCGACGAGGAGGGTGGCATGGTGTCCTTGGAGGCTGCTTTCAGCCGGACGGCGACACTCGGCCGCAGCCGCCGCCCCCAGGTCACCGTGGCCGGCACCGACGCGGCGCGGGCCACCTTGGCTCGCCCCCGCACGCTCAGCACGGACTCCTCGCCCGCCGGCTGAGCGGTGCCCCGCCGGGCGCACGTGCACTTCGGACCGGACGGCCCGAAGTCGCCCCGCTCGCCCGGTCCGCCCGTGACCGCGTCCGACGCGGTCACGAATCGAGCGCGATCCACCGACGCGGGTCCGGGAATCCCGCGTGAAAACTTGATCGTCAATTACGCAATGTGTATGTCGAAAAGGCAACTCAGGCTGTTTATCGGCCGAGGAGGTCATGGTGTCCCTTATCGGTATTGAGCGAGTGAACTACTTCGCACTCAACGCGAAGAATCCCGAAGTGGCGGCGAAGTTCGCGGTCGAGCGGCTCGGGTTCACCCTCGAGCATGCCGCGTCGGACGGCACGCACTACTTGAGCGCGCACGGGCTGGACCGCTATTCGCTGGTGTACAAGCCGGGTGAGACCCATGGTCTGCACCACGTGAGCTATGTGGTCAGTGACGAGCAGGCGCTGGACCGGGCCGGCGAGCACCTCGCTCGCGCCGGGGTCGAGGTGGCCCGGCACCTCGATCGCGAGTGGGAGTCCAAGCCGGCTCTGCGGTTTCAGACCCCGGCCGGTCATCTCATCGAGCTGACCACCGGAATGCACACCGAAATCCCGGTCGCCCATCTCATCGAGGCCCCGAAGTCGGGCGGCCCGAAGCCGGTGGTGGCCGACCACATCGGCCTCGGCGCCGCCGAATTCGAGGCCGAGGACAAGTTCGCCAGGGAGGTGCTGGGCCAGCTGCAGTCGGGCCGGGTCATGGCGGGCGACGTACAGATCATGTCGTTCATGCGCTCGCCCGGCCGGTTCCTTTACCACGACCTCGTCGTCGTCCGCACGCCCGAAGCCCGGGTGCACCACCTCCAGTTCAGCCTCAAGAACCTCGACCAGTTCTACGAGACGGCGGAAGCGCTGCGCGCCAACGACGTGGAGATCGAGTGGGGGCCGCTGCGGCACGGCACTGCGCACAACGTCGCCATGTACTTCCGGGACGCCGAGGGCTACTGGATCGAGTACTCGGTCGACGAGGAGATCATCCTGCACGACCCGACGTACGTGCCGCGCACCTGGAGCGTCACCGACAGCCACGCCGTGGACGAGTGGAACACCGGGCAGCCCCCGGTCGGACTGGTGGGTCCGCCGCCGGCGCCGCCGTCCGACGTACTTCTCGGCACCGACCTGGATGAGACGTTCGGCAAGGCAGGCGCCCAGTCATGACGCGCGCGACGGGCAGGCTGGTGCGGGGACAGTGAGGCTGGTTCGAGTCGCGGGTGCGGGGACCGGGCTCGTCGTGGACTCGGCCGGAACGACCTATGTGGTCGATCTCGCCGGGTCCGCGAGCGCGCTCGACGACGGCCCGGCCGAATTGATCAAGACGTTGTTCCCCGGTGGGTCGCAGAGCTGGCTCCCGATGATCAGGGCATGGCCCTCGGCGCGCGGCGCGCTGCGCACCCTTCTCGAGCTGGTCCAGGACGATCTCGACCGCGGCCGGGACCGGCTGGGGGCCCGCCCCCTGGCGAAGGTCCGGCTGGATCCGCCGCTGCCGGATCCGGCTTCGCGGATCTTCGCCATGGGCGGCAACTTCCCGATGCACACGGGAAAGATGGCCTCGCGGATGGAGCTGCCCGAGTCGTTGGTGTCGGGCACCGTCGAAGACACGCCGCCATGGGGCTTCTATGTGATCCCGGGAACCGTGGTGGGCCCGGGCGCGATCGTCACCCCTCCGGAGGGCACGGCGAAGCTCGACTACGAGGCCGAGGTCGGCGTCGTGCTGAGTGGGGACGAGCATCCCCGGGGCAGTGATCGCGTGTCGTTGTGGGGCTATACGGCGTGGAACGACTTCAGTATCCGGGACGACGCGCTCGGGCTGTCCAGAATCGATCACGGTCCGCTGACCTGGTCGTTGGTGAAGAACTTCCGGACGGGCAACAGCTGCGGTCCCTGGATGGTCGTCGACGAGGCCACCGACGTCGCCGACCTGAGGATCCGCTGCCGCGTCAACGACGAGCTCAGGCAGGACGGGACGACCGCGGACATGCGGTACTCGTTCGGCCGGATCGCGGGGCACGTCTCGCGGTTCGTCCCGCTCGGCGGCGGAGACATGATCCTGTCCGGGACGCCCGGGGGCACCGCGATGGAGGACGGCCCGGACGGCGCGTTCCTGCGCGACGGCGACGAGGTCGACGTCGAGGTGGACGGCGTCACACCGCTGCGCAACACCGTGAAGATGGGCTGAGGGCGCAGACCAGTACGTCGAGTGGTCTTCGCGGCCGGCCGACTCCCCGCCGCACCAGGAAAGGAAGAACACCGTGTCCCATGTCGTAGCCGGGCTCCGGCTGACCGAAGAGGCGGCGCTGACGATGCTCGGCGCGGCCGTGGACGAGGCCCGCAAGCGCGAAGCCCCGGTGGCGATCGCCGTCGTCGACACGAGTGGTCAACTGCGGGCCTTCGTCCTCATGGACGGTGCGGTGCCGTTCGCCCAGGAGGTCGTCCCCAAGAAGGCGCGTACGGCCGCCTATGTCGGCGCGCCCACGGGGGAGATGGACCCCGCGCTCGCAGCGCGGCTCGCCGCTGCTGCCACCGACTTCACCGACCTGCGTGGCGGTCTGCCCATCGTGGTCGACAAAGTGGTCGTCGGGGGCATCGCGGCCAGCGGGTCCTCCTCCGACAACGACGTCGCGATCGCGCAGGCCGGCCTGGATGCGTTGACGTGACGACCCCATCAGGAGGTTCAGGAATGGCTTCGGAACTCGATCACCTTGCCCAAGGCGTCAACCACGCCGCGTTTCCCACGTTCGACCCGGTCGGCACGGTGCGCTTCTACCACGAGATTCTCAAATTCCCCATCGTCCACTCCGTGTGTGCGGTCGGCTGGGGCCCGTCGGAGCACCCCGACTTCGTGCACTTCTTCTTCGACATCGGCAAGGGTGACCGGCTGGCGTTCTTCTACTACTTCGGTCTCGAACGGTTCGGCGAACCGGGGCAGGACGCACATGCCACACACGGTCCCGAGGTGCCCCGCTTCTTCCGCGACTCCCGGCATCTGGCCATCCATGTCGACTCCGAGGAAGCGCTGGACGAGTACCGCCGGCGCCTGGAGGACAACGACTGGGCGGTCGAGATGCAGGTCAAGCACGAGACCATCGAGTCGATCTACACGCACGACCCGAACGGCTTCATGGTCGAGTTCACCTACCCGACCCGCGAGATCACCAGGGTGGACGACGAGGACGCGGCGCTGACCGTACGGGCACTGCTCGACGTCGTGTCGGGCGACGAGGAGCCGACCCTGCCGAAGCTGTGGGCGCGCAAGGCGGAACTCATCGTCGCGGGTGTCGCGGCCGAGTTGGAGGAGGGAGGCCGGTGATCGAGCTGTACGTGCTCGACGTGCCGGAGTTCCGCGCCTTCATCGACCAGGGCACGAAGGTCGCGGACGAGGTGCACTCCGTCGGCAACTACGTCCAGTTGTGCGGAAGGAGCACCCTGATCATCGACCGCCGTGAGGCCGGTGTCCGGCCCGCGGTCTGGTACAGCGCCATCGGGGCGCTGCGCCACGGCAAAGTCGCACAGTTCGACAGGGACGCGCTGCGCGTCGAGCCCGAGTGACCAGGTCGGTCAGCAGGGTGACGCGGTAGCCGACCGGTTCGGCTGCTCAGGCGCTCCCACCCCCGCCCTCGATCAGGCGCCGCAGTGAGGGGAGCAACGCGTTGAGATCCTGACCGGTTCGGAACGCGACGACCATGGTGCCGTCGCTGACGGCGTCCAGGGGGAGGAGGACGGCGGAAAGAGCGCGAGCACCTCGCGCATCGCCCCGTCGACCTCCGCGATGCGGCCTGCGTCGAGCCTCCCGTCCACTGCGAGATGAACTCCCGGAAGAGACGCCGGCAACGGGCCACACTGGCGATCACTGGCGATCTCACGATCACGGAGCGCCGCTTGCCATGCCGACAGCCGGCGTTCTTCGGAGTCCGGCCGTGCCTCTTGCCCCGACCTGCCACCGAGCACTGAGCGGAAACAGATGAGCACCATCGACATCCACACGACCGCGGGCAAGCTCGCGGATCTCCAGCGCCGCATCGAGGAAGCGACGCACGCCGGTTCGGAACGCGCCGTCGAGAAACA
>NZ_JBSFEV010000067.1:0-26142 GCF_053594615.1 Streptomyces sp. NPDC001858
CGCGCTACGAGAAACGCGCCTACATCTACCTCGGAACCGTCACCCTCGCGGCCCTCATGACCTGGCTCCGCACATGATCCGAGAAACAGCGCCTAGGCCCTCGTCGCGGCATGAACAGACCGACGTCAACCGAAGAAGTCGGAAGGATCTCAAGCATCCCTACGCCGACTGTGCAGATGGCCATCGAGCGGGAAGGACGGCGGCGATGCGGGCAGGACTCGGTCGAAGCCGTACTGACTCTTCTGCGCCACACGGCAAGAGGCAAGGTTGTCCACCTGATGCAGGAGCTCAAGCCGCTTCAGGCCGCCGGTGCCGAGGGTGTCGAAGGCCCAGCCGGTGAGAACCTCCAGAGCGCGGGGTGCCACACTCCGCCCGCGAGCGTGCGCCGCAGTCCAATAGCCCACTTCGGCCGACGGTTTGCCAGGCGTCACTTCCTTGAGCACCACGTTGCCCACCAACTGTTCGTGCGATGAATCGGGTTGCGCTTCCAGGACCGCGAAGCCGAACCGGTTCCCCGCCGCCCATCCCCGTTCCTGGCCCCGCACCCACTGCTGCGCGTCAGCTACGTTCTCCACAGCAGAGCTCGTCCAGTGGCGCAATACAGGATCCCGGAACACCTCGACAAGTGCGGCAGCGTCCCCCATGCCCCAGGGGCGGAGGACAAGGGCGGGTGCGGACCGCGTCGCGCCCGCATGCAGTAAGACAGCGTCATTCATCAGCTGATCCTATGGCGGCGTTCTGCCCCAGCACCGACAGCCCAGCCCACTTCGACCCCAGCTTCAAAGACGGGTTCTCAGCGGTTCACCCCCGCGTCGGCGGGGAGCACCAGTTCGGCTTCGGCCTTCGCAGCGGCGTGCTCCCCGCCGACGCGGGGGCTGTTCCGCCGGCTGAACTCCAGCGCAGGACCCGCTTGCGTGGTCCTGCTGCCGCAGGGGTGTTCCGCCAGCCGTCAGAGTCGTAGTCCGCTGCTCTGCGATCCGCTTCCTCAACACTCCACGGTCACCGACATCCGGCGGGCAGCACCAGCACCAAGAATGCTGTCGTAGCACCACCCACTGGGCCTTACCGACCATGCAACAGGGTGCGTCGGCAAGCCTGCTTCTTCCCCCTTGATGCCCGGGGAGGCCACCGTCGCGTGCCCGGAGCCAAGATCCGGGATCCGGGCCATTCCCGGACCAAGCCGCCGCCGACCGTCGGAAGCGGTCCCATTTTCGCAGGTCAGTGCAGGTATCGTGCGCAGCACCCGGCGCAGGACCGGTGCTGTCGAGCTGAGGGAGGCGGCGAAGGCGGCGACGAGGTCGTGCGGGACGCCGGCGGAGAAGGATGCGGCCCACAGGTTCGGGGCGCCGAGCGCGGGCTCGGCCCATGCCTGCCATCCGGCGGGTCCCGCCTCGTCGGCCCCGGTGGTCAGGGCGCGCGGGTCGGCGTCCTGGATGAGGGGCGGTACCTCACCGAGGCGCATGTGCGACGCGAACGTCGGGTCGGCCGCGGCCGTCTGGGGCTGGTCGTTGTCGCGGAGCCATCCGTGTGCGGCGACGGCGTCGAGGACCAGCTCGCGGCCGACCAGCGGCACGGCAGGCTGGTCGCGGGCGTCGAGCGCGAGGAGGAAGTCGGACACGGCCTCGCCGGGGCCGTCTGCGGTGAAGCAGGCCGACCACTGAGCGAGCGGGCTGCTCGTGGCGGCGCGGGCGGAGATCTGCCAGGCGATGGGCAGCCCTCCCAGTGGAACGGCTCGTCGGCCAGGTTCCACTGGGCCCAGCGCACCGTGTCGGGACTGATGTGCAGGACGGTGCTGCGCAGGACCTGCCGGTCCTCCGGCGCCTCGTCCGGCTCATGCCGTCCGCGGACGCTCGCCAGGCCCGTCCACCCCAGGCCGTCGAGCGGGTCGGCGACGGCGTCGTAGAGGCGCCCGTCGTCACCGGCCAGATGTCGGGGACCGACCCTGGCGGACGTCTGGGGCCGCGACGCCCGGCGCTTCGAGGAGCGGCTGCATACAGCCGAATCGTGGGACGAGCGGTTCGCGATGGCGGCGGACGCCGTCCGCCGGCGGATCGGGGACGGCCTGCGGGTCGATCCGGAGGTCGCCCACATCTGGAGGCGGACGGTCGCCGGCAGGGGCCGGATGCGTATCGACGGCCTGGCGGACGAGGTCGGCTGGAGCCGCAAGCGCCTGTGGGCGCGTTTCCGGGCGCAGCTCGGCGTCGCCCCCAAGCGGGCCGCCCAGCTGGTGCGGTTCGACCATGCGGCCCATCTGCTCGCGGCGGGTGTCCCTCCCGCCGGTGTCGCGGCCGAGAGCGGTTACGTCGACCAGTCCCATCTGCACCGCGAAGTGAAGGCGCTTACGGGGCTCACACCGACTGCCGTCGCCGCCGCGCCGTGGCCGGCGATCGACGACGTCGCATGGCCGGCCTCCTGGCGGGCAGGGAGGCCCGTGGCAGGTGACGCACGCGGTTCCGGCCAGCGCTGAACCGCCCGGCCGCGGCCCTCACATTGCTCCCGACCGACGACTGTCCTTTGACATCCAATCGAGGCGTTCGAGGATGCGGTTCCGGTACGGCCGTTTCGGTGGCCGCCGGGTGGGCGCCATTTCCCGGGCTGGTACTGGTCGGCGACGACCGGGCAGCATGTCGGCTTCGTGTCGTGGCTGGAGCGGGATCATCTCGTGCTGGTGGACTTCGACCCTGCCGTGGTGGTTGTCACCTCCCAGCCCTTCCGGCTGCACTGGCACGACGGTTCGCGCGAGCGCCGCCGTGCTCCGGAGTTCTTCGTGCGCCGCGCGGATGGCTCGGCCGCGTCATCGACGTCCGCGCTGACGATCGGATCGGGCCGCGCGATGCCGAAGCGAGGTAGACGCCGCCCCAGTCCACCCGAGCGCCGCCGCGAAGGGCGCGGTCTGCCGGCCGCCCCGATCGGCGCGCCGACGATCAGGAGGGTGCAGCCGCCGAGTACGGGGGCCAGGACACCCTCACCTTGCGTCGCAGTCCGTTGTCGCCCCGGGCGACGTATCCGTAGAGCACGAGGTGCACGCAGCGCACCATCGGACAGGCGCAGGACAGGACCACGGGTCCGGACAGCCTGCCAGGGGCGTCGTGCCATGCCTCGGGGACGGTCAGCGCGAAGACGAAGGCGCCGGCCATGCCGAGCGTCATGCCGAGCAGTCCGGCGCCGCTGTGCTCGTGGGCCATGAAGGTGGTCACGCGGGTGAGCGGGATCACGTACACGAGGTCGAAAAACGGCTCGGGTGTGGTGACGTGACTGCCCACCGGCAGAGCGCGCCCCGCCGTCGACCGGTCCTGCTCGTGCTGCCCGCTGCCTGGGGTCGCTGGCTGTTGTCCTCTGTCCCGTCCGTTGCCTGTTGCGTGCCCTCACTCCGAATCCGTCGTCGGGGCCAGGCGCACCTCTTCCACGTCCAGTTGGGCCTGCACCTGCTGGAGAACGGCGTCGTCGATGCGGCGGGCGTCGCGCAAGCTGATGACGGCGGAGCGTTTGTGTTCCAGGAGGGCCAGGCGCAGGGCGGTGTCCTGCTCGTGGTGTCGTACGAGCGCATCGGCGTCCGCGGTTGCAGCGGCCCGGAGTGTGTTCAGGTAGGTCTCGTACTCGGCGCGTAGCCGCTCGGTGACCTCGGGGTCCGCACCGAGGTCGGCCGCCACCGTGGGGAGGGCGCCGAGTGCGGCCTCGGACGCCGTGGTCCGGGCGAGAGCGAGTTCGCGGTCGGCGTCCCCGTCGTAGGGCAGTTGGGCCCGGCGTGCCACGGACGGCAGGACCAGCGCCTGTACCACGAGGGTGGTCACGACGACGCCGGCGGTGACGAAGACGATGGTGTCGCGGTCGGGGAACGGTCCGCCGGAGTCGAGGGTGTACGGCACGGACAGGGCGAGCGCCAGGGAGACGGCCCCCCGGAATCCGGCCAGAGCACTGACCACGCGGGCCCGGTGGCCCATGCGACGCTCCCGCTGCTGCGGGCGCCGGTCCAGCGCTCTGATGGTGTACACCGCGACGAACAGGAAAAGGAACCGGACGACGACCAGCGCACAGGAGATCGCGGCCACCATCAGCAACGCCTCGGTCAGGGCGGTACCGGACAGACCTCGGACCGCCGCCTGCGCCTCAAGGCCGACCAGGACGAACAGGGCGCCGTTGAGCAGGTACATCGCCAGCGACCAGAAAGCCATCGTCTGTCGGCGCGCCTCGGCGCTGCCCAGGCTCGGCCCGGCCTGGCTCATGATCAGCCCGCACACCACGACCGCGAGCACGCCCGACGCCTCTACCTGCTCGGCCAACAGATACGCGCTGAACGGGATCAGGATGATCGTGAGGTTGTCCAGCATCGTGTCGCCGAGCCCGCGCACGAGGCGACGGAGCCGGATGCCGAGCCAGGCGACCAGTACGCCCGCAGCGATGCCGCCGCCGAAGGACAGCGCCACCAGGCCGCTCACATGGGTCGCGCCGAGGTGCTCGGAGCCCACGGTGACGCCGACCGCCAGGCTGTAGACGACCAGCGCCGTACCGTCGTTGATCAAGGACTCGGCGCGCAACAGTGTGACGTTGCGCTGGGGCAGCAGCCGGGAGACCACGCCCACGGCGGTGGCGTCGGTCGGTGCCACGGCGGCCCCCAGCACCCAGGCCGCGCCCCACGGCAGGCCGAGGGCGTGGGCCAGGGCCGCCACGGCCCAGGCGGTGACAGCCACCAGGAGGGTGCCGGTCAGGACGATGCCGCGCAGGTCGCGCCGGATCGCCCGCAGCGAGGTCGTCACGCTCTCCCAGTACAGGAGCACCGGAAGGAAGACGAGCAGCAGCGCCTCTGGTGGCAGCTCGGTCTCGCGGAGCGCGGGTACGAAGCCGAGCAGGACGCCGGCGGCCAGTTGCAGTACGGGGGCGGCCACCTTGAGCTTGCGGGCGAGGGCGCCGCTCACCAGCAGAGCGCACCCGAGCAGCACGACGAACTCAAGGGCCGCCACGACGCAGTCTCCTCGGGGTCGTTGGGGTCGTTGGGGTCGTTGGGGTTGGGTTCTTGGGAGTCCTTGGGGCTCCCCTGGTCCCTTGGCTGCTGCGGGTCACCATGTCGTGGCGACCGTTCTCAGGGGGATCCACGTTTCGCCGCGGCGGCCGTAGTCGGTGGTCAGGAGCAACCGCCAGTCGGCCCGGCTTCCGTACACCGTCGCGTCGGTCGTGGTCCGGACGGTCAGACGCGGCGTACCGCCGTCGAGGTCGAGCGCCGTGTCCACCTCGTCGATGGAGTGGTAGACGAACTGCCCGGCCTTCATCTCGGCCAGCCACTCGGCTTTGGGCTGCACGTATCCCGTCATGTGGGTGAGAAGGAAACCGTCGTCGAGCAGGTCGTCGAGTGACTGTGTGTCTCCTTCGACCATGGCGTCCAAGTAGGCGTGGTGGACCTGGAGGATGTGCTCCCGGTCCGTCTGGCTGGGGGTGGGTGGCACGCTGACTCCTTATTGCGTGGCGGGTGTTGCGCGGCGGGCCCGGGCTGTCGTCAGGCTGCGGCGCGTGCCCGGAGGGCGTCGAGGTCGTCGCGGACCCGCTGCGGCTCGGCGTCGAGCGGCATGTTGGCCTCGTCCCGTACCGCGTCCAGGGAGCCGGGCGGGTCCTGGTCCAGCGCCGCGAACAACGGCCCCAAGTCGCTTGGTGCGGCTCCCTGTTCGGCCACCAGCTCGAAGGTACGGCCGGCCGCCTCGGGTGTGGTGAGGGCCGCCACCAGGACCCGTGCGATGTCGGCGCGCGCGACACATCCGTCGGCGGGGCCGCCGGAGCGGCGGCGGTCGCCCTGGAGGAACACCACTTGGTGTTCGTCGGGGCCGTTCATGTCGAACCAGCCGGGCCGCACGATGGTGTACGTGAGGCCACTGGCCCGTACAAGACGCTCCGAGCGGCGCTTCCACTCCAGCAGATGACCGTAGCCACTGCTGCGGGTGGTGGCCCCGATGGAGGTCATCAGCGCCACGCGGGGCCGTGCGCCGTCCAGGGAGGCCAGGGCGGTCAGGACGTTGCGTACGCCTGCGTAGTCCACCGTCTCCGGCGAGGAAGCGCCGGTGCCGAAGGAGCCGAGGGTGAGCACGACGGCGTCGGCGCCGGCCACCGCCTCGGGCAGGGTCTCGGGCCGGGTGACATCGCCGACGACGAGCTCGGCGTCGGCAGGGAGCAGCTGGGCGCCCTTGGCGCGGTCACGTACCAGGGCCCGGACGGTGTGTCCGCGGGTGATCGCCTCGGCCACCACGAGCCGTCCGATGCTGCCGGTGGCGCCGATCACCAGCGCGGTCAGGGGCTGTGCTGCCATGTTCGTTTCCTCCTCGCCAGGGCACGGGGGGAATGAGCGCCCCTGCCGTCGGTCTCACTCGGGCGTCGCGAGAGCGCGCCCTGTGCGTCAAGTCCCCCTGCGGGTGGTGTTGCCGCAGGTCACTCCCGTACGAGGGCGGTTCTCAGTGCCCTCGTGCAGCGTCCGCGTGGGGGCAGGTCATGCCTGCTTCGGCTTCGCGAAGGTCGCGCCGTCGATCACGAACCGGTAGCGGACGTCGGAAGCGTGGATCCGCTCGTAGGCGGTGTTGATGTCCTGCGCGTCGATCAGCGCGATGTCGGCCGTGACGTCGTGCTCGGCCGCGAAGTCGAGCATCTCCTGCGTCTCGGCGATGCCGCCGAACAGCGATCCCACGAAGGACCGGCCGTTCTGGAGGAGGGCGAAGACCTCCATCGGCATCGGCTCGGTCGTCACACCGACGTTCACCATGGTGCCGTGCAGGCGGAGCATCCCGAGGTAGTCGGGGAGGGACACCGGTGCGCTGACGGTGTTCAGGATGATGTCGAAGGTGTTGGCCAGCTCGGTGAACGCCGAGCCGTCGCCGGTCACGGCGTAGTGGTCGGCGCCGAGGGCCACGGCGGCCTCGCGCTTGCTGCCGGACTGGGACAGGACGGTCACGTCGGCGCCCATGGCCTTGGCCATCTTCACGCCGAGGTGACCGAGGCCGCCGAGGCCGACGACGGCGACCTTGGTGCCGGGCCGGGCGCCGAACCGCTTGAGCGGGGAGTAGACGGTGATGCCGGCGCACAGCAACGGGGCGGCAGCGGCCGGGTCGAGGGTCTCGGGGACGCGGACGACGAAGTCCTCCGGGGCGACGATCGCCTCGGAGTAGCCGCCCTGGGTGTGGGCGCCGGGCTCGGCGGGGTCGAGGGCCCCGAAGACCAGGGTGTTTCCCTTGAGGCAGTACTGCTCCTGGCCTGCCCGGCAGTTCTCGCACGCGCGGCAGGAGTTGACCATGCAGCCGATGCCGACCAGGTCACCGACCCGGTGACGGGAGACCTCGGGGCCGGTCTCGGTGACCCGGCCGACGATCTCGTGGCCGGGGACGAGCGGGCTGACCGCCAGCGGGCCGAACGTCCCGTCGACATAGTTCATGTCGGAATGGCAGATCCCGCAGTACAGGATGTCGAGCTTGACGTCGTGCGGGCCGACGTCGCGGCGCTCGATGGTGACGGGAACGAGCGGCTTGCCTGCTTCGTGGGCGCCGAACGCGTTGACGGTGGTGGGCATGGTGGTTCCTTCGTGCAGGTGGGAGGTGATGTCAGGCTTCGGGGATGGCGCGGCCGTACGCCGCGAGGGTGACGTCCGAAGGGTCGGGGCCGCCGCGACGGCCGGTCTCCAGGGCGTCGAGGGACTTCAACTCGTCCGCGGTCAGGGCGAAGTCGAAGACGTCGATGTTATCCGCGATGCGGTGGCGCTTGGTCGACTTGGGGATCACCGAGCGGCCCTGCTGGATGCCCCAGCGCAGCAGCACCTGGGCCGGGCTCTTGCCGTGCACCTCGGCGATCGCAGTGACGGCCGGGTCCTCAAGGACGCTCCTGCGGTCCTCGCCGTATCCGGGGTAGAAGGTGATGCCACCGATGGGAGACCACGCCTGGTTGAGGATGGCGTGCTCGTCGTCGAAGTCGAGGACCGCGCGCTGCTGGAAGTACGGGTGGACCTCCAGCTGGTTGACGGCGGGCACGACCGTGGTGGTGTCGAGCAGCGTGGTCAGGTGGTCGACCATGAAGTTGCTGACGCCGATCGCCCGGACCTTGCCGTCTGCCAGGAGCCGCTCCAGGGCGCGGTAGGCGGCGAGGGTCTTGTCGAAGTCCGACGGCAGCGCCTGGTGCAGGATCAGCAGGTCGATCTGGTCCACGCCGAGCTTGGCAGCGCTCTTGTCGAAGCCGTGCAGGGTCTCGTCGTAGCCGTAGTCGCTGATCCAGATCTTCGTCTCGATGAAGATGTCGTCGCGGGGCGTGGCGGAGGCGCGGATGGCCCGGCCGACCTCGCGTTCGTTGCCGTACGCGGCGGCGGTGTCGATGTGCCGGTAGCCGAGGTCGAGCGCGGCCGTGACGGCGGCCCGGGTCTCGTCCGGCGGGGTCTGGAAGACACCGAGTCCGAGGGCGGGCATCTCGACGCCGTTGTTGAGGGTGAGGGTCTGCATCACAGGGACCTTTCGTGCGGGCGGGTACGTGCGGGGACGATGAGGGTGAGGGTGGCCACGAGGGCCAGGGCGAGCAGAACGGCGGACCCGGTCAGCGCGGCACCCGAGCGGGCTGCGATGTCGGCGGCCCCGTGACCGGTGGAGACGGAGGCGGCCACGGCGGTCAGGATGCTCAGGCTCAGCGCGCTGCCGATCTGGTGCACGGTGTTGACCAGGCCCGAGGCGGCTCCCGCGTCCGCAGAGGCGACGCCGTCGACGCCACTGGAGGTCAGCGGGGCCAGCGCCAGGCCCTGGCCGGCGCCGATGAGCACCATCGGCAACGCCACTCCGGTCAGGTAGGGGGTGTGCAGGTCGAGGCGGCTGAGCCACACCATGCCCACCATGGTCAGGGCGAGCCCGGTGGTGAGCATCTGCGGCCTGCTCGCCCGCTCCAGCAGCCGCGGCACCTGAACGGCGAAGACGAAGTTGACCAGCGTCATCGGCAGGAAGGCCAGACCGGCCTGCAACGGCGTCCAGTGGTAGACGCTCTGTACGAACTGTGCGGTGAAGAAGAAGAACCCCATCATCGCGCCCATGTAGAGCATCCGGGTGACGTAGGCGCCGCTGCGCTCCCGGCCGGCGAACAGCCGCAACGGCACGATCGGCTGCGCGGCCCGCCGCTCCACCAGGACGAACAGGGCCAGCATCACGCCACCGGCCACCAGCGGAACAACGGTGGCCGGAGCGGTCCAGCCGATGTCGGCGGCGTCCACGATGCCGAAGACGACAGCGGTGGAGCCCGCAGTCGCCAGGAGCGCCCCGGCGATGTCGAAGCGTCCACCCTGGCGCTCGGTCTCGGGCAGGAACCGCACGGCCAGCGCCACCATCGTGATGCCGACCGGGACGTTGAGGAAGAACCCGGCGCGCCACGAGATCAGATCGGCGACGAGGCCGCCCACGACCAGGCCGAAGGCCGCGCCGAGCCCGGCCACCGCGCTGTAGGCGGCCATCGCCCGGTTACGGGCCCGGCCCTCGGCGAAGCTGCGGGTGAGCAGGGACAGGGCGGAGGGGGCCAGTACCGCCGCCCCGACGCCTTGCAGGGCCCGAGCTCCGATCAGCCACCACTGATTCTGTGCGGCGCCGACAAGAAGTGAGGTCAGCGCGAAGACGACCAGGGCGAACAGGAACACCCTGCGGTGTCCGAACAGATCACCGGCCCGGGCCCCCAGGAGCAGCAGGCCGCCGAAGACCAGGACGTAGGCGTTGGTGATCCAGGACAGGCCGGTCTCGGAGAAGCCCATGTCGGAGCGGATCTGCGGCAGGCCGGTGAAGACGATCGAGTGGTCGAGGACGACCATGAAGTAGCTGACGCAGATGATCGTGAGGCTCAGCGTCGCCCGGGCCGGGGCGGCAGGGGCCGGCGCACGCACCGCCATGGGCGGCGTGGATTCCGCTGTGGCGACGTCGCCGGTCCCGTCGTACCTGGGTGCTGCGCGCACGGCGTGTCCTTCGCTTCGGAGTGAGGGCCTGGTGTCGGACTCCTGGTCCTCGGTTCTCTCCAAGAGAACCCCGCGCGGGCACGGGGGTGGGAGTCACTGGTCTTCCAGGTACTGGCAGTACCTCGCAGGTCCTCGCGGACGGACCTACGGTGAAGGTCGAGGCAGGACCGTCATGGGTCGGGCCGGACCGTCCCACCGGGGCGCGATCACCGGCGGCGGAGCGATTTCAGGGATCTGGACGATGGCAGACAGAGACAAGAAGAGCGTGGCCGCCGAGGTCCGCGAGTTCCTGAGCACCCGGCGTGCCCGGATCACGCCCGATCAGGCCGGACTGCCGGTCTATGGCGGCAACCGGCGCGTCGCGGGCCTGCGCCGGGAGGAGGTCGCGCTGCTCGCGGGCATGAGCGTCGACTACTACGTCCGCCTGGAGCGCGGGAACCTCTCCGGCGCCTCGGACTCGGTACTGGAATCCCTCGCGCACGCGCTGCAGCTGGACGAGGCCGAGCGCACGCACCTCTACGACCTGGCCCACGCGGCGACACCGTCGGGCCGGCGCCCCACGGTGACCGCATCCCGGGTGCGGCCCACGATCCTGCGCATGCTGGACTCGATGGCGGATGTGCCGGCGTACGTGCGCAACGCGCGCTTTGACATCCTGGCCGCGAACACGCTGGGGCGGGCGCTGTACGCACCTCTCTTCGACTCACCGCTGTTCACCCAGCGCGGCCCGGTCAACAGCGCCCGCTTCATGTTCCTGGACCCCGCGAGCAAGGAGTTCTGGGTCGACTGGGACAAGGGCGCTGACGACGCGGTCGCGTTCCTGCGCATCGAGACGGGCCGCGCACCCCACGACAAGGCGCTGACCGATCTGATCGGGGAGCTGACGACCAAGAGCGGCGACTTCGCCCGCCGGTGGGCCCGCCACGACGTGAAGTTCCACCGTTCCGGGGTGAAGAACCTGCACCACCCGCTGGTCGGCGATCTCGCACTGCCCTACGAGGCGATGGAGTTGCCGGCCGACCCAGGTCTGCGCCTCAACTTCTACACGCCTGAACCGGACTCCCCGGCGAGGGAGGCCCTGGGCCTCCTCGCCAGCTGGGCGAGTACCGGGACCGTCATCCCGACCGCGAACGACTGATGACGGCAGATAACGACAGATGACGACTGAGCACACCCGAGGAGAACCCCCTTCATGCAGTACCGACCGCTCGGCCGCACCGGTGTCGAGGTCAGCCCGCTCTGCCTGGGCGCGATGATGTTCGGCCCCTGGGGCAACGAGGACGAGGCCGACTCGATCCGGATCATCCACCGCGCCCTCGACGCCGGCATCAACTTCGTCGACACCGCGGACGTGTACTCCGCCGGCGTCTCGGAGCAGATCGTCGGCAAGGCCCTCAAGGGCCGCCGCGAGGACGTGTTCCTGGCGACCAAGTTCTTCATGCCGATGGACCAGAACGACCCCAACCAGCGAGGCGGCTCACGGCGCTGGATCATCCGCGAGGTCGAGAACTCCCTGCGCCGGCTCGACACCGACCACATCGACCTCTACCAGGTCCACCGCCCCAGCCCCGACACGGACGTCGCCGAGACCCTCGGCGCCCTCTCCGACCTCGTGCACCAGGGCAAGATCCGCTACATCGGCTCTTCGTCCTACTCGGGCTCCCAGATCGTCGAGGCTCAGTGGACCTCGCGGGAGCGCCACCTGGAGCGGTTCGTGACCGAGCAGCCGCCGTACTCCCTCCTGGTCCGCGGCATCGAGGAGGACGTCCTGCCCACCGTGCGCCGCCACGGCATGGGCACCCTCACCTACAGCCCGCTCTCCGGCGGCTGGCTGTCGGGCCGCTACCGCAAGAACGCCGCCGAGAGCCCCGCCTCCGCGGCACGCCCCCAGGCCCGCTTCGACATGAGCACCCCCGCCAACCAGCGCAAGCTCGACGCCGTCGAACAGCTCGCGCTCCTGGCGGAGAAAGCGGGTCTCACCCTGATCGAGCTGGCCGTCGCCTTCGTCATCAACCACCCTGGCGTCACCTCGGCGATCATCGGCCCGCGCACCATGGACCAGTTGGAGGCGTTCCTGCCCGCCGCCGACGTCACGCTGTCGTCCGACGTGCTCGACGCCATCGACGAGATCGTCGCGCCCGGCGTCACGGTCAACCCGGTCGACAACAGCTACGGAGACTTCGAACTGCGCGCCGACCAGCGACGCCGCTGACGCATCCCGGACTGGCCGGTCACGCCGGCCGGCCACACCGACTTCCCGCGACCACGGAAGGCGCACCGCCGCCGGGGGCCCACAGACTCTGCCCATCTCCGGGGTCGGCCCGATCACCGGTGCGCAGCCAAGATGTGGCGCGGCTGAACCACGGTGGGTGGCCTCACTCGGCCGGTTCTGCCCGCCTGGTACTGGTCTGCGGCCCAGGACGCGAGGACGCACAGGCCGCCACGGGTGGTGGAGCCGACTTCGGCGGTCGAGCGAGCGCGCCGGGGTCTGGCACGCCGTGCGGGCCGTGGCGTTACCTCGTGGGCGTCCCCTCCTGGATCGCGCGTCCGGACGGGGCCGAGACGGCCGAGCACACCGTCTGGGTGACTGATCGTCAGCTGGCGCCCATTGAAGGAGCGGATCTGCCCGGCGTGCCGACCCGGCGCACGACGCCACATGCCGCCACGCCGCGGGCGGCGGAACGGAGCTGGGCACGCAGGACGCGGTGGACGCCCTGATGCGAGAGAGCGCTCGCGCCTGCATCGACTGTCACGCGGCGGCTGTGTTGCTCCCGGCACTCGAACTCGGCCAAGGACACGGACAACAGAGCGATTACCGCTGCCCTATGCCTGCTTTGGAGATCCCGGAGCCCGCCGACCCGCCATACCTCGATCCCGATCGAGGCGGATCCGGCGCGGCCGGTCTGCGGAATCTGCCCGGCCTCCCGGTACCCGCAGGAGCAGTTCATCGCCTCCAGCAGGCCCTCTTGCAGTGCCGATCGCTGCACCCCCGACGAGGGCGTTCCGGCCTGTGTGCACCCCGAAAGGATCAACCCGGAGCCCGACAGGATCGCCCCGCCCGCGAAGGCACCGGCGGACCGAGAAGGGGTGCCGACCCGTCTCAGGGGTTCGTGGTCCTTCTGGAGTTCTCGCCTCACGCGCCGACGAGGCCGATCATGAAGCACCCGTCCGCCAGGCCGCCCCCAGATCAGCAAGATGCCTGCGAAGTGCATGACGAGGACGCTGCCGAACCGATGCTGAGCACCCCCGTGTCCGGACCCGACGCGGGCTCAGTTCAGGGTCTGGGCGGTGTACAGGGCGCCGAGGGCTACGGCGAGGGTGCCGAGCAGGAGGCGTAGGGCTCGTTCGGGCAGGCGGGGTTGGAGGCGGGCGCCGAGGTAGCCGCCGATCAGTCCGCCGGTGCCGCAGGCTAGCCCGAGCCACCAGTCGGGGGCGACGTCTCCGGAGCTCACGAGCGACAGCAGCGCGTAGGCGGCGGCGCCGACGAGGGAGGTGGCGAACGTGGCGGCGAGCGCGGCCGGGGCGACGCGTGCGACGGGCAGGCCGCGTCCGGCGAGGATCGGCCCGAGGAGGGAGCCGCCGCCGATGCCGTAGATGCCACCGACCACTCCGACCGTCAGGGCGAGGCCGGTGAGCGTACGTGGGGACAACTCGTGTGCGCTCGGCGGCCGATGGCGCGCCGGGACAAGGGTGCGCAGGCACAGCCACAGGCCGAGCGGCAGCAGCAGGGCAGCGATGAGGAGCCGGAAGACGCTCGGGCCGGGGAGAACGAAGACGCGGAGGGCAGCCCCGACCGCAACGCCAGGCAGGGTGCCCAGTACCAGGCGCCGGGCGAGGTCGCCGCGCAGGGCGTCGTCGCGGCGGTAGCGCCACAGGGCCCCGGGACCGGCGACGACGTTGAACAGCAGGTTGGTCGGAGTGACCGCGGGGTTGGGCACACCGAAGACGCTCAGCTGGATGGGGAGGAGGAACACCGCACCGGACACACCGACCGGGGCGGTCACGGTCGCGATCAGCAGGCCGGCGGCCAGCCCTCCCGCCAGCGTCCAGTCCACCGTTGCCCCCGCTTGTCGATCGCCTGGCCAGTATCAGCGCCCCGGGCGGTGGTGAGGGCGGCCTGCAACGAGATGTTCATGAGCAGCAGGCGCAGCCCGGCCCCCAGCCGCAGGCGTCAGTGCCGTCGTTCGGCGGGGCGTTCGTGGGGGCACAGCGCCCTCTGCCTGCCAGGCGTCGCGGCCTTCCCTGACGGCGAGGGCGGCAACGGGGCGGTCCAGGAGCGGCCGAGGGTGGTGTAGAGGACCAGGCCGGCCCGGTCCTCCGCGGAGCGGTCACCGTCGCGCCAGCCGCCTACGGCTCCGCCCGCACTCCGCCGGCTCCAGGTCCCCCGCTCATCACGCGGTACATGCCGATCGATTCGTGCGCGGCAGTGTCGGCGAAGCCGAACTTCTCGTACAGGAAGCGCGCGGTGCCGTCCGCGATCAGCGAGACGTACGCGGTCGCGGGCGCCCGGCGCTCCAATTCCGCGGTGAGCGCGGCCATGATGCGCCTGCCGAGGCCACGTCCCTGGTGTGCCGGGTGAACGCACATGTCGACGATCTGGAACGCGGTACCGCCGTCCCCGATGACGCGCCCCATGCCGATCGGCTCTCCTTCGTGGTGGAGGACGACGCCGTGCCAGGTGTTGGGCAGGGCGAGCGCAACCGCCTCGGGGGCCTTGTCCGAGAGGCCGGCATCGGTGCGCAGGCGGCGGAAGACCTCGACGGAGGGCACGCCCACGCGCAGCTCGTAAGGGTCGCTCAAGCCATCCACTTCCGATCGTGCGGTGTGCGCGGTGATGGGCCTGGGGGTGCTCGGCTCGTTGATCAGTGGCCGGATTCGGCGTGGTCGCCGTGGTCACTGAGCTGCGCTTTGAACCAGTCGTGGAGCGCGTCGACCAGGGCGGGCTCGTCGGTGGTGTAGGTGAGGGCGGCCCCTTCGGGCCGTTCCCGGTAGTGCACCTCGATGTGTTCGTAGCCTTCTTGCAGTCCCTTCAGGCCCGGCATGCTGTCTCCGTGTATCTGGGCGGGGTCGCCGAAGTCTCCCTGGCTGAACGCTTTGGCCTCCTGCTGGAGGTGGGTGCGTATGAGGCCGATCTGCTTGGCGTCGTCGGGCTGGTCGGCGACGACGTCCTGGACCCCGCCCGTCTTGGTGGGCGTGAAACGGTGGGTGGTCGCTTCGAGGTCGAAGGGCATCACGCTCTGACCGCGTTCGGCCACCGTTTCCTGCCGGTCGTCACCGTCCTGCTGCGGGCTCCCGATCAGCAGGACTGCGGTCAGGGCCGCGCCGACACCCCCTGCGGCGATGCCAGCCGTCCAGAGTCGTCGCTTGCGGTTGTTCATCCAGTGCCTCCGTGCGCAGTTCGAGGGCGGGCGCTACGCCCGCTCGTTTCGGGTGGGGGCGCTTCACCCGCGTGGCCAACGCCTGGTGGGTGGCACGGGTTTACGCGTTCTTGGACGGGATCAGCCACAGGGCGATGACGGCGGAGAGTGCGGCGACGCCCGTGGCGGCGAGGAACGCGTCGTCGAAGCCGGAGGCGGCCTGGTCGCCGGTGCGGACGGCGATGCTCGCGGCTGCGGCGCTGGAGACGGCCGCGGCGCCGACCGAGGCGCCGAACTCGTGGAAGGTGCTGACGATTCCGGAGGCCACGCCGGCTTCCTGGGGGGCGACGCTGCTGAGCGCGGTGGCCGCGGCGACGACGAACAGCGCGCCCAGTCCCGCCGCGGCGATGCTCACACCGGTGACCATGGCGGCGGTTCCGGACCAGAGCACCGGCACGAGGAATCCGGCGGCTGCGACGGCCAGGGCGACCGCGGCCAGCAGCCGTGCTCCCACACGGCCGATCACCCGTCCGGCAGCGGTGGCGGCGGCCATCGTCACCAGTGCCACGGGCAGGAACAGCACGCCGGTCGTCAGAGCGCCGTGGCCCTGATGGTTCTGGAGGTAGAACGAGCCGAGGAAGAAGGCCCCCACCATCAGCGCCGTGGTAACGGCGATCACGAAGGTGCCCGCCACCACGGGGCGCCGGACGAGCAGACGCAGGTCCATCAGAGGCGCGGCCGCCCGGTGCTGCCAGGCGGCGAACGCGGCGTAGGCCGCTGCCGAGGCGGCTACCAGGGAGAGGGTGACGGCGTCGAGCCAGCCATCGTCGCCGGCACGGATCAGGGCGTAGATGAGGGCGCCGGTCGCCGCGGCGACCAGAGCGGCCCCGGGCACGTCCAGGGAGCCGGTGGCCGCGCGGGGCAGGCGGGGCAGTGTCCGGGCCAGCGCAACGAGGACGATCAGGCCGACGGGAACGTTGACGAAGAAGACCCAGGCCCAGCCCGGGCCTGCCGTGATCAGCCCGCCCAGCAGCACGCCGAGAGCGGCGCCGCCGCCGCCGAGCGCCGACCAGATGCCCAGCGCGCGGTTGCGCTCGTCGCCGTCGAACAGCCGCACCACCACGGACAGGGCGGCGGGCGAGAGCAGCGCGGCGCCCGCACCCTGAGCGATCCGGGCACCGAGCAGCAGGGGGGCGCCGGTGGCGAGTCCGGCGGCCAGGGACGCGGCGGTGAACACGGCGAGCCCGGCCAGGACGACCTGCTTGGCGCCGAACAGGTCCGCGGCCCGGCCGCCGAGAAGCATCAGGCTCCCGAAGGTGAGGGCGTAGCCGCTGACCACCCAGGTCAAGGCGGCACGGTCCAGGTCCAGTTCGGCGCCCATGTGGGGCAGTGCGATCGCGACCACGGTGATGTCGAGGATCAGCATCAGCTGGGCCAGCCCCAGCAGGCCCAGGATCGGCCAGCGCAGCGGATGGGGCTCATTCGGTGCGTGTGTGGTCGTGGTTTCCGTGTCGCTCATGACGCTCACCCCTCGTCGCTAAGTCGTACAGGTGTGTTCAGGTTATACACCCCGGGGGTATAACGCGAACAGAGTTGTTCGCTTTGCCGGGGTACAGTGCGCGCATGGGCAGTAAAAGCACCACCAAGCGCGCCGACGCCCTGCGGAGCATCGAGGCGATTGAGCAGGCGGCGGCCGAATGCCTCGGACGCAACCCGGAGGCGAGCATGAGCGAGATCGCGCGCGCCGCCGGTGTGGGCCGGGTGACGCTGTATGCGCACTTCACCTCCCGGGCGGAGGTCGTCGACGCGGCGATGAGCCGCGCCATCGACCGGGGCAACGAGGCACTGGACGCGGTCGATCTGACCGGTGATCCGCTGCTCGCCCTCGCGCGGTACGTCGAGGCCGGCTGGCACCTGGTGGACCAGGCGCGCGCACTGCTCGTCGCCGCCCAGAAGGAACTCTCCGCCGGACGCATCCGTGAGCTGCACAGCGGACCGGCCGCCCGGGTCGAGACACTGGTCGCCCGGGGCCGCGCCGAGGGCGTCTTCCGCACAGACCTGCCGATCACGTGGCTGGTCAATGTCCTGCACACGGTCATGCACAGCGCCGCGGAAGAGATCCGCGCCGGCCGTCTCACTTCCGACCGCGCCGCCGACCACATCACGGCCACGGTGCTTGCCGCCTTCACACCACCGGGCAGGCCGGTACCCGAAACCGGAGGCGGAACCTGACCGCGCGCTCGGCGTGGGAACGGCCGCAGGTGGTTGCGGCAGGGCGGCACGGGAACTTGGGCCTGCTCAGGCGCGATGACTCCGCGCCCGCCGGCAGGCCAGGCGTGCGCGCGGGCCCCTCAACGTCACGCTGCTGCGGGTGCATCCGTACGATGGCGGGCATGACCAGCAGCACCCGATCGAGCCGCCGCCCCGCCGGGCCGCTGTTCGCGCTGCTGTTGCTGACGGTCCTGGCCGGACTCCTGGGCATGCACGCACTGGCTCCCAGCGGAGCACCGGCACCCGAACACGCCATGACCATGGCCCATGCTTCTGCCACGGAGCAGGCGAGCGCGGCATGCTCGCACACCGACGGCGGCTCCGGGCACCTCGCACACGCGGACGGTACGTGCGCGGCGGCCGGCATCGGCTCCGCATACGCGCCGCCTGCGCCGGCCGGCGCCCTGCCCGACGCCCTGGCCGCTGCCGGTGTTGCGATCGCCGCGCCGACGTCGGTCGTGCAGAGCCGGGCGCCGCCTGACCTTTCCGAACTGCAACTCCTGCGGATATAGAGCAGCCCGCACGACACCCCCGCACGCCCTGTCCCGGGAAGGTGCCGTGCTTTCGCCTGCTCTCATCCCTCTGATCCCGCGCGCCCGAGACGGGCGCGCGTCAAGGAGTTGCACCACCATGATCCGCAAGCGTTCCCTGATCCGCCGCGGTGTCGCCGTGGCCGCCGCCGGCACCGCCGCTCTCGTCCTGGCCGCATGCGGCGGCAGCGGCGACAGCGCAGCCGGGCACGACAGCCACACCGGTAACTCTCCCTCCGCTGCCGCCTCGACGCCCGCGGCGCAGGAGCAGCACAATGCCGCGGACATCGCCTTCGCGCAGGGGATGATCCCCCACCACCGCCAGGCAGTGGAGATGGCCGGCCTCGCCCCGTCCCGCGCCAAGTCGGCCGAGGTGAAGAAGCTCGCCGAACAGATCAGGAAGGCCCAGGACCCGGAGATCAAAACCCTGTCCGGGTGGCTGGCCTCCTGGGGCGAGCAGGTGCCCGCCGAGGGCGCCATGGACCACTCCGCTCACGGCGCGGGCGGGATGATGACGGCCGACGAGATGAACGAGCTGGAGAAGGGGTCCGGTACGGCGTTCGACACCGCCTTCATGGAGATGATGATCAAGCATCACGAAGGCGCGGTGGCGATGGCCGAGACGGAGAAGGCAGAAGGCGCCTTCCCCGATGCCAAGAAGATGGCCGACGCCATCATCACCTCGCAGACCGCCGAGATCACCAGGATGAACGGCCTCCTGGGCAAGGGCTGACCCACTCCAGCAGTGGGGGTGTGCGGGGCCTCGGCGGCCGGCACACCCCCACTGTTCGTCACGCTCCGCCAACTCCCTTGGCAGAAGTCCGCGACCGCGCGGGGAGAGCCGACGAGCGCCTCGAAGCCGTCCTTCGGTCGTACGCGGCCATCGCCCGGCAACGCCACGGCGGCGAACTCGCCGCTTTCTCCACCAGGGGGAGCACATCACCCACGCCGAACGGCACCTGACGGGCATCGTGGACTCGGAGGGATCGCCAGGGAGCGCGGCGGGCTCGATCACTGCCGCGGCCTAGCGAGGCATCCATACGGTCGAGGACGACGGAGCCCCGGATTCCAGGCTGTGGAATCCGGGGGCGCTGTGTCACGAAGAGGGCGGGGTGCATGTCAGCGCTCGTTGGCGTCGTCGGTGGGGCCGCCTGTCCGGCTGCGGCGTGCCGTGGCGAAGGCGCCTGCGCCTCCGCCTGCTGCGATCAGCACTGCGGCGCCGCCGATCAGCCAGGGTGTGGCGTCAGCTCCGGTGTGGGCGAGGGCGCCCGTCGGCGCCGTCGGTATGGAGTCGCCGGTCGGGGTCGCGGCCGGGATGGAGGGGTCGGGATCCGGTGTGTCGCTGCCCGCCGCGGAAGGCGTGGCGCCTCCGCCGCCGCTGCTCGGCTTGTCCGGCGTGGAGTGGGTGTCGGTGCTGGCCGTGGCGTACCAGGCGGGCAGGTCGCGATGCGCGTGAACAGTGCGCCGTCGACGTCGAACTCGCCGCTGGACAGGCGGTTGAGGAGACGGAGGTAGAAGATGACGCCCGTCTGGGCCGTGGCCAGTTCACGGTGCCGGTCGACCAAGTGGGCCTGCGGCTCGTCGAGGACGCCGCGGTCGCGGTAGGCCCACAGAGTGTCGATGTCGTGCCCGGCGACGGCTTCAAGGCGGTGGTCGAGCGGAGAGACCACGCGCCGGGTGGGTGTCGGCGCGGGTTGAGGGGGCATGGGCGACGCTCCGTGCGTTCAGCGGGTGTGATGGTGCGCGGTGTTGCGTGCGGGACGGGGCAGGCCCGGCAGTGCGGTCGGCGGCGGACCGGGCCGGGGCACGGGAGTGCGGGTGGTCAACTGCGGGGAACGCGACCGTGCCGCGTGGCACGTCCGCTCCGGCGGTGCTTCGCCGACGGCTACGCAGGGGAGCCGGTCGCCTTGGCGGCAGGGAAGGGCAAGGCTCAGACGGTGAGAACCACGTCGTCCTGCGTGAGGGATGCGCGGATCGTCTCGGTGAGCCGGTCGGCTACCGGTCGCAGGTGGATATTCCTCATCGGCGGTATTCCTGCCTGCCACGCCGGTCGTAGATCGCGAACTGGCACGGCGTCATCCACGTTGAATCGGCTGACAAGGATGATGACGGCCGCGTGCATCGGCACGTTCCGGTTCTACTGTCTGCCCAGCGGATGCCTCAGCTGGGTCGACTTCACGGCTGGGTGCGTCGCTCGGCGGCGTCGAACGCGGGCGCGAGCGGGGCCAGTGCCGCGCGGAGTTGGTCGGGCAGTGAGCCGGATGGCACGACGAGTCCTCCGGCACCGAAACTCCCGGCGGCCCCTGCGTTCCCGGCAGGCCGGAGCCAGCCTTCCAGCGCGATGCGAACCGCCGCGGCCACGCTCGCCGCGAGAACGCGGGCTGTGTGCGCTCCGGCGTCACTCAGGCGTTCGGCGATCGCCTCGGCGAGAGGGGGCTCGATGTCGGCGGTGGTGTCGAGGAACGCGTCGCGCAGCGCGGTCCGGGTGGTGATCAGCAGCAAAGCCTCGTCTTCACGCTCACCGGAGTTCATGTACTGCTCGACCACTGCTTCGGTGACGGCGTCAGCCAGGCGCACTCCTGCGGGCCGGGCCACGACCGCCGCCGCGATCCGCGCCTCCCGGTCCGCGGTGACAGCGGAGACGATCGCCTGCTCACGGCTGGCGAAGTAGTTGTTGTAGGTACGCGGCGAGACCCCGGCCGCCTCGGCGATGTCCTCGACCCGCACCTGGTCCGGTCCGCGCTCCACCGCCAGGCGCAGGGCCGCCTCGCGCAGCGCCTCACGCGTGGCCTGCTTCTTCCGCTCCCGCAGCCCTGGCGGTGGTGTCGTCACGGTGTCAGCGTTCCACACGAGACTGCGCGCCCGCAAACTTGCGGGCACGCAAACTTGCGGGCACGCACTTTTCCTGTCAGCCTCGACCCGACCGGGACCGACGGAGAGGACGGCACCATGCGAGCAAGAGGAATGACCTACGACACCGGATTCGTCGTGCACGGCCAGATGTCCCGCGAGCACTTAGACCCCGCGGTGGTCCGGCGCGAACTCGCCATCATCCGCGACGACCTGCACTGCAACGCGATCCAGATCATCGGCGGCGACCCGGACCGACTGGAGCTGGCCGCCAGTGCCGCCGCCCAACTCGGCCTGGAGGTCTGGTTCTCGCCCTATCCGCTGGAGCTGGATCCGGAGCAGATCCTCACGCTCTTCCGCGACTGCGCCGAGCGAGCGGAACGACTCCGGCAGCAGGGGGCCACGGTCGTGTTCGTCGCAGGGGTCGAGCTGAGCGTGATGAACCGCGGGTTCCTGCCCGGAGAGAGCCCCGAGAAGCGGGTCGAGCAGCTGATGAGCCAACCCGAGCGGCGCGCCGTAGCGATGCGCGAGCTCGGCGTACGCATCAACGCATTCCTCCGCGACGCCGCGGCCACGGTCCGCGAGCGTTTCCAGGGCAAACTCACCTACGCATCCATCCAGTTCGAGCAGGTCGACTGGACTCCCTTCGACATTGCGACGTTCGAGCTGATCCGCTCCGCCGAGGTCGCCGACCGGTTCCGGGACGCGGTGCGCACCCTGGCCCAAGGCCCGAAGCCGCTCGCCATCACCGGGTTCGGCACCGCGGCCTACCGCGGCGCGGGAGACCGTGGTGGGCGGGTGCTGGAAGTGGTCGAGCACGACCCGGAAACCAAGGCCCCTGTACGGCTGAACGGCATATACGAGCGTGACGAGGCCGGTCAGGCCGCATATCTGAGCGAACTGCTGGAGATCTTCGAGACCGAGGGTGTGGACAGCGCGTTCGTGTTCTTGTTCGCCTTGCCCGGCTACCCACACCGCCCGGACGGCGACCCCAGAGACGACTTGGACCGGGCCGGCCTGGGCATCGTCAAACTCCTCGAAGGGCGCCGGGGGCAGACCTACCCCGACATGGAATGGGAACCCAAAGCCGCGTTCGCGGCAGTGGCGCAGCGGTATCGGAACTGACAACTGACAGGCTCCGCGCACGCTGACCATGGCCCGGGGAGCCTCAGTCCTCGCCGGCAGCACGTCCAGCCAGGTAGGAAGCCCACGTCCGGGCTGTGTGTAACCCTCGGGACCAGCAAGAATGAAGTCCTCGCGCCGTGCGGTCTGTTGCATCGTCTCAAAAAGCCGAGCTTCGGCGATCGACGCGTAGTGCTCGGTCTTCTCCACGCCGATGAAGTCGCGGCCTTCCAGCAGAGCGGCCACGCCCGTGGAGCCGGAGCCGGCGCAGAAGTCGAGCACCGTGCCGTCCTCGGGGCTGATCTTGACCAGCTCGCGCATCACCTCGACGGGCTTTTGCGTAATGTGCCGGCGCTTGGTACCCGAGGGCTGCGAGGCGCTGTAGAGGCCGGGCAGGTAGACGGGGTTGCGGGAGCCGTCGATCGCCCCCTTGGACGCCCAGACGATGAATTCACAGTTCTGGGTGAACCGGCCCTTCTGGGGCCTGGCCTGCGGCTTGTGCCAGGCCAGCACCCCGCGCCACAACCAGCCGGCCGCCTGGATCGCGTCCGTCGTCGTCGGGAGCTGGCGCCAGTCGGTGAACAGCAGCGCGGTCCCGCTGGTCACGTGCAGGTCGTCATCGATGCCGACACCCGCCTGGTCGTGGCTACCGCCCGCCCGGCCCCGGGCAACAAGGCCGACGCACACGTGTGGCGCGACTCCGGCCTGCCGGACCAGTGCCAGGGCGTCACCGTCCTCGGGGACGGCGCCTACATCAACACCGGCCTGGTCGTCCCGCACCACAAACGCCCCGGCCGGCCCCTACTGGCCGGCGAGGAAGCCGACAACGCGGAGCACCACCGGGCGGGACGGTGTGAAGCGGCTCGTCGCCCGCACCCCCGCAAGTGAGAACACCATGGGCCCACACCTTGCCCCGACGTGAAAATGATCACCTTGGGGTGCCCTCTTGCCGCACGGATTTGACGCGAGTATGCGATGTGTCGTTGTCCCAGGTGGTCGCTGACTATTGCGAGGCGACCCCACCCTTCTCAACAGCCACAGGGAACCCTTGAAAACATTACACAGACGGTGGGGTGTGCTCGTCACCGTCGGCGCCGCTGTCCTGTCACTCGCGAATCCCGCCGTCACATCCGCCGCGCCCACCACGGCTTCTGCGGCCGCAGACCCGGGTCCCACCACACACGACGTACCACCGGGAACCCACACGGTGACCCTGGTCACCGGTGATGTCGTCACGACCCGCCAGTCCACAGGCGCCGGCGGCACGGTCACTGTGCGCAGTGCCACCGGGAGCGCCGCCCAGGCACGCATCATGGAGTCGGGAGGCGACCTCTACGTCTACCCCGACTCCGCTCTCCCCTACGTGGCGGCGGGAACGCTGGACAGGCGGCTGTTCAACATCAGCAACCTGATCGCGGACGGCTATGACGACGCACACCGTGACCGGTTGCCTCTCATCGTCTCCTACACCGAGGCCGCCGCGGGCCTGCGCTCTGCTGCACCCGTGGGAGCCACCCGGGTCAGATACCTCAGCAGCATCCAGGGCGCAGCCCTGAGCGAGTCCCGCACCCGGTCCGCCGACTTCTGGAAGGCCGTCACCGCTGCTGGGGCATCGGTGACGAGGACCGGGCCAGGCGACTCAGAGACCGGCGGGCCGGTCTTCGGCGCCGGCATCGCCCGCATCTGGCTCGATGGTGCCGTCAGGACGGAACTCGCCGACACCACCGCCCAGATAGGCGCACCCGAGGCATGGGCGGCCGGCCATACCGGGCAGGGAGTGGACGTCGCTGTCCTCGACACCGGCGTGGACAGCGAACACCCCGACTTCAAGGGCCGGATAGCGGCCACGCACAGCTTCGTCCCGGACCAGAACGTGACAGACCGCAACGGACACGGTACCCATGTCGCGTCCACCATCGGGGGCACCGGGGCGGCCTCGGGCGGCAAGGAGCGGGGCGTCGCGCCCGGAGCGGACCTCCACATCGGCAAGGTGTTGTCCGACGACGGCGTCGGCCAGGACTCATGGGTGCTGGCCGGCATGGAGTGGGCCGCCGTCGAACAGAACGCGGACATCATCAGCATGAGCCTGGGGTCCAACACCCCGTCGGACGGCACGGACCCGCTGAGCGAGGCGGTCGACCGTCTGAGCGCCGAGACGGGGGCGTTGTTCGTGGTCGCCGCCGGTAACGCCGGAGCGCCCAACACTATCGGTGGCCCCGGCGCTGCGGACGCCGCCCTGACCGTGGGAGCGGTCGATTCCAGCGACGACGTGGCCTGGTTCTCCAGCCAGGGTCCGCGCGTGGGGGACGGCGGACTCAAGCCGGAGATCACTGCTCCCGGCGTCGAGGTGCTGGCGGCACGCTCCCAGTATGCCCCGGAGGGCGAAGGCAGCTACCAGGCGCTGAGCGGCACCTCGATGGCGACCCCGCATGTCGCCGGGGCTGCGGCCCTACTGCTCTCCGAGCGTCCCGGTCTGACTGGCAGCCGGCTCAAGGACCTGCTGGTCAGCAGCTCGAAGCAGACTCCTCAGTACGACGCCTTCCAGGCGGGCAGTGGTCGGGTGGACGTGCCCTCAGCACTGCGCGCGGACGTCTTCGGCTCCGCGACCGCCTTCGCCGGCCAGGTGACGACGGGTGGGTCGGGCGTCGTCCGACGCCCGGTGACCTACACCAACACCGGCGACTCGGCGGTCACCCTCGGTCTGTCGGTCCAGGCCCCGAGAGCCCCGGCGGGGCTGTTCGGGCTGTCTGCCGCCCAGGTCGTCGTGCCGGCGCACGGCACCGCGGAGGTCACCGTCGCCATCGACGGTTCCAAGGCGGCCGGCAACGGGCGCTACACCGGCCAGATCGTCGCCACCGACGCGACAGGAGTGGTGGCCACGCACACGGCGGTGTCGCTCGGCGACGTGGCGCACAAGCTGACGGTGCTGCTCAAGGACGCCCAGGGCAGGCCCATGCCGGGAGTCGTCGAGGTGCTCAGGTCCGGCAGCTACGAGCCCGAGTTCTTCCTGGTCGACCCCTCCGGAAGGCTGGAGGCGTACCTGCCCGACGACGTGTACTCGGTGCTGGCGTTCAAGGACGTGCAGGGCGTGCACGGCCCGCACTCCCTGGGCATGGCCCTGCTCGGCGACCCCGAGGTCACCATGGATCGCGACACCACCGTCACGCTGGACGCCGCGAAAGTCCGCAGGGTCGACATGACGACCCCGCAGCAGACCGAGGCGACCTACCAGCGGCTGGAGTACCACCGTTCCATGGCCGGCGGCTCCTGGCGTGACTACATGGAGACCCAGACCAGTTACGACAGCCTCTGGGCCCAGCCGATGGCGGGCAAGGTCACCTACGGCGACTTCTACCTCGGTGCCCGCTGGCGCAGGGAGCAGCCCGCGCTCAGCATCGCCACCAGGACCACGGAGTTCACCGACGTCCTACGGCAGGAGGGCGTCACACCGCTGTCGCAGGGACACTACAAGCTGCCGCTCGTCGCAGCGGGCAACGGTGCGGGCGCGGACTACGCCGGACTCGACGCGCGCGGCGCGGCGGTGGTGGTACGTCGCAACAGTTCGGTCCCCGACGCCGACCAGGCGGTGGCAGCCCTGCGAGCGGGCGCCAAGCTCCTTCTGGTCGTGAACGACCAACCGGGCCGCCAGATACGCCCCTACAGCGCCGACCCGTGGTCGCCGGCCGGAATCGACGTGGCGCTGCTCAGCACGGACGAAGGGGAGAAGCTGCTGCGGCAGGCCTCCGCCCGCGGGGGCACACTCTCGATCGGCTCCCAGCCGAACAGTCCCTATGTGTACGACCTGATGCGGACGTGGCACAACGAGATCCCCGACCACATGGTCGTCCAGGGCACCGCAAAGAACCTGGCCCGGGTGAACGTCACGTTCGACAGCCCGGATCCGACGCAGGGCGGCGGCGAGTTCCGCTTCGACTGGCCCTCGTACTCGAACTGGGGCCTCGGCCTGACCATGCGCGAACCCGTGAACGGAAAGCGGGTCGACTGGGTCTCCACCGGCAGCGGCTACACCTGGGGCCAGGTGGCGTACGTCGACGGTCTGCTCTTCGAGATCGAGCCCAGG
>NZ_JBSFEV010000068.1:0-25549 GCF_053594615.1 Streptomyces sp. NPDC001858
ACAAGGCGTACGCGGTCTCACGCAACCCTGTCTCCTCGCAATCGAACATCGGGGTAACGCTCTGCGACGACTCCCCAAGATCTGTGCCAGAACCCAGAAATTCGATGTGCTCAAGAACTTGATGAGCACCCTTTTCTGTACGATCTGGTGGGTGCAGCCACCCCAGGACGACATCGCCGATCTCCTCGCCCCCGTTCCGGCCGTACGGACCGGCAGCCTCGTGGGATACGCACGCGTGTCCACCAAGGGGCAGTTGCTCGACCGGCAGATCCACGCACTCAACACAGCGGGCCGCATTCGGATCTTCTCCGACAAGAAGTCCGGCAAGAACGCCGAACGCGAGGAACTGTGGAAGGCCCTCGACTACCTGCGCGAGGGCGACACCCTCGTCGTCCCGTCGCTGGACCGGCTCGGCCGTTCCATCCAGGACCTCATCGCGATCGTGTCCGGCCTGCGAAAGCGCGGCGTCGGCTTCACCTCGCTGCACGAGGCGCTCGACACGACCACACCCGGCGGGCGCCTGGTCTTCCACGTGTTCGCGGCCCTGGCGGAGTTCATCCGCGAACTCATCGTGCAGGGCACCAACGAGGGCCTGGACGCCGCCCGCGCCCGCGGCGCCCGACTCGGCCGCCCGCCGGCGATGACGGAGGAGCAGGTACGTCACGCCCGCGACCTGCTCGCCCGCCCGGAGAACACCGTCACCTCGATCGCGAAGCTCCTCGGCGTCTCAAGGAACACGATCTACAACTACGTTCCCGAACTGAAGGGCGGTCGCCTCGCCCTCGCTGAGGCAACGACCACGCCGGAACTGCCCCAACCCACCAGGTCCGAGGACTGATCACCGCCGTTTGCGGCTGGTGACAGCATTCTTACCGGCACCCCGTGTACCGCTGGAAGGTGGCACCCGAGCACGGCGGACACAGGGTGACGTAGCCGAGCGGAGTCTGCGTGCGCCAGCCGCCCCAGCGCGGGCCCTGCTCGCTGCAGCGGGAGCAGGTCCGGGCCCGGCCGACCAGGTCCTCGTCCACCTGCTCCCAACGGTCCAGGAGCTCGGAGTAGGCCCTCGGCAGGAACAGTGCTCCGTTGGTGCAGGTCATCAAGTCCAGGGGCCGGGTGTTGGCGATGTTCTCCCGGAGCCGGACCCCGCTGCGCGCCGCGACGAACTCGTCCCACGTCAGCGTTCCGGGCAGCCCGTTGGCCCCAAGCCGCTTCCAGTTGTCGTTCCACTCTTCGTAGGGCCGCCCCTCCTGATCCTTGCGGCGGGCCTCCCAGAACAGCCACGACGCGATCCGGGACCGCCAGGAGGCCGGGCCGCGGTACCCCATGCCCTGGTCGTCGCCGTCGCCGGCGTCGAAGAAGGTGGGCAGTGGCATCTCCACGACGTCGTCGACGTCCAGGCGGAAGTCCGCGAACGTCTGGGCCGCGCGGCGGATCTCGCGTTCGTCGTACGTCCACTTCGACTTGTTCTTGAAGCAGCGCACTGCGATGTCGCCGAAGACGACGTGGCCGTGACGGCGCACATGAACCATGTGCAGGAGGTCGTCCGGGTCCAGCGGAACAGGGGAGCCGGCGGAGATGTCCGCGAAGAAGGTGCGGGCGAGCTTGGGGCTGATCTGGGCCATGGCCGGATGGTGGCAGCGGGGACTGACAACACCCGCCCCGCATCCGCACACGTGAGTGGTTTCTCGTATGCCTGTTCGGTGGCGGCCCGGGGCGGCCCCGGCCAACTCGCTGACGTCGGGCCGGTGGCCGAAGCAGCGCAGGACCGAGTTCCGCCCCCCTTCGTGCCTGTCCGCATGGTCAGCGGGCTTGTGTGACCTCGATGGGCGCGTTGGGGCAGGTGCCGAGGATTTCGGAGACAGCCGTCTGTTCGGCGGGGTCGACAGCGAGGCTCCACCTGGTCTTGATGGCGACCCAGTCGGTTGCGTACGTGCAGCGGTAGCCGGTGGCCGGGGGCTGCCAGGTGGTGGGGTCCTGGTCGGCCTTGGACCGGTTGCTGGACGCAGACACCGCGATCAGCGCCCGGGCGTCGTCGAGGTCGTTGGCGTACGCCTGGCGTTCGGCGGCGGTCCAGGCGGAGGCGCCGGAGTCCCATGCTTCGGCAAGCGGGACCAGGTGGTCTACGTCGAGGGCGCGGGCCTGGGTGAAGTAGGTGTCGTCGTAGGGCGAATACCACGAGCCGCCGGTGAGTGCGCAGTTCGCGCCCTGTTCGGGGGCGGTGACGGCTTCCTCGATCAGCACCTCCGAGCGTGTGCTGCAGCCGTCGCGGTCGGCGTCGACCCAGTGGCGGAACTTGGTGCGTTCGTAGCCGGTGCGGTCCTCGTCCTGGACGGCGAGTGCGGCGAGAGCGTCGCGTACGGGAAGAACGATCGTGTCGCCGGGAGCAGCGTGCGCGGCACCCGGGGTGAGCAGAACGGTGAGTGTGGAGACGACGGCGGCCGCGGCGCCGACGATGCGGGGGAGACGCACGAGCGGGGTTCCTCTCGAAGATCACCAATAGATCCGGGATCTTCGTATCGGGCGCGGTCTCCTCCGGCGCAGGATTTGGCCGTCGACTCACCCGTCCAGACGGTAAGTCACATCATCGGCCGCCATCTTTCGGCGCGGGCTCGCGGACACCGGGACGTCAGCAGCCACGCAGCCCAGTCGAACGGGAGGCGGCGGATCGGCTGTGCGCACAGACGGCTGCCCGTGGCGGCTTGCGCCTCAGAACGCCCCTCGAACGGTCCGCTGTGGACTGTCACCACCGTGCGCCCCCCGATCGGGTGACGGCGGATCGGTTCTGTCCGGGGTGGGCCGGAGCTGACGGGTGTTGGTTCGCCGGGCGTCCACTCACCGGCGAGGTGAGTGTGATGTGTGCCACGAGTGAGTCGATTCTTGAATGATGAACTGTCCCAAGTGGGCCTGTTGTCCCAGCTCACAGGATGCATGTCGAACAACTGCACTCACTTAGGACTCACATTCTGCTTACAGATCAACTCTCTGAGTAATATTTCTTGGGGGTCGGATGAGTCTGGAGTCCCTGAAATCGACAAGGTGGTGCCTGAGGGCCCGATCAACGGGGCGCTCGCGCAGGCCAGTTGGCCTGCGCCGGGACATGCCCGGTCCTCAGCGCAGAGGGCCGGAGCTCGCACTGCCTGGAGGATGCATGGGCAACGGCGACGTCACCACTGACGTATCGCCCCTGGACGGCGGCCACGGTCAGCCCGTTCAGGCCCCTCCCGATCTGCCCCTCGACTTCGAGGGCTTCTACCTGGGGCACCAGGAGTTCTTCCACGACTTCGCGGAGATCCACCTCGGCAGCCGCCGCACCGCCGAACACGTGGTCCACCAGGTGTTCCTGGAGATCCTCGGGGGCTGGGACGGACTGCTGCAGCAGGGCGACCTCGAACAGCAGACGCTCGCCGTGCTGCACCGCGGTGTCACCCGCCGCCTGGACGAGGACGGGCGCCCGCCCGCTTTCCTCATCAACGGGCCGATAGCGAAGAACCTCGAGGCGGTCCGCAGCCAGCTGGAGCTCAACAGCAGCGCCGGCGGCCTGTACGAGGGGATCCTGGAACTGCCCACCCGGCAGTTCACCGTGATCGTCCTGCGCCACCTGCTCGGCTACCCCACCAAGCGGATCGCCCGCTACATGGGCCTGGACACCCGCACCGTCGACTACCACGGCCGCAAGGCCAAGGAGCGCCTGCGCATCCGGCTGGACCTGCCCGCGGCGCCCAGCAAGAACAAGAAGGGGGCAGCACAGTGACCGCCATCGATGAGCTCCTGGCCGACGCCCGCATCCCCACCGGGCCGCGGAACGGCTTCGACGTCGGCGCCGCCCTGCGCCACCTCGCCGCCGACGCGGCCGCGGCCACCGCCAAGCCGCACCCGGACACCGTCCGCGCCGCCCAGGCCGGCCAACGGCTGTCCGTGGTGTGCCGCTGGATCCTCAACCGGCCCGACGCCGCTGACCACGTCGACCGCCTCGCCCAGGAACCCGAGACGCTCACCGACGACCGCCACCTGGACGTGGACGGCGCGCTCGTCTTCGCGTGCCTCCTCCACCTGACCGACCACCGAGAGAGCGCCCAGTTCTGGTGGCAGCTCGCAGCGGGTGCCGGCCACCGGGCCGCCGCCTACTGCCTGCACCTGCACCACCTTGCCCTCGGTGAGACGAGGGAGGCACGGCACTGGCTGCACGAGGTCACCGACGACGTCCTCGACTCCGAGGCCCCCGACAGTACCTTCCTCGCCACCCTCGAGGCCGTCGCGACGTACGTACGCAAGACCGGCTCCAGCCGCACCAACGCCCCCACCGGGGACCTGGAGATGGAAGTCGACCGCCTGGCAACCAACAAGTCGGGCTCGTGCATCATCGTCCGGCGCCCCGACCGGCGCCTCGCCGACCAACTGCACGACTTCACCCGACGGTGAACTCGGCGGGCACCGCCACGGCTTGGTCCACACCCAGAAGCTGCGATGGTTTGCGTATCCAGGCCAGGGGTCGTACCTTCTGCGGCCTCAGCGATCCAGAGCGCGTATGGCGGATCTCACAGCCTCACGCTTGCAGTCTCCTGACCAGCGCTTTTCTCGTCGCTGAAGTTCAGTGAGTCAACCAGAGTCAACCAGTGACAACCAGAGTCAACGAACCCAACTGCCAGGTGACTTCGTTGACCTGAGTGTCAGTGCCGCATCACTAGACTGCTGTTCCACGCAAAAGGAGCCCTGCACCCCAACAGGTTTCCTAGGCCTCGAGTTGGGAGGGCTCCTTGCGCGGTGTTCCAGCACGCCCGAAAACGAGAGGAACTCCGTATGGACGAGAGTAACGCGAAACGCCAGCCCAAGCACCCGTCCCGCTGGGACAGGCGATGTATCGAAACCGTCCGCCACCTGGGGAAATGGGCGGTCCAGCAGGGACGGAATGTCCCGGGTGAGTTCCTGCAGGGCGCGGCGTACAAGCTCGGCAGCGGCGCCGTGACCCTGCTCATCCTGTGGTGGGAGACCCGGCACTGAAACTCTGGCGGGCCTGCCCTGGGGGCAGGCCCGCCTCATCCTCAACAACCCGCCGTTCGCCATCGGCAAGTCGGCTGCTGAGCTCTTGGCCGAAGGCGGGCTGTGCCCCGTTCTCGGCTTCGCCAAACTGGCACACGCCTCCGAGAACCACGTGCTGTGGGCAGCCGTGCCAGTGGGCCAACTCGGGGGACGCTCAGTATCCGCGGGGGGATCGGATGTGCATCACGCAACGCCGTGCTCAACGCCTCGGGGCAAGGCCCGGTTACGCCGCCGGGTCGCCGGAGGAGTCGGCAGAGCGCCGGCGGACGACGTCCGGCAGCTGGCGCGAGCACGCGGCCGGGATGAAGAAGAGGCCGGCCATACCCAGCCCGGTGACCACAAGGCTCAGCAGCCCGGCGGACACGCCGGTGTCGTCGACGCCGGCGACCCCGCAGAACACCGACACCGCGGCGATGAACAGCAGCACCATCACGGCCCACCGCTCCCGCAGCGGAGACGCCGTACAGGCCACCACGCTCATCCACCACGTCTGCCCGACGAGCACGCACAGCACTACGGCGGCCGCCGGGACCAGCGTCGGCAGCGCCCAGCGGATGACGTCGCCCGCGGGCAGCCGGTGCTGCCCGGTCAGGTAGCCGGCCCGCACCAGCCACACCACATACAGCGGCACGGCAGCCACGATCAGCACCCACATTGCGATCCGTAGCACCCACAGCGTGCCACGCCCGCTCATCGTCTCCCCGCGGCCGCTCGGCAATCGTCAACGCCTCGTGAAACGGGACGAGTTCGGGGCGGATGGCCCCGGTGGCGTCGCCGAGGAGGCCACGTACTTCTGGTCGAGGACGCATCGCTGGCATCGCACAGCGTGCACGCCTGACGCCCGCCTTCTTGGCGGCGTCCGGGGCTTGGTCCACCAGCACGGGCGCGCCCTGCGGTGCCTCGGCGCAGTCGGGAGCGTGCAGGACGCCACGGTCGGGCCCGCGCCAGCCGTCCAGCCGCTGGAGCACCCAGCCGGTCGGGGGGCGCGGTCCAGGGATCTCCCGCTCATGGGGCAGGAGAGAAGCCTTGGCCGGTACGCCACTGCTGTAGCCCATGTTCCACGCCTACGGTCTGTTCTCTGCGCAAGGCGGCCCGGCTGATGGGCAGTTGGGCCGTACCGCGAAGAGGAGGACGTTCATGCGATTAAGAACCGTTGCGGCCGCTTTCGCAATCAGTGCGGCGCTGGTGGTGACCAGCACTACGACGGCCCTGGCGGATCCGCTGCCGAACACGGAACCGCCTGAGGTCACGGTCACCCTGCAGGGCTCGGACTCCACCCTGGACACGAGCTGTACGTTCAACGCCATAAAGCCCAACCACAGCGGTTCTCGGATGACCGGTACCGGCGGCATCAAGACGTGCTCCGGCGGGCCCGTGGCTTGCACCAGCGAGGTGGACCTGGAGTTCTACAACGACTTCTCCGACCTGTGGATGACGGCAGCAACCTCTCGCCAGTACCTGTGCGCGCCACCGCTGCGGTCGTCGACATCGGCGGCAACCTGCGTGAACCACCCCGGTGACCCGAAGGTCGGCTGGCGCACCACCACGGTCGGGACGTTCGTGAACACAAGCGGCAGCGTGGGCGGAGCCAGTCCGGAAAGCCCCGTCCTGTGGGTTCCCTGCGCGTAGTGGGAAGTTGGACGGCCTGCGGGCGGGACAGACTCTCCGCAGGCCCTTCACTTGTTGCAGAGAGGATCTGACATGACCTCGGAGCACGACATGCTGTGGAGTCGCTGCACACACCTAGGCCGCGTCCTGCTCCCGCTGGTGGACCAGGAGCCATGGCGTCAGGCGCGTCGCCACGACAACCTGCGAGCCTGGGGCATCGACATCGCCGAAGGCGAGCAGCTGATCGAGGTTTTCGCAGCCCTGGCCACCCATGCCGTCTCGGTCGCAGCTTCCGTGCCCGCTGCGGCGCTTGACGCACTGCCTCTGGCCACGGTCGTCGAAGCGGCGACCAGCTTGCGCGGCATCGAACTGCTCGCCGGGCTACCCGACGCCTCCACTGCGGGCCCTGACGGACAGGCGGTCGGCCTCTTCCGCACCTACACGTACGAGGGCGGACAGACCAGCCGCTGGCTCTTCCAGCTCAGCCGGGAAGTCCGCCACGCACTGATCACCCTCGCCGAACGCCAGCCAATTCCGTCCTTCACATGCGGGGACGTCTTTCGCCAGGCCACCGAAGCCGGTCTGCTGCCATGATCAGGGGCTTTGGTGGCCTGGAAAGAAAACTGAGCCTCTTCACGGCCCACTGCCGGGCAGTGTCGGCGCGGGCACCCCGCGGGGAAGTCCCGCAGCTTGCGAGAGACGGAGGCGGCGGTGTCGCCGTTGGTGCCCACGCCTTCGGGCATCAGCCAGTTCATCGACAGTTGGCCCCCGCCGTGGCCATCCATGCGGTCCGTACGGAGATCGAGGCCTTCCACCGCACCACCGACTAGACACAGCCGACCCCGCACGACGTCGAAGCCGGCTGTGTGGGGCGCCCGTGCGTCAACACGGACGACCGAATCCGCGCGGTTGGTTGCTGGAGCCAGTCGCGTACGGAACTAAGGGGGAGCGTGGCAGCCCTGGCCCGTTCACGGCAAACAGAACTGGGACGGAACGCAAGAACCGGCCTCTTCCCGGCAGCTCGTCGGCGTCGGGCTCCGGTCAGGCTTGGAGAACAGCCAGGCCACCGGTCTAGCCGGAATTGACCACATGCTGTCTCAGATACAGTGCCGCCTGAAAATCGGGTCTGCCTCAAATCAGCACATGGGACAAGCGCGCATCAATGGCGTGCCCACGGCCTGCCGTGGTGGCACCATGCTGTCACGCCGCGACGCAGCGTCAACTGCCCGTGGCCTATGACGAATTGCTGGAGCCAGTCAGGCCCACGGCCGCCGGCCGTGGCCCGCCCTCACGTAGGGAACTTCCTCATGCACGATTCCGTGGCGCTCTGCGTCGTATCCGAAAGCTCTGCCCGCTGTGAGCTCGGCGGGGCGGAAGCCTCCGTCATCGTGGTGGTCATCATCGTGGCGGCCGCCCTGACCCTGGGCGGCATGCCGCCTACGGATGCGCTGTCCCTGTTGGGCGCAGCCGGCCTGCTGTCGGTGACCGTGACACAACTGGCCACTGGAGCAGCGACCCGGGTCCTGCGCCACCTTGCCCGGGCCCAGTCGGCCTCCCTGTCCCGGTAGGCGTGATCGTGGCACGAACCGAGAACCCGGTCCCTCGCCCGGACAGCGCCTTGGGCCGGCTCGCGAGCCACCTCCGGCGGTGCAGAGTCCGTGCAGGCCTGACCAACGCGGCGTTGGCAGCCCGTACGAAGTACAGCGCCACCACGCTGCAGCGGGCGGCGGGCGGTGCCGTCCTGCCCACGCTCAGGGTCGTCTTAGCGTACGAGGAGGCATGCGGCATAGCCGACGGCGAAGCGCGCCGGCTATGGGAGCAGGCCCGGCAGATGGCGGGACTCCGCGACCGGCGGCGGGCGGCGCCGCCCCATCCGGGGAAGGCACCCCGGCCGGATCTGATCGCTGACCGGGCGGACATGAGCCGGGCACTGCTGGATCTGCGCGAGCGCAGCGGACTGAGTTACCGCGCCATGGAGCACAGACTGGAAGAACGGCCCGAGCTGGGGCCACTGTCGCGTTCGACGGCACAGCGCCTACTCACGCGCCAGTCATTCCCCACCAGCCAGCGGCAACTGATGGCTCTGCTTCACGCCTGCGCGGTGCCCCAGCGGGCCTGGGGGGACTGGGTGCGCGCGTGGAAGAAGGTGCACCGAGCACAGGATCGGAAAGAGTCAGCAATCACCCCAGCCCGGAAGCTGGCAGCCCGTGAGGCGGAAGCAGAGCTGTCACGGTACGAACTTGAAGCAGTGGAGCCGTTCCGAAGCCCGACGGCGGCGTGGAGCGTCCGCTGCTGCATCTGTGGTGATCTCTTCCGGGTCCGGCTCAGTGACCTAGGCACCGGTTGGGTCGGATGCCCCAACCGATGTCCCACTGCACTCGTGCGGTCTGTCGCCGAAGCCCTCCTGAAGCCGCTCGATCCCCTGAAGTGCCCCCGTTGCGAGAGCCCGGTCGCCACGGCGCCGCACACCACATCGTTGGAAGGCTGCCCTGTATGCGGCGATGCGCTGCTTCCTCAGACCGCGCCGCTGTCGGGGGGCGGATACGGCGACAGCTCCTCCTTCTGACCATCAGGTGACGGGCCCGGCAGGTTCACGGCGCAGTAGGTCTGGGCGGGCATCGGCCAGCGGGAAGACCCGGTTGAGTCCGTCCACCAGCGCCGGGTCGATGCGGTAGATCCGGGCCTGCTCATCCCGTTGGAGCAGCCGGTCCGCACCGGGCGGGCCGACCTGGCGCTGCACTGCCTGGAAGCTGGTCAGCGTCCCGCCGATCTGCCGAATCGGGATCGGGATGGACGGGTGGACGGCGAAGTACTGCTGCACCGCGTCGTACGTGGAGCTCCCGCCCAGCTCGGTGATCCTGCGCAGCACGGACCGGGCACCGGGCGTGAGCGCCGCAACCATACGGAACAGCAACTGGTCGGTCCAGCCGTCTCCGAGGTCCTCGCTGGCGAGGTCCCGCGGGTCGGGCCGGGGGTCCGGAGCTGGGGCCGGCGGCCAGGTGCTGGGAACGACCGGCCGCAGCCCGTAGGCGGCCTGGACGGCGGCCATCGCCTGCTCGTAGGTGTCCGTCTCCGTGTCGATCGTCAGCCGCACGACGCCCCTCTCGGTAATCGATTCCGCCATCCTTCCCGACCCACGCCGTCCCCGGGTCCGGATCAAGCGTGCTCGGCGGCCGGTCTCTGTCCACAGGGGAGCGGTCCGACGCTGCCCGGTATGGATGATCAGCAGCACGCCAGGGTGTCGGCCCTGCTCCGACGCAAGCTCTTCGACGGCCTCGGACGCGCCGAACGAGCCCTCTTCACCCGTCCCGCACCGAAATCAGCGCAAGCCCAGATGAAATTCCTACTCACGCGCGCGAAGGGCTCCACGAAGGCCGTAGCCGAGCGCCTGGGCGTCTCCCGCCGCACGGTGGAGCGCTACCGCTCGGGTGCGATCAGGAAGCCCCGGAAGCGCCTCCAGGAGGCTCTGGTGCAGGAGACCGAGTCGCAGTGGCAACCGCAGGTCAGGGCGCAGGCAAGGCATCGCGCGGGCACGTCTGGGGGGTTCGTCATCTCCTGCCGCGCCTACTTCGGATTCGGCCCCGAGGGAACCTCGGATGCGGGCCGGGTACGGGACCTCATCGTCGCCGTCTCGTCCTCCCACGCCCGCGCCATCCTGGCGGCACAGGAGTCCGGTGCGACGGACAAGGATCTCCACGCACTGGTTGCGGAGGCCATCGCGGACGCCTATTTCCGCCAGGGCGGCGGCAGGCGCGCGGGCGTGGAGGTGAAATTCTCGGAGGTGGAATGGCTCGATATCAAGTTTTAGCCACACCGAATTCACGGCTGCTATAAACCTGTCTACTGAGCCGAAGCACGGTAGTTGTTACATAGGCAGGCTGGTTGTCACCGAGGTCAGCAAGCGCGTAAAAAGACGGACCCATCGTCCGGTCAGGGCGTGGGTGAGGCGTCGGTAAGCGACATCCACCGCCGGACGGTCTCCTGATGGGAACCGATTGCCGTGCTTGCGGCCACTGCCTCCGCGTCTACGCCGGAGCTCGGCGTTCCGGCGCGGGTCAACAGGACGAGCGGCCACTCAGGGCCCGCTCCCGTCGGCGCTCCATCGAAGGCGATCCAGTCCCAGGGCCCCTCGAATTGCCAGGCTCGCCCGGCTGCGTCGGCGATCTCATCGCCGGGCAGGAGAGCAGCGTACGGCCGCATCAACAGCTCGAAAGTGAAGGGGATCCCGTCGCCAGGGTGAAGGGTGTAACCCGTGCCGTCGAGATGGCTCTCGTCCGGAAACTCGCGGTAGGACAGGCCGCGGCGCAGCACAGCCACGGTGAGATGGGGGCGTGGTAGCCAGCCCGTCTCCATCGGCGGATCGTGATGGTCGACAGCCGTCACGTGTACCACCGTCGGTGGTACACCGACCCGGCAGAAGTCTCCCGGATGCAGTTGCTCGGGCGGCGGGTCAGTTCGAAACAGCTCCGCCTCTACTTCAGGCCCGACGCGCGCACTGCTGTTCACGCCCAGGGCAACGACCCCGTTCCAGTGCACGAACTCGCTGTCGGCGTCGATGTCCCACCACGGCCATCGCACCGACACGTAGTCCCACATCACAGCCTGCTCAACTCTGGCCGGCGTGAAAGGACAGACGACTGACAGCACGTCACCGACCCGGAAATCCCCCGCATCCGTCATGAGGCCAGGCTAGAGGGGCGCCCTTCGCGATCCACGGGGGCCCTACCAGCCACAGCGAACCGCTCGGACCTGCCCTGCAGCGCTCCTGCGAGTCGGCTGGAACGCTGAGCTGACGAGCGTGAGCGGCCGACGGTGACAGCAACTGTGCTTTCCTGGCTGACGGCGACAAGTAGCGTGCAGACCTGATGACAACTGCGGTGCCTCACCGCCGCAAACCCGCAGGTCTGTAGGAGCTGTGGGTGACACCTACCGTGCTTCGGCACACTACGGCTGCCGCGCCCACCGCGCGGCAGCCGGATTTCCCGTCACCCTCTCCACGACGATTGGGAGGCTCGTGTGAGCACCCCCGCACCCCGATCCCGCCGACGCCCCGGCGTCCCCGCCGCGCGCGGCGCCGCGTCCCGTGATCCGATCGACTGGGCTAGGGTCGGCCGCAACTCGGTACGACGGCGCGCCCGCGGGATGACCCACTCGGAGGCGGCTGCCGCCCTCGAGGAAGCCGAACTGCAGCGGCACATGGACCGCGACCGCCAGGACCTGGCCGACGATGAGCGCGGCCCGGCCGAACTCGGGGGGTGGGCGCGCATCGTGCAGCTGCTCGCCGACTCCGGCGGCGTGTACGACCCGGACGCCGACGCCGTGGTCCAGGACGAGCTGGCCGCCGACGCCGAACGCGAGCGCGCCCGGCAGCTGGAGAACGACAAGCAGCGCCTCCAGGAGGAGGAAGCCGAAGCCGCCCGCCGCGCCGCGCTCGCCCCCGACGTCCTGCGCCACGCACTGCTGCGCACCCTCACCCGCACCGGCCTGCTGGACTCCCTCACCAAGGACGAGCGGGCCGCCGTCAACCAGCTGCCCGAATCCGACCCCGCGGCCGCGCTCGCCGTCAACGCACTGCTCGCCCGCGCCCACCAAGCCGGAGCCGCCCTGCATCCGGGACCGCGTTGTGACGGGCGACCCTGACACGGTCGTCGCCGTGTGGGTGGAGTCGACCTGGTGCGGCACCCGGTACGAGACGCTCACCGCCGACGGCCAGGTCCACGTCGACGGCCGACCCCGCTGGGCGAGCCGCGGTACGAGGGCGAGGACGACCCCGACTACAACCCGATCTGCCACTGCCCGCGTACCCCCAAGCAGTTCTGCCTCACCTACGCCGGGTGCGCTGACTGCGGGCAGTGCCGTCATCCGCACATCTGGCCCCCGGCCCGGCCCTGATCACCGAGGGCAACCTCACAGGCTCCCGGTCAGCTGATCTTGACTGATCGCCAGGTCAACCTCACTGCCACGCGGCCGGGTCAGTCCAGGTCGGCGCTGGCCAGGGTGACCGCGAGCGCGATGTGGCCGACGGCGCTCAGGCAGAGTTCCGCCGCCGTGCTCGGATCGGAGGCGGTGCGCACCTCCTGCAATGTCAGCAGACCGGCGAGCACTGCGGAGTCGACCGCGTCGGTGAGGACCTCGTCTGCGGTGTACTCGCCGCTGGCCACCAGCTCACGCACCAGGGCGACGGCCTCCTGCGGATCGTGCCGCCAGCACGCAGCGACGTCGTCACCGGCACCTGCCAGTTCCATCGCGGCGGCCTGCTCCACCGTCGGCAGCGGCACACCGTTCACGCCTGGCGGGTCGGCCGGCTCCGTGAGTTCCTCGGCCTGCGCCACGGCGCACCGCGCGGCGTACGTCCGCCGGGCCTCCTCCCGCTCCCGCACCCGGGCGGCCGGCCACCGGGCGTCATCCTCGGCACGGGCCCGGTCCAGCAGGAGGCCGGCGCTGAGACTGACCTGGATACACGGCAACAGGGCCACCTCCACGGCCTCCTGGCCGGGCGGAGCGGCGGCGATCGGCTCATACACCGCGCCCGCCGCTTCGGCGCAGGCGCCGATCAGCCGGGTCAGGGCACCGATCAGCCGTGCGTTGCGGCGCCGGCGGGCGGGAAGGTCCAGGCAGTCAGGTGGCGTAGTCACTCCGACACTATGCCGTTCGGACGGTGGTGGACACCTCGAGGAAGGGGGGACTGAACAGTTCCGCCACTCCATCCGGCCAAGGTCAGGAGTCAACCGGTCAAGATCGCCTTGTCATGAGACACGCACATCCAACAACGCCACTGTCATGCTCGCCGGTTGGAGCGTGACAGCACCCGCAAGAATGCCCTCTGATGTCCCATTTCCAGGGCGTGGACCAGGCCTTCCCCCACCAGAGTCCGGATCAGCGTGACAGCGTGACGCGTGACAGAGCACCCCTCCGGGCCGTCCGCGGATAGGCACCGTGACGGGTGGTTTCTGGGAGAACACTGCCGCGCGGTGCAGGCGCTGGCCTACCGTGCGGTCACATGAACATCGAGCTGACTGACGATGAGCACCTGCGTGCCCTGGCCGCGCTGGAGGCCGTCGTCGGAAACAACGATGAGGCCCTGGCGGCCCTGGCCGGCAGGGAGGGCGAACGCCCGCTGCCAGCGCTGCTCGCCTCGTACGGGCAGCACACACTCCACCGCATCCTCATCGCCGCCTTCGGTATCGACGCCACCATGGACTACGACGAAACGGGCCGGCTAGTCGCAGAGATCAACAGTGACCCGATGGCCCGGGTGGTCTTCGTCCTGACCGATGCCCTGCACAATCAGGCGTCTCTCGCCGGCGACGACCCCGCCACCGCGAAGCTGGTCGCCGGATCCGTCCTCCTGGCGATCCATGCGTTCACCGATGCCGACGACCAGGACGCCCTGACGCTGCTGCACGCCCTGCGCAACGAGGTCCTCCGGGGCGTCTGAAGCGGCCAGCAGCAACTGGCCCGGACGTGGTCGCCCAGCTCGTGGAAGGCCTGTCGCAGGCTCACCGACGCCGGACCCGGCTATGCCGTTCGAACCCAGGGTCCACGTGGGTCCCTGTGGCCTGGGTCCACATGGGTCCAGGATCTGTGTCATGGGCGCCGCTCTGTGTCATCACCCCCCGTTTTCCCTGGTAGAAGCGCTCGCCTGTGTCACTGTTCACCTGTGTCATCGGGCCGGGTTTCGTTCGTACCGCAGACCGGTACGGCACCCCGGCGATACTGTGAGGAGACACGCCAGACGACGCCCTGGGAGCCCTCGATGAGCCAGGAGCCGGCCGCCCCGCCGCCCGACCGCCAGCCGCTCGACGAATCTGCCGCCGCCTCGGTCCTTAAATACGCGGCCGACCAGCGCGCGCGAGTCGATGTCCTCGCCTCCGTCCTCGAGGACATCGCCGAACACGGTTACCCCTCGCCCGAGTCCGGCGTGCCATGGGAGGTCGCCCGCGACACCCATCTCGCCCGTCTCGCCGACGGGCAGGCCCGTGTCGCCTGAGCATGGCACGCGGCGCTCCCGGGTCATCCTGGTGGAACCCGCGCTCACCCAGCTGGCGAAGCTCATCGCGACCGAGACGCACCGCCTGGACCGCGCGATCGTCGCCATCAGCGTCAACCCAGCGCTCGGCACCGAGGTGCCCGGGACCCTGCTGCGCGACTACGTCGACGAGATCGACGGCGTGCGGGTGATCTACTACGTGACGGCCCTGGGGTCGATCACGATCGTCGCGTACGTTGAGGCGTAGGGCCTCCCGAGCACCCCGCGGCAGCGCCCCGGACCGTCGTGGTCCGGGGCGCTGCTGCTTGTACTGCACGGTGCAGCGCCGGTTGCCGTGGGATCCGTTGCTCGGTGTTGCCCGGCTGCTGCTCGTGGGCGGCTGGGGCGCTGCTCGTGATGCCGGGGACCGTTGACACTCCGCCCCTCGGGCCTGGTGGCACAAGGGTGCTGCATGGGCAGCAGGGCCCGTTGCTGCACGCAGCAGCGCCGTGCAGCAGCCAAACGATTGTTTGCTGCACGGCGCTGCTGCTCGGGGTTACTCCGTCTCGCCTGCGGCCCACCGCTCCATCGGGCTCGGGGTCTTCTTCACCAGGGTGTCGCGGCGGGACTGCGCGGTGGCCCGGGTGACGCCCATGGAGCTCGCCAGCGCCCCGCACGAGCCGCCCTGCGCGGCGCGTGCTGGCGTACGGCGGCGTCCCGGATGCCCCCTCCAGCCGGTTCAGCAGACCGTTGGACACCAGGATCGTGTTCGCGAGGTCCTCGGTGCTCGCCCCGCTGGCGTGCAGCTGCGCAAGGCCGTGCAGTACCGAACCGAGCCGCATGGCGAGCTGCCCAACGTCATCGCCCAGGGCCTGGGCGTCGGCGGTGGAGAGCGGGATCGTGAGGTCGGGAACGGGGTTGGTGTGCTCGGGCTGGGTGGTCATCGGGGCCTTCCCATGGGGCGGTGGCGGGTGCTGGGCGGGTTTCTAGAGCCATTCGAAGGCGCGGCGGACGTCGCCCGCGGCCCCGGCGAGGTTGTCGGCGTGCAGCCGTACGTCGAAGTCGTACGGGTCGTCGGCGGCCTCCATGACGCGCTCGGAGGCGGCGTCGAAGACGCTGGCGAACGCCTCGTGGACGCCGGCGGCCTTGAGGGCCTGGACGATGTCGTCCGGGTCAGCGCCGCCGCGCCGGACGGCGTCAGTGAGCAGACCCAGCGCGGCGGCCGCGGCTGCCGCAAGCACGGCCACGTCCGATGGTGGTGCCGACTCCCGTTCGGCCGACGTCTCGACGCTGCTGATCCGGGCGAGGGCCTTCGACTGCTGCTCCATGGGAACTCCGATTGGGTGCGTGGATGCGAGGGGAGGCTGTGGTGGGTGGAGTCGCCGGAGAGCGATGACATTCCGAGTCGACGGCCCTGGCGGCACGCGGGTGCGGCGCGGTGGCGGTCCGGGCGAGGTAGCCGGCAGCGGCGTCGACGAAGGTGTCGTGGGCGACCTTCGCGGCCTCGCGGGCGGCGGTCAGCTCCTGGGTGGTGGCGTACGCGTCGCGCATCGCGTAGGTCAGCGTGACCATGTGGTCGGCTGCGGCGCGCACGGACTGGTCCTCGATAGCGCTGCGCGTCAGGAGCCCTGGTCGAAGCCGTGGTCGAAGCCGTCCAGCAGAGGCTCCAGCTCCTGGGCGGCACCGCACAGCGTGCACAGTCGGACGCCCGCTTTCTCGGCAGCGTCCAGGGCCTGGTCCACCTTCAGCACGGGAGCACCCTGCGGTGCCTCGACACAGTCGGGAGCGTGCAGGACGCCACGGTCAGGACCGCGCTGGCCGTGCAGCTTCTGCAGTACCCAGCCGGTCGGGCGGCGCGGTCTGAGGATCTCCCGCTCGATCGGCGGCGGAAGCCGGGTGGTGGGGACGTCGTCGTATGAGACGCCGTCGACGGGTTCCACGTGCTCAGGAGCCTTCACCCACACCGTGTACCTGACGGGCTCCACACCCCCGTCCTCGGTGTTCTGCCAGGCCGGGATGGAGACGCGGAACCGCCATCCATCGAGGGTCTGGCGGCGCTCGTGGAGGAGCGCTCGCACGGTGGCGTGCCGGAGACCGCTGCGGGCGTCCGGGCGTTCCGGTCCGTCGACCACGGTCCAGAAGCCGTGCGTGACGATCGCGGCGGCCAGTTCGCGTAGTTCGGCGACCTGCTGCTGCTCGGAGTCCGTCCAGCCGGGGGAGTCCGGGCGGGCGGGGGACGTGGGGAGCCCGTAGCCCTCGGGCCGCGCCCAGGCCTCCATCGGCTCCACGCTGTAGGGCAGTTTCTTGAACAGCACCGCAAGACCGGCGCGCGCTGCCTGGAGGTCGCGCTGCACCTTGAGGAGGTCGTCGGGATATTAGTTCGACCCCGCGTGGCCGGGAGCCCGGCGTGCCGGTCGCCGGCCCTGCGGCGCAGGCGTCGGCAATCACGTTCGACCTGTCACACATCCGGGTGACAAGAACCTCCAAAGTGCTGTCACCGAGCCCCTATAGGTACGCACACGCCGCGGCCGCGCATCGGTCGACGACACCTGCCCACCATCCCGAGCTGCTCCCCGTACGCCCTGTGTACGGGGAGCAGCTCTGTTCACCATCACCAGCGCAGAGGAGACCGCATGATCACCATCCATCGGGTGGCGCTCGTCACCCCCACCACCATGGAGGCCGACGCCTACCGGGAGTTCTGCTGGGGCGTCGGCCTGGAGCGCACGGACACCGGCTACGGGCTGCTCCTGGCCTTCGACGCGTCCAACGGTGACGAGTTCACCGCGGTCGTCGACGACGTGGAGTACGTACGGCTCCTGATGGTGACCTCCGGGGTCGCCGTGCCCACCGCCAAGGTCACCCACGTACTGCACGCCTGGCCGGATCTGCGTCCCGAGGCCGCCACTGTCTGGCCCTGAAGCGGACCACGCCCGGTCAGGCGGCAGGTCCGGCCGGTTCGCCGCGCAGCAGGTCGGGGCGGGCGTCGGCGAGGGCGAAGGCCCGCTGGAGGCCGGCCACGAGCACGTCGTCGATGCGGTAGCGCCGCGATCGTTCATCTCGTTGGAGGAGCGGGCCGACGCCATCCGGGCCGACCCGGCGCTGTACCGCCTTGACGCTGGTCAGGGTGCCGCCGATCTTCGACGGCGGGATCGGGTGCGTTGGGTGGCAGACGAAGTGCTGCTGCACGTCCTCGTAGGAGGCGGCACCGCCCAGCTCGGTGATCCGGCGCAGGACCGCCCGGGCCCCGGGCACCAGCGAGGCGATCGTGTGGAACAGCAGCTGGTCCGTCCAGCCGTCGGAGAGGTCGTCGTCGGCGAGGTTCTGGGGGCCGGGGCGCGGGTCCGCGGCGGGTACGTCCGGCCAGGCAACCGGGACGTCCGGCCGCAGCCCGTAGGCAGCTTGGACGGCGGCGATCGCCTGCTCGTAGGTGTCCGTCTCGGTGTCGACCGTCAGCCGCACAACCGCCCCTCCCGTGATGATGAGCTCCCCCGCCCATCCTTCCCGGCGTCCGGCGTCCTCTGTCCACAGGGGCCCGGCCCGAGGCTGCCGGGTATGGATGATCAGCACACCAACCCGGCGTCGGCCACGCTCCGGCGCAAGCTCTTCGACGGCCTCGGGCGGGCCGAACGCGCCCTGTTCACCCGTCCCGCGCCGAAATCCGCGCGAGCCCAGATGAAATTCCTCCTCACGCGCGCCAAGGGCTCCACGACGGCCGTAGCCGAACGGCTGGGCATCTCCCGCCGCACTGTGGAGCGCTACCGCTCGGGCGCCGCCAGGAAGCCGCAGAAGCGCCTCCAGGAGGCACTGGTGCAGGAGACCGAAGCGCAGTGGCAACCGCAGGTCAAGGCACAGGCGAGGCAACGCGCCGTCACGTCTGGAAGGCTCGTCATCTCCTGCCGCGCCTTCTTCGGGTTCGGCCCTGAGGGGTCCTCGGACGCGGGCCGGGTGAGGGACATCATGACCGCTGTCTCGCCCATGCACGCCGACCTGATCCTGGCCGCCCGGGAGAGCGGAGCGACGGACGATGAACTGCACGAGCTGGTTGCGGAGGCCATTGCCGACGCCTATTTCCGCCGGGAGGGCGGCGGGCGCGCGGGCCTGCACGTCGAATTAAAGGACATAGAATGGCTCGATATCTCGTTTTAGCCGCACGGAATTCACCGCTGCGATAAACCTGTCTACGGCTGCCGCGTCCACCGCGCGGCAGCCGGATTCCCTGTCACCGTTTCCGCGACGAATGGGAGGCTCGTGTGAGCACCCCCGCATCCCGATCCCACCGGCGCCCGCGCGTGCCCGCCCACCGCGCGGCCGCGCCCCGCGAGCCGGTCGACTGGGCGAAGGTCGGGCGCCGCTCGGTCCGCCGGCGGGCCCGCGGTATGACCCACCCGGAGGCGGCGCCCGCCCTCGAGGACGCAGAGCTGCAGCAGCACATGGTCCGCGACCACGAGGACCTCGCCGGCGATGAGCGCGGCCCGGCCGAAGTCGCTGAGTGGACGCGCATCGTGCAGCTGCTCGCCGACACCGGCGGCACGTACGACCCGGACGCCGACGCCGTGGTCCAGGACGAGCTGGCGGCCGACGCCGAACGCGAGCGCGCCCGGCAGTTGGAGGACGAGCGGCGCCTCCAGGAGGAGAAGGCCGAAGCCGCCCGCCGTGCCGCGCTCGCCCCCGACGTCCTGTGCCACGCCCTGCTGCGCACTCTGGCCCGCACCGGACTCCTGGACTCTCTGAGCGAGGACGAGCGGGCCGCCGTCGACCGGCTGCCCGAGACCGACCCCGCGGCCGCGCTCGCCGTCAACACCCTGCTCGCCCGCGCCCACGAGGCCGGCCTCGGCTCCCGCCCGGGAACCGCGTCGTGACCGGCGACCCGGACACGGTGATCGCCGTGTGGACGGAGTCGACCTGGTGCGGCACCCGCTTCGAGACGCTCACCGCCAACGGCCAGGTCCACATCGACGGCCAGCCCCCGATCGGCGAACCCCGGTACTACGAGGGCGAGGACGACCCGGACTCCAACCCGGTCTGCCACTGCATGCACACCCCCAAGCAGTTCTGCCTCGCGTGCGCCAGCTGCGCCGCCTGCGGGCAGTGCCGTGGCCCGCACATCTGGCCTCCGGCCCGGATCTGATCACGGAGAGTAGACCTCACAGGTTCCCGGTCCACCTGTGACACGAGCGGGAGCCTGTGAGCCCGAATGCCCTATTCACCCTGTTCGCCTGTGAGGTCGAACCCGCGAATTCCCAGGTGGAAGCGTTCCTGAGAGGCGACCTGTAACCCTGTGACCTGACCGCCTCCGGCAGCCCGGACCGTTCACCGAGCGTCACCCCGCGCGGGTGGGCGCCGTTGTACGGGTGTGGAATGGACACAGCTGCTGAAGGACCTCGCCGACGCGGTACGGGTGCGCAACTCCAAGGTGGCGGCGCTGCGCAACGCCGGGGCGCGCGTGAGCGAGCTGGCCGCGCAGGCCATCGACGCCGGCGCCCCCGCCCAGGCGCTCACCAGAGCCCTGGCGACGCTGGAGCCGACGCTCGCCCAGGACCGCCCGCACGTGTGCGGCCAGGGCCCCGTCGTCCCGCCGCTGCGCCCGGCCCCCGTACCCGAGCAGGCCACCGAGCCCATTCCGGCCGACGTCATGGAGCAGTTCTTCCACGGCCCCCGCCGGTACTCGCTCGCTGAGGCGTTCGAAGAAGACGTCCTGCGGTGGAAGCCGGCCACGATCCGCACCTACTTCAAGCGCTCGCGTGAGCGCGGCATCCCGGTCCCCGAGGGAGTGACGGAGGGCGGAACCGCGACGTACACCGCGGACGAGCTCACCACCTGGGTGCGGGCGTGGGAGGAGCAGGCCGGCCTCCCCAACGGAGGGCGTCCCACCGAGCCGAAGACCCCGGCCCCGGCTGTCCCGTGACACGGAACCTTGACCGGTTGCCACTGAAGTTTGATCGCCGCAGCGGACATAGGCTGATTCAACTATCAGCCGGAGGAGCGTCACGCCATGGAACCGACCGTCGACAGGCCAGCGCTGCAGGTTACCGTCGCAGACATCCGTACCCTTTTGGACTCTTCCGCTGAGTTCCCCGTTCTGTACATCAATTACGGTCCTGGCGACGGGGGCACCGAAGCGGAGCTGGACGTGTGGGCCGCAGGCCTGGTCTACCAGGCCGACATCGTCCTCACCCGCGCGACCGCGCTGGACCTGCTTGGTGAGGAACCCGATAGCGAGACCATCGCGGCGTTCTTGCCGAAGGTTCAGAAATCCGTGGACCAGATGGTCTCGGTCCGAGGCATGTGAGGCAGATCTGCTGCTCGAGGGACCGTCTCATTCGGCTATAGCCCCGGCACCATGCCGCCTCCCCGATCTGTGGCGATCAATCTTCGGTGTCACAAACCGGCGTTGGTCAACCTTCAGTGGCAACCGGTCAAGGTTCCGTGTCACGGGACACCGGCAGACGGTTGACCGAGCGTGATCGTCACGCGTCACGCTCGCCTGTCACACCTCTTGTCACAGACCCCGCCCACGCTTGTCACGCTGCCCCGTCCGGCCCGTAATCCCGGGCCCGAGGGCCGTTTTCCGGGCCGTCACCCGAAAGTGTCACGCTCCCGCCGACCGGCACTGGCTGTAGTCGCACGATCGGCCGGTCGCCTTCAGCCGTGACTCGCGTCGGCGGGACCCAGCTGCGCCGTACGAACCTGGGTCCCTGGGTCCTGGGTCCGGCGTTTTCCCAGGCGGCCCCGCGACCTGGGTCCACCTGCGTCCTGGGTCCAGCCGGGGGCCGCGGATCTGTGTCATCGGCGCCGATCTGTGTCATCAACCCCCTGTTTTCCCAGGTCGTCGTGACCATCTGTGTCACTGTTCAGCTGTGTCATCAACCTCCGGCGGGCAACGCGGAACAGGTCCTCGTCCGGGTGTGGTTCCGTCATACACCTCCCCTTGCTGTACGCCCTGCTGTACGGTCGGAGCATGTCGAAGTCAGTGACGATCCGGGTCCCCGAGGACCTCCACACCCAGCTGCAGGAGCGTGCCGAGACCGAGGGCACCACGGTCACCGCGCTCATCACCGAGGCCGCGCGCAACGCGGTCCGCGACCCCCGCCTCGACGGCGCCGCGGACGTCTTCCGCCAGTTCGTCGCCGACAACGCGGACGCGTTCGACGCGGCGTTCCCCGACGATGCCCCCTCCCGTCTGGATGCTGCCAAGGTCCCGGGGCGGGCGGCCTGAGGTGGAGCTCCACATCGACATCCGCTGGCTGCTGGAGCGCCAGGCGGAAGTGCTGCCCAAGCAGCCCTCGGTCCACGACTTCTCCAACCTCGTGGCGGCCGTCGCCCGACACCGCGTCAACACCCCGCAAGTCGGCGTGACAGTCGACAACGCCTGGCGCGCGGCGGCCCTGATGCACGCCATCATCCGGCTGCGCCCCCTCCCGGCCCGCAACGCGCTGTATGGCGCCGCGATCGTCACGGCGTACATGGATGCTGCGGACGAAGCCGTCGACCCGCCGTACGGCGCGCTGATCGACCTCGCCCGGGACATCGACGCTGGCCGTGCTGACGGGTACGACGCGGCCGATCGCATTCGCTCCTGGCGAATCTGATCTCGTCCTGATGCGCAGCGCCCCGGACTGCCCCCTCGTCCGGGGCGCTGCTGCGTGTGCTGCTCGGTTGTAGAGCCGGTCGCAACGAGGTCCGTTGCTCGGTCCTGCTCGATCGTGTCTGGAGGCTGCTCGAGACTCCAGTCCAGAGAGCGTTGACACTCCGGTCCGTCGGCCACTGTGGCCTGGGCGTTTCCCGCCCGAGGGAACGCTGTGCACGGATCTGACATACGCATCCCGCGCACGAAAAGCGGCGCCGCTCCCCCATGGCGAGGGCGCGACGTCGTCCTGATGAGCGGCTGACCGCGCTACGAGGCGGGCGCGGCCATGGCCAGCCGGGGATGGGTTCTGGAGATCTCTGTGCAGACGTTGACGGCGGTGTCGATGTACTGCTCGAAGTCGGGGGTGTCGGCGCGGGTGATCTCGTGGGCCGCTTTCATCGCCTCCCACGCCGCCACGTGTCGCAGGCTGCCGTGCCAGCTGTCGTCGATCGCGACCGAGAGGTACTGGACGAAGCCGAACTGGTACGTCCCGGCATCAGCCACCTCGTGCTCCCTGCGGTGGGCCTGGCGGGCTTTCTCGAAGAAGGCGCCGGCCTCTTCGGGCCCCAGGGTCTCGAAGATGATCCGGAAGAACGGGGAGACGAGCGAGGCGCTCGGGGGCCACCCGGCGCGGCGGCCGAAGCGCTCATGCATCTCATCGAACAGCAGCAAGCCGTAGTCGTGGGTCACGCTCCACCACTACGCCAGCCACCGGCAGCGAGGCGGAACGCCGCGCCTCCTGACACACGGATCCATCCGTAAGCGTCACGGCGGGGGTGCTCGGTGTCGACGTCGACACCGAGCACGCGAACGGCGCTGCACCCGCAGGTGCAGCGCCGCGATGTCGTGTCACCCGGCCGGGCGGGCGGCCGGGTCAGCCGACGGCGTGCAGAGAGCCGCGCCTCTTAGCGGCCGTGGCCTTCTTCGCGGCGGCGACGGCCGCTCGCTTCTTGCGCTGCTCGGCAAGTTGGTCCTGGTAGGCGGCGACGGCCTTGTGGTAGTTCGCCACGTACGTCTTGCTGTCCAGTCGGTCTGCCTTGGGCATCGCCTTCACGGCGGCCAGGGCGTCCTCGGGGGAGGCGTGGCCGGCCAGCATCGGGTTGATCTGATAGACGCCGTTGCGGACCTTCTTGACGAGCTTGGCCAGCTCCAGCTCCCGCAGTGCGGCGTTCACGCTGGGGCGGCTGAGCCCGAGCAGTTCACCGAGGGCGGCCTGGTCGATGCTGATGCGTCCGCCGGCCTCGCTGCGTCCCCGGAGCTTGAGCAGCGCGCGGTAGGCGGCAGGCGGCAGGTCCAGGTCGGCGAGAAGGCTGTCGGCGTTGGTCGCCGCCCACTTCAAGGTGCTCACTGGGCTGTTCCCTCCTCCTGGCGCTGGGCACGGGCCAACCGGCGTGCAGCGCGTTCTTCAGCCCGCTTCTTGCGCAGTTCCTCGATCGCCTCGCGCATGTGCTCCAGCGACGGGAACCGCACCAGCTGCGGCAGGCTCTCATCCTTGCGGATCTTCGCGATCGTCCTGTCCTGGTCGACCTGGACGTACTCGGCTTCGACCAGCTCGGTGCCCGGGATGAACTCAGCTACACGGTACGAGTAGGGCGGGTTGAACTGGTAGACGCCCCGGCGCACCTTGAAGACGATGCCGTGCGACATCACTTCCCCGAGGGCCTCGTTGATCTTCGCTCGCTGCACGTCCAGGACCGTCGACATCTCCTCCTGGGTCAGCCGGATCTGCCCGCCGGCCTTCTGGCAGGCGATCATCAGCAGGATCAGCCGCAGGGGCAGGGCCTCGCGGAAGTACTGCGCGATCAGGAAGAAGAACTCCAGCGAGTCCATGGAGAACGCCTTCGGCCGCTCCGGAGTGTCGTAGAACTCCATCGGCTTGCGCTTGCTGCTCAGCGAGATGTGCCGGTCCGGGTAGCGGCCAGCGAGCGAATCCAGGTCCTCAACCGGCCTGGTCGGCTTCGACCACGCCTGGATCTCATCGTCAAGGGGCAGCTCCGGGCGGCGCGGCGCGCGCTTCGCTGCGGGACGACGGCGCTGTGGCTCGGATGACACGAGGCTGCTCTCCACTTCGCTGATCTTGGACGCCAGCAGTATGTCAGTCACGCCGACAGATATGTCGGTCTGGCTGACGTTCCGGCGTGTTGTGTCCCCCCAGGGGGGACAGATCTCCCCCCTGCGCGCTCCAGCGGACCGACTCAACGGAACGCCCCCGCGAATGTCGGCGTGGCTGACGTTTTACGCTCTGCACTGTCGGCCCTGCTGACATTTGGCCGTCGATGTGACTCCTCAGGAGGTACATATCGACGGCGTTGTGTACCGGCTGAGTGGACAGAACGTCGAAACTGCATCGCCCTGACCAGCAGGTTCTTGGTTTCGGTAGGTATTAGGTGGCTGAGGTCAGCGCGAACGGCGGCCGGCACCACCGCGGCGCCGCCGTCGGCGGCCGGCACTCGCGTCGACGGCCTGGTGGCTCAGGCGGCTTCGCGTGCGGCTCCGTCGACCAGCTGCAGACCATAGGCGGCACCAGCGGCTCTGAGTCTCGGGTGGTGGCGACCGTGACGAACAAGCAGCAGCAAGGCGCGGCTGGGGCCGGAAATTGGTTACGCCGTCCGGCCCGGGGGCCGGTCGGCTCCTGTACCTCCGCAGGCTGAATTTCGAATTCTCCATATCCGAGGTTCCTTTCTTTGGCTAAGCTCAGTGAGGCGTAGCGAGTTTTCCGGCTGCACGTAAGTCGAATTCAACTGGAAATCGGCAACTAGAATTAAAAGGGGGCATTCCTTGCGCGGGAGGTACGCCCTATCGATTCCAGAGTCTATCTAGTGCTTCGAAGTGAAGCACTCCAGCCGATCGGAGCTCACTCGAACGAGTCACCGCCTCCAGGTGTCACCCTCTCCCTGATCCTCCGTCACCACCCGTCCCCACCCCCTGACTCACCCGCGCCCTGTTCCCCAACCTCCCTCTCCTCCTTGCTGCTGCTTTTCCTCACGTTCACCTTTCACGGTCTGGGGGTTGGGGGCTGGAGCGCAGCGGAGGCCCCGTTCGGGGCTCGGGCGGGATCGGCCGCAGCGCGGCCGTGGCGCGTGGCGCGCAGCGGCTCGCGCCCAACTCGCGGGCGCAGCCCGTGAGTTGATGCTGGGTCACGCAGTGACCCAGCTCGCGCTCACGCGGAGCGTGAGCGCAACGGTTGCGCGGAGCGCAACCGTTCGCTTGCTCCGGGCGAAGCCCGGAGGGACCCGCCGCGCGGGTCGCTCCGCGCGGATCTGAAGAGCAGCACTCTGAACACCACTCACGGGTAGCACAAGGGC
>NZ_JBSFEV010000069.1:0-24953 GCF_053594615.1 Streptomyces sp. NPDC001858
CCAGCACGGCCGTGAACTCGGCCAGCACCGGGTCCATCAGCGGGGAGTGGAAGGCGTGGCTGACGGTGAGGCGGTTGGTTTTGCGTCCCTGGCTGTGGAGTGTTTCGGCGAGGGCGGTGACGGTGTCCTCGTCGCCGGAGATGACGACCGCCTGGGGGCCGTTGACCGCGGCGATCCCGGCGACGGCCTCGTGCCCGTGCAGGAGTTGTTGGGCTTCGGTTTCGGTGGCCTGGACGGCGATCATCGCGCCGCCTGCGGGGAGGGCCTGCATCAGCCGGCCCCGGGCCGCGACCACCCGGCATGCGTCCGCCAGAGTGAGGACGCCGGCGCAGTGGGCGGCGGCGAGTTCGCCGACCGAGTGGCCGGTCACGAAGTCGGGGACCACGCCCCAGGACTCCACCAGCCGGAACAGGGCCACCTCGACCGCGAACAGCGCGGGCTGCGTCCACCCCGTCTCGTCCAGCCCCGCACCCCCGAACACGACCTCCTTCAACGGTCCCGGCAGCAGCCCCTCGAACCCCGCGCACACCTCGTCGAACGCCGCCGCGAACACCGGCCAGGCGTCGTAGAGTTCACGGCCCATCCCAGCCCGCTGAGCGCCCTGACCCGTGAACAGGAACCCCGTCCGGCCCTCCGCCGCCACGGCGGACACCACGCCCGCGCCCGGCTCGCCCGCGGCCAACACCCCGAGCCCTGCGGTGAGTTCGTCGGGGGTGTCGGCGACGATCACCGCCCGGTGCTCGAACGCCGAGCGGGTCACCGCAGACGACCACGCCAAGTCCCGCAGCGGCACGCCCTGTTCGACCACCGACGCCAACGCCCGCGCCTGCTCCCGCAACGCACCCGCCGACCTCGCCGACACCACCACCGGCACCACACCGGAACCCGACACACTGGAGTCCGTCACCGGCTCCGGGACAGGTGCCTGTTCCAGCACGATGTGGGCGTTGGTGCCGCTAATCCCGAAGGAGGAGACGGCCGCCCGCCGGGGACGTCCGGTCTCGGGCCACGGCCGGGCCTCGGTCACCAACTCCACCGACCCCGCCGACCAGTCCACCGCCGGCGTCGGCTCGTCCACGTGCAGGGTCTTCGGCACGATCCCGTGCCGCATCGCCATCACCATCTTGATCACACCGGCGACGCCCGCCGCGCCCTGGGTGTGGCCGATGTTCGACTTCAACGAGCCGAGCAGCAGAGGCTGTTCGTCCGGCCTCGACTCCCCGTAGGTCGCCAGCAGGGCCTGCGCCTCGATCGGATCGCCCAGCCGCGTGCCCGTGCCGTGCGCCTCGACGACGTCCACCTCCGCCGGGGACAGCCCCGCGTTGGCCAGCGCCTGACGGATCACCCGCTGCTGCGACGGACCGCTCGGCGCCGTCAGACCGTTCGACGCGCCGTCCGAGTTCACCGCACTGCCCCGGATCACCGCCAGCACCGGCAGACCCCGCCGCTGCGCCTCGGACAGCCGGGCGAGCACCAGTACGCCGACGCCCTCGGAAAAACCGGTGCCGTCGGCCGCGGCCGAGAACGCCTTGCAGCGGCCGTCCCGCGCCAGTCCGCGCTGCCGGGAGAACTCCACGAACACGCTGGGGCCGGCCATCACCGTGGCCCCGCCCGCCAGCGCGATGTCGCACTCCCCGCTGCGCAGCGACTGTTCCGCCAGATGCATCGACACCAGCGACGACGAACAGGCCGTGTCCACGGTCACCGCGGGGCCCACGAGCCCCAGCACATAGGCGATCCGGCCCGATGCCACGCTCGTCGTGCCGCCGGTGAGCACGAAGCCCTCCAGCTCCTCGGGGGTCTCCCCCGCCCGCGGCATGTACTCCTGCGGGATGACCCCGACGAACACGCCGCCCGCGCTTCCCCTGAGCGACGCGGGGTCGATGCGGGCGCTCTCCAGCGCCTCCCACGAGGTCTCCAGCAGCACCCGCTGCTGCGGGTCCATCGCCACCGCCTCGCGCGGCGAGATGCCGAAGAACTCGGCGTCGAAGCGGGCGGCGTCGGGCAGGAATCCGCCGCGGGTGAGGTAGGTGGTGCCCGGGGTGTCGGGATCCGGGTCGGACAGCCGGTCGAGGTCCCAGCCGCGGTCGGTCGGGAACTCCGTGAGGGCCTCCCCGCCGTCGCGGACGAGTTCCCACAGCCCGTCGGGGGTGCGGGCGCCGCCGGGGAAGCGGCCGGCCATGCCGACGATCGCGATCGGCTCGCGGGCGGCGGTCTCGGCGTCGCGCAGTTCCCGCCGTGCCTGGTGCAGGTCCGTCGTGGCCCGCCTCAGATACTCCCGAAGCTTCTGTTCGTTGGTGGACATCCCGGGCAGCCCCCTTCCGTTCCGGCCTGGCGCGGTCATGCGGTATCCAGTTCGCCGTCGATGAAGTCGAAGAGTTCGTCGTCGGAGGCCGCGGTGAAGTCCCGCTCCTCGTCCTGCGCGTCGGCGGTCGCGGTGAGCGTGCGCAGCGCCTCCTGGAGCCGCTTGGCGAGCAGGGCCCGCTCGTCGTCGTCGAGGTGGGCCACGGCGAGCCGGTCGAGTTCCGTCACGACCGAGCGGGCCGTCGTCTCCTGGGCGGGCACGAGCAGTTCGTCCAGGTATCCGGCGAGCTCGGCCGGTGTCGGGTGGTCGAAGACGACCGTCGGCGGCAGTCGTAGTCCGGTGCTGTTGCCGAGTCGGTTGCGCAGTTCCACCGCGGTCAGCGAGTCGAACCCGAGTTCCTTGAAGGCGCTGTCCCCGTCGACCGCGGCCGTCGTGCCGTGCCCGAGGACGACCACCGCCGATTCCCGCACCAGGTCCAGGAGTTCCTTGCGCCGCTGTCGTTCGGGCAGCGCGAGGAGCCGGTCCGACTGTGTTGTGGCGGTTGTCGATGTCACGACCCGGCGGCGGACCGCGCCGGCCGGGTCCAGGGCGGAGAGCATCTCGGGCACCGGGCGGCCGCTTGCGCGCAGGCGGGCCATGTCCACGGGGACCGCCACCGTCAGGGCGCGGTGCTGGGCGAGTGCGGCGTCGAAAAGGGCGAGGCCCTGCTCGTCGGTGATCGCGCCCAGGCCCATGGCGGCCAGCCGCTCCCGGTCGGCCTCGCTCATCCGGCCGGTCATGGCACTCACCTGCGCCCACAGGCCCCAGGCGATGGACGTGCCCGGCAGCCCGAGGGCGCGCCGGTGTTCCGCGAGTCCGTCGAGGAACGCGTTGGCCGCGGCGTACCCGCCCTGGCCCGCGTTGCCCAGCACGCCGGCGGCGGAGGAGAAGAGCACGAAGAGCGAGAGATCGTGGTCCTGGGTCAGCTCGTGCAGCTGCCGGGCCGAGCGTGCCTTCGTCCGCAGGACGGTGTCGAGGTCGTCGCGGGTCAGGGCCTCCAGCACGCCGTCGGAGAGCACGCCGGCCGTGTGGACGACTCCGGTGAGCCGGTCCGTGGCACGGATCAGTTCGGCCATCGACTCCCGGTCGGCGACATCGCAGGCCGCCACCCGGACCTCGGCGCCCGCCGCGCGCAGCTCGGCGGCCAGTTCGCTCGCGCCGTCGGCGGCCGGGCCGCTGCGGCTCGTCAACAGCAGGCGCCGCACGCCGTGTCGGGCGACCAGGTGCCGGGCGACGAGCCCGCCGAGCACTCCGGTGCCGCCGGTGACGAGCACCGTGCCGTCGGGGTCGAGCGGTGCGGGCACGGTCAGCACGATCTTGCCGACGTGCCGTGCCTGGCTGAGGTACCGGAACGCCTGCGGCGCGCGGTGGACGTCGAAGGTGGTCAGCGGCATGGGTTGCAGCGCGCCCGCGTCGAACAGGGCGCGGATCTCCGCCAGCATCTGCGCGATGCGCTCGAAGCCGGCGTCCATCACGTCGAACGCCCGGTAGCGGACGCCGGGATGGCGCTGCGCGATGTCGTCGGCGTCGCGGATGTCGGTCTTGCCCATCTCCACGAACCGTCCGCCGTGCGACAGCAGGGTCAGCGACTCCTCGACGTGCTCGTGGGCCAGGGAGTTGAGGACGACGTCCACGCCGCGGCCGCCGGTGGAGTTCGCGAACTTCGTGGCGTAGCCGAGGCTGCGGGAGTCGGCGAGGTGGTCGTCGTCGAAGCCCCAGGCGCGCAGCACGTCCCGTTTGCCGGCGCTGGCGGTGCCGAAGACCTCGGCGCCCCAGTGCCGGGCGAGTTGAAGGGCCGCGAAGCCGACGCCGCCGGTGGCGGTGTGCAGCAGGAGCGACTCGCCGGCCCGGAGTCCGGCCAGGTCCGCGAGGCCGTAGTAGGCCGTCAGGTAGACCACCGGGACGCCGGCGGCCTGAGCGAACGACAGCCGCTCGGGCATGGGCACGACGAGTCTGCGGTCGGAGATCGTGACGGCGGCCAGGCCGCCGGTGAACAGGCCCATCACCCGGTCGCCGGGGGCCAGTCGGGTGACGTCGGAGCCGACCTCCAGCACGATTCCGGCGCCTTCGCCGAGCGAGGACCACTGGTCCTGGGCCACCATGCCGAGTTCCAGCAGCACAGCCTTGAAGTTCAGGCCGCCGGCCCGGACCGCGATCCGCACCTCGCCCGGGTCGAGCGGGCGGAGCAGTTCGGGGCAGGGGGTGAGCGACATGGCGTCGAGCTCGCCGCGGTAGGTCAGGGACAGTCGCCAGGGCCGGTCCGCCGGTTCGGCCAGCGGTGGCGAGGCGGCGGCCCGGACGAGCCTGGGGACCGCCCCGAGTCCGCCGCGCAGGACCAGTTCGGGGTGGTCGGCGGCGAGCGCGGCGGGCACGGCGCGCAGGGTGTGCGGGTGGTCGTCGGCCTCGATGTGGCGGAGCCGGCCGGGGTGTTCGGTGCGCGCGGTGCGCAGCAGTCCGGCCACCGCACGGTGGGCGAGTTCGTCGGTGCGGGTGAGGACGACGAGCGGGACGGCGGCGAGCGCGGGGTCGGCGAGCCACTCCCGGACGACGTCGAGGGTCCGGGCGACGACGTCCTCCAGCTCGCCGGCCGGGCAGGTCCACAGCGCGGCCGACGCCGACGCCGCGGCGGCCGGGTGGTCGGGAGCGTCCGTCGGGAGGGTGATCCAGTGCTGTTCGGCGGGCGGGTCCGGCAGTTCGACGGGCACCAGGTCCAGGCCGAAGAGGGCCGAGAGGGCCGAGAGATCCGTGCGGGTCCGCCGTAGCGTGCCCGGGTCGACCGGCCGCAGGGCCAGTTCGCCCACCGAGGCCACCGGCTGCCCGTCCTCGTCGGTCACGAGCAGGGCGATCGCCCCCGGCCCGGTCGGAGTCAGCCGTACCCGGACCGCTCGGGCGCCGGTGGCGTGCAGGCGGACGTCGGTCCAGCTGAACGGGATCCGGACGCCGTCCGCGTCGGCCAGGCCGGCCGGGTGCAGCGAGGCGTCGAGCAGCGCGGGGTGCAGCCCGAAGCCGGTGACGTCCTGGTCGTCGGGTAATGCGACCGAGGCGTAGAGGATGTCGCCGTCCTGCCAGGCGGCGCGCACGCCGCGGAAGGCCGGGCCGTAGGTGTAGCCGCGGTCGGCCAGGGACGCGTAGAACCCGTCCCGCGGGACGGCGTGCGCGCCGGGCGGCGGCCAGGAGGTCAGGTCGCCGGGTGCGGCGGGGGTCTCGGCGGTGAGGACGCCGTCCGCGTGCCGGGTCCAGTCGTCCGTGCCGCTCGGGCTGGTGTGCACGCCGATCGGGCGTCCGGCGTCGGTCTCGGGGCCGATCAGGAGCTGGAGGTCCAGGTCGGCGTCGAGGACGACCGGCGTGTGCAGGGTCAGTTCGGCGAGCCGGCCGCAGCCGACCCGGTCCCCGGCGTGCAGGGCGAGTTCGACGAGCGCGGTGGCGGGCAGCAGCACCGAGTCGCCGACGGCGTGGTCGGCCAGCCAGGGGTGGTCGGTGCGCGACAGCCGTCCGGTGAGGACGAGCGTGTCGGCGTCCGCGGTGCGCAGTGCGGCGCCGAGCAGCGGGTGGTCCGCCGGGCGCAGGCCGAGGGCGGCGGTGTCGCCGGCCGGGACGGGTTCGGCCAGCCAGTAGCGGCGGCGCTGGAACGGGTGGGTGGGCAACTCGGCGCGGGTGGGCGGGAGGTGCCAGTCGATGTCGACGCCGTGCACGTACGCCTTGGCGAGCGCGGTGCGGAAGCGGGCCGGGCCGCCGTCGTCGCGGCGCAGCGACTCCAGCACGAGGGCGTCGGAGATCTCCGTCTCCTCGGCCGTCTCGGCGATCGCGGTGGTGAGCACGGGGTGTGCGCTGACCTCGACGAACGCCCGGTGGCCCTGGTCGAGGAGCGCGCGTGTGCCCGCGGCGAAGCCGACGGTCCGGCGCAGGTTGGCGAACCAGTAGTCGGCGTCCAGCTCCGGGCCGGCCAGGATCTCGCCGGTGACCGTGGAGTGGAACGGCACGTCGGCGGGGCGCGGCCGGATGCCGGACAGTGCGGTGCGGATCTCGTCGCGCAGGGCCTCGACGTGCGCCGAGTGGGAGGCGTAGTCCACCGGGATGAGCCGGGCGCGGACGCCGTCGGCCTCGCAGGCGGCGACGAGGTCGGCCAGTTGGGCGGGCGTGCCCGACACGACGGTGCTGCCGGGGCCGTTGACCGCGGCGATCTCCACCGAGCCGCCGTAGGTCTCGATCCGCTGTGCGGTCTCGGGCGCGGGGAGCTGGACGGACGCCATGCCGCCGGTGCCGGCGAGGCGGGTGATGGCCTTGCTGCGCAGGGCGACGACGGCGGCGGAGTCATCGAGGGACAGGGCGCCCGCCACGTATGCGGCGGCTATCTCGCCCTGGGAGTGGCCGAGGACCGCGTCGGGGGTCACGCCGTGGTGTCGCCACAGGGCGGCGACGGAGATCATGACGGCCCACAGGGCGGGCTGGACGACGTCGACCCGGTCGAGGGGTCCGGCGAGCGCGTCGAGGAGGTTCCGGCCGATGTGGGGTTCGAGGGCGGCGGCGCAGTCGTCGAGCTGGGCGCGGAAGACCTGGGACTCGCGGTGCAGGTCGAGGGCCATGCCGGACCACTGCGAGCCCTGGCCGGGGAAGACGAACACCGTCTTGCCGCGCGGGCGGGCGGTGCCGAGCAGGACGTCCGGGGCGGGGCGGCCCTCGGCGAGGGCCCGCAGTCCGGTGCGGGGGTCGTCGCCGGTGACGGCCGCGCGGTGCGGCAGCCGGGGCGCGCGGGTGGCCAGTGCGGCGGCCACGGGCGCGTCCGGGTGGGCGGCGAGATGGGCGTGCAGTTGGCGCGCCCTGGCTTGGAGGGCCGTCGGCGAGGAGGCGGACAGCAGGAGGGGGACCGCGCGGTCCGCGGGCTCCGGCGTGAGCGCGGGCATGGGCTCGGGCTCGGGTTGCGGCTCGGGGGCCTGTTCGATGATCACGTGGGCGTTGGTGCCGCTGATCCCGAACGCCGAGACCGCGGCCCGGCGGGGCCGGCCGGTCTCGGGCCAGGCGCGTGCCTCGGTCAGCAGCTCCACCGCGCCCGACGTCCAGTCCACGGCGGGTGTCGGCTCGTCGATGTGCAGCGTCCGCGGCAGCACGCCGTGCCGGATCGCCTGCACCATCTTGATGACGCCGCCGACTCCGGCGGCGGCCTGGGTGTGCCCGATGTTGGACTTCAGCGAGCCCAGCCACAGCGGCTGCCCGTCCGGCCGTTCGCGGCCGTAGGTCGCCAGCAGCGCCTGGGCCTCGATCGGGTCGCCCAGCCGGGTGCCCGTGCCGTGCGCGTCCACGACGTCCACCTCGGACGGTGCGAGGCCCGCGGCGGCCAGCGCCCGGCGGACGACCCGCTGCTGGGACGGGCCGTTGGGGGCGGTCAGACCGTTGGAGGCGCCGTCGGAGTTGACCGCGCTGCCCCGGATCACGGCATGGACCGGATGCCCGAGCCGCTGGGCGTCGGAGAGCCGCTCCAGCACCAGGATGCCGGCGCCCTCGGACCAGCCGGTGCCGTCCGCCGCCGCCGAGAACGCCTTGCAGCGGCCGTCCGCGGCCAGCCCGCGCTGGCGCGAGAACTCGATGAAGGTGTCCAGGGTGGGCATGACCGCCGCGCCGCCGGCCAGCGCCAGCGAGCATTCGCCGGCGCGCAGGGCGCGGCTCGCCAGATGCATGGTCACCAGCGACGACGAGCAGGCCGTGTCGACGGTCAGCGCCGGGCCCTCCAGGCCGAGCAGATAGGCGACCCGGCCGGAGGCGACGCTGGCCGCGCTGCCGGTGCCGCCGAACCCCTCGCCGCCCTGTCCGGACTCCTCGGCGCCGAGCCCGTAGCGCTGGCCGCCGTGGCCCATCAGGCCGACGAACACACCGGTGTCGCTGCCCCGCAGGGACTGCGGGTCGGTCCCGGTCCGCTCCAGCGCCTCCCAGGACGTCTCCAGGAGCAGCCGCTGCTGCGGGTCCATCGCCAGCGCCTCGCGCGGGGAGATCCCGAAGAAGTCGGCGTCGAACTCGGCCGCGTCGTACAGGAATCCGCCACCGCGGGCGTAGAAGGCGCCCGGCACGCCCGGTTCGGGGTCGTAGCGGCCGTCGAGGTCCCAGCCGCGGTCCTCGGGGAACGCGCCGACCGCGTCCCGGCCGTCGGCCACCAGCTCCCACAGCCCGTCGGGCGAGACGACGCCGCCGGGGAAGCGACAGGCCATGCCGACGATCGCGATCGGCTCGGCGGCCGCCCGCTCCAGCTCCTGCAGCCGCTCGCGGGTGTCCTGCAGCTCCGCGACGGCCTGCTTGAGGTAGGTGCGCAGCCTGCCCTCGTTCTCCATCGTCTCGTCACTCCTCAGGCCGAGTACTCAACTGGGCCAGTCAACGTTGCGGGGGCGGTGTGCAGCCGGGTCCGAGAACACCGGATCGGGCGGGGAATCTGGCTCCCCGGACCAACGGACGGCGCCCGTCAGCCGGCGGCATGGCAGAGCCTCGGCAGGTCGTGTTCCTCGGGCGCCTGGACGAGCCGTTCGCCCGTCACCGGCTCCAGGGTCATCCGGCTGGCGTGCCGCTGGCCGGCGCCCCATCCGGGTCGTCTGCGGAACAGCTCCGGCCGGGCGGCGGCGACCACCAGCAGCGGCATCGGCTCCGGCGGGTCGAGCAGGTCCTCGACGATCTCCAGCACCGAGTTGTCGGCCAGGTGCAGGTCGTCGGCGAAGACCACGAGCGGGCGCCGTCCGACGACCTCGGCCACATGCGGCGCGGTCACCTGCCCGTTGGGTTCGAGCCGCATGGTCGCCGCGTTCTCGACCCGGCTCTCGAACTCCGCGAGCAGCCGCGACTTCCCGATCCCCGGGGGGCCCAGCACCAGGACCAGGTGCGGCCGGGCGCGGCGGCGCACCCGTTCCAGCAGGCTGCTCAGCACGTCCAGTTCGGGTTCGCGGTCGAAGACCTCCGGCGCGGCCGAGGTGTCCCGGGGGTCGCCGGTGTCGCGGACGTGGCCCTCGACCGTCCACCGTGGCCGGGGGCCGCCCTGGCGGCTGTACCGGATCGTCTTGCCGGTGAGTCGGTTGGTGCGGTCGCTGACCACGATCTCGGTGTCCTCGGTGAACCGGAGCAGGGACTCGCAGTCGACGAGCAGTGCGCCGGTGACCGGCAGCGGTTCCAGGAACGCGTCGCGGGGGTGGGCGGGGAGCTCCCCCGTCGACACGGCGATCCTCAGCTCGGGGCGCTCGCCGTCGGGTACGTCGAAGCAGATCCGGCGGCGCAGCGACAGCGCGGCGCGGACGGCCCGCTCGGCGGCCCGGCCGGCGGCCTGGTCGGCGGCCTGGTCGGTGCCGTCCTCCTGTGGGGAGGCCGGTCTGAACAGGGCGAGGGTGACCGAGCCGGTGGCCGCGGCGACCGAGCCGCCGCGCCGCTCCACCTCCTCGCGCACGGTCGTCGCGGTGCGTTCGAGGACCTCGCCGACGTCGGCGAGGGGGTTGAGGGCCCCGAAGTCGGCGCGGATCAGCACGGCGCTGACCCGGCTCGGCCCCTCGACGGGGGTGGCCGCGGCCGACCGGACGGGCGAGCGGGGAGCGGGCACCGCGGCACGGTGCTCGGCCTCCTGGCCGGGCGCGGAGACCAGCACGGTGCGCGCCGGTCCGGCCGGCGCGGCGATGGACGGGTCGTGCACGAGGATCGCGTGCTGGAGCAGCCGCAGTTCCCGGCCGGGTTCCAGGCCGAGTTGCTCGGCCAGCTTCAGCCGAACCCGCCGGTAGACGGCGAGGGCGTCGGCCTGCCGGCCGCTGCGGTACAGCGCGCGCATCAGCTGGTGGCAGGCCCGCTCCCGCAGCGGCTCGGCCTCGACCATGGCCTGCAGTTCGCCGAGGACGGCCTGATGGCGGCCGCCTGCCAGCTCGGCCTCGAAGTAGTCCTCCATCACGTCCAGCCGGGCGTGTTGCAGCGCGGTCAGCTCGGCCCAGGAGTGACCGGCCTCGACCAGGTCGGCCAGCGCCTGGCCGCGCCACAGCGCGAGCACCTCGCGCAGGGTGGCCGCCGCCGCGTCGAACCGGCCGGCGGTCAGCTCGGCGCGGCCGGTGCGCGCCATGCGGTGGAAGCGGAACATGTCGACCTGTTCCGGGTCGACCTGCAGCTGGTAGCCGTGCGTGCAGGTCAGCAGGACCGGCGGACGGGTGTCGCCGCCCGCGTGCTCGGCGAACATGACGCGCAGGCCGCGCACCGCGTTCTGGAGGATCTTCCGCGCCGTCGCCGGCGCCTCCTCGGTGCCCCAGAGTCCTTCGAGGAGCTTGCTGGTCGCCACCTCCCGGTTGGCGTTGAGCAGCAGCAGGCCGAGGGTGGCCCGGCGTCGGTCGCCGCCGAGCGCGATCGGCTTCTCGTCGTCTATCAGCCGCAATGGACCAAGAACCAAGAACTGCAAGGGGTCCCCCGAAGATCGTTCGTGTGTCCGGCGTCAACCGGTCGATGAACTGCCGACCAGGGCCTGTCCGGCCGATCAAGTCGCAGGAAAGCAACGGCACGTATCAGCACCGGTGAGCGGGGTGTGGTGCGTGCAGCTGCAAGGCGGAGGAGGGCGTCGACGCGGAGCGTCGGCAACCGACGACAACGCCGCAGCTGTGCGTGCCACACCCCGCGTCTGCGGCATGATCGGCCGGACAGGCCCTAGAGCCATTCCGCTTCTCGCGCGGCGTCGTGCGGATCGGGTGCGAGGACGCGCATGGTCGTCGGCGGGTCCTGCCGGACGGCGTCCAGATGCAGGCACTCGGTTCCCTCGGGCGGCGCGAACGAGGCGAGACAGGCGCAGCGCGCGGTGGCGAACCCGGCGAACCGGTAGGCCACTTCCATCATCCGGTTGCGTTCGGTGCGCCGGAAGTCGGCGACCAGGTGCACACCGGCCCGCGCCGCGGCGTCGGTGAGCCAGCGCAGCAGCACCGCGCCCGCGCCGAACGAGACGACCCGGCAGGAGGTCGCCAGCAGCTTGATGCGCCAGGCGAGCGGCGTCCGCTCGATCAGCATGACGCCGACCGCGCCGTGCGGGCCGAAGCGGTCGGACATCGAGACCACCAGCACGTCGTGGTCGTCGTCGGAGAGCAGCGCGCGCAGCGCCGCATCCGAGTAGTGCACGCCGGTCGCGTTCATCTGGCTGGTGCGCAGGGTCAGTTCCTCGACCCGGGTGATCTCCTCGTCGCGGGCCCTGCCGATGCGCATCACGAGGTCGAGCGAGCGCAGGAAGTCCTCGTCGGCGCCCTGGTACTGCTCCCGTTGCAGGTCCCGTTCGAACCCGGCCCGGTACATCTCGCGGCGCCGGCGGGCGTCGACCGTGACCACCGGCGGGCTGAACTCGGGCAGTCCGAGCAACTGGCCCGCCTGCTCCGCCGGGTAGCACCGGACCTCGGGCAAGTGGTAGGCGACCTCGGCGCGTTCGGTCGGCAGGTCGTCGATGAACGCGATCGTCCTCGGTGCGAAGTTCAGCCGTTCGGCGATGCCGCGCACCGACTCCGACTTCGGGCCCCAGCCGATGTGCGGCAGCACGAAGTACTCGGCGAGGCCGAGCTGTTCGAGCCGGGCCCAGGCCTCGTCGTGGTCGTTGCGGCTCGACACGGACTGGAGCACCCCGCGCGCGTCGAGCTCCACGACGACCTTGCGGACGGCGTCGTCGACCTCGACGTGGCCGTCCTCGACCAGGGTGCCCTGCCACAGGGTGTTGTCGAGGTCCCAGATCAGGCACTTGACCACCGGCTGCGCTGCCGGTGCTTCCTGTGCTGCTTGAGCGTCTGGTACTGCTTGTGCTTCTTGTGCTTCTTGTGCTTCTTGTGCTTCGGACATGTCTGCTCCCCCCTTTCCGTGGTCGCGCTCAGGCCGCCGTGGAAGCGGCGTGCTCGGCCAGCATCAGCTGGCAGATCTCGTTGCTGCCTTCGATGACCTCCATCAACTTCGCGTCGCGGAAGGCCCGTTCGACGACATGTCCGCCGGCCGCGCCCGCGGAGGCGAGCACCTGCATCGCCGACGCCGCGCCCCGGGCCGCGTTGCCCGCCGCGACATGCTTGGCGAGGATCGCCGCCGTCACCTGTTCCGGGGAGCCGTCGTCCCAGCTGCGGCTCGCCTGCTCGCACGCGAACGTCGCCGTGCGCTCCGCGGCGTACAGCTCGGCCAGGTGCCGGGCGACGAGCTGGTGGCGCAGCAGGGGCTTGCCGAACTGCTCGCGGGTCGCGGCATGCCGGGCGACGGCCGTGAGGCAGCCGCGGAGCATGCCGACGCAGCCCCAGGCCACCGAGAGCCGGCCGTAGGTCAGCGCGATGGTGGTCAGCATGACGACGGGCTGGCCGGCCACCGCGAGCAGGTGGCTCTCGGGCAGTCGCACCTCGTCGAGCAGCACACCGGCGTGTCCCGCGGCGCGGCAGCCGAGCGGGTCGGCGACCCGCTCCACCCGGACGCCGGGAGCGGAGGCCGGCACCAGGGCCACGGCGCCGCCGCCCTCGAAGCGGCCGAAGACGACGATCCAGTCGGCGTAGGCGGCGACCGTGATCCAGGTCTTGGCGCCGTCGACGACGATGTCGCCGCCGTCGCGCCGGATCTCGGTGGTCATCGCGGCGAGATCGCTGCCGGCGGCGGGCTCGCTGAAGGCGACCGCGGCGAGGTCACCGCCGGTGAGCCGGCCGATGTACTCCGCGCGCTGCGCCTTGTCGCCGAACCGCTGGATCGTCCAGGCGGCCATCCCCTGGGAGGTCATCACGCTGCGCAGCGAGCTGCACAACGCGCCGGTGTGCGCGGTCAGTTCGCCGTTGTCCGTGCCGGACAGACCGAGGCCGCCGTACTCCGGGCGGGCCTCGGCGCACAGCACTCCCTTGGCGCCGAGTCCGCGCAGCACGCCGATCGGGATCTCGCCCGCCACGTCCCAGCGGCCGGCGGCGTCGGCGACCGTCTCGGTGACCAGCGGGGTGAGAACGTCAAGCACCGTCTGCCCCGCTGCGCAGTCGGGTCACCAGCGTGCTCATGGCGCGCACGGTGCGGAAGTTGTCCATCGCGAGGTCGGCGCCCTCCACGGCGACGCCGAAGGTGCTCTCCACGAAGACCACCAGCTCCATCGCGAAGAGCGAGGAGACCGCGCCCGAGGCGAACATGTCCACCTCGGGCTCCCAGGCGATCTTGGTCTTGGCTTCGAGGAACTCGCCGATTCGCTGCTCGATGGCGGCGACCGGCAGCTCGGTTGTCGAGTCGGTCATGACAGGTCCCTTCCTCGGCTCTTCTCGGTCTTGCGCACCAACGTGATGCCGTCCGCCATGACGAGCAGGGACAGTTCGACCCTGCTGTCGACGCGCAGTGCGGCGTTGAGCCCGCGGATGGCCTCGGTGTCCGGGTCCTTCGCCTCGGGGTCCGCGACGCGCCCGAAGTAGAGCGTGTTGTCGAGCACGACGAGGCCGCCGGGCCGCAGCAGGGTGAGCGCCGCCTCGTAGTAGCGCGCGTAGCCCGTCTTGTCGGCGTCGACGAAGACCAGGTCGAAGGTCTCCGGCCCGTGCTCGGCGAGCAGCTTCGCCATGGTCTCGGCGCCGTCCCCGAGCCGTAGTTCGATGCGGTCGGACACCTCGGCGCGGTTCCAGTACCGCTGGGCGACCCTGGTCCAGCGCTCGCTGATGTCACAGGTGACGATCCGTCCGCCGGGCGGCAGCGCCCGCGCCATGCACAGCGTGCTGTAGCCGGTGAAGGTGCCGATCTCCAGGACCCGGGCGGCGCCGGTCAGCCCGACCAGCAGGGCGAGCAGCTGCCCTTCCTCGGGCATGGTCACCATGGCGTTCAGCGTGGGCATGCCGGCCGTCTCGGCGACGAGGTCGCGCAGGATCTCGTCATCGCGCAGGGACACCGACCGCACATAGTCGAGGAGCCGCTCGTCCAGCTCCACCTGGCCGGCCATCAGCGGACCTCGTACGCGTAGAAGCCGCGCCCGGTCTTCCGGCCGTGATCGCCCTCGGCGACCTTGCGCAGGAGCAGTTCGCTCGGACGGTAGCTGTCGTCGCCGGTGCGCTCGTACAGCACCGACAGGGAGTCGACGAGGTTGTCGATCCCGATCAGGTCGGCGGTGCGCAGCGGGCCCGTCGGGTGCCCTAGGCAGCCCTCCATGAGCGCGTCGACGTCCTCGACGCCGGCCCGGCCCTCCTCGACGACGTTCGCCGCGTCGTTGATCATGCGGTGCAGCACCCGGCTGGTGACGAAGCCGGGGCCGTCGCCGACGACGATGCCCTTCCTGCCCAAGGTGGCCAGCAGGGTCCGGACGGCCGTCATCGCGTCCTCGCCGGTGCGCGGTCCGCGGACCACCTCGAGGGTGCCGATCAGGTAGGGCGGGTTCATGAAGTGGATGCCGGCCAGGTCCTCGGGGGTCGGGACCTGACCGGCAAGTTCGTCGACCGGGATGGACGAGGTGTTGGTGACCCGCAGTGTGCCCGGCGCGATCACGGAGGCGATCTCCCGGTGCACCTTGGCCTTCAGCTCGGCGACCTCCGTGATCGCCTCGATCACCCAGCTCGCGTCCGCCGCCGCCACCGCGGAGTCGGCCAGCCGCAGTTCGCCGACCGCTCCGGTCCGGGGCAGGGCTCCGGTCAGCTGGGCGAGCCGGAGTTCGCCTCGCAGCCGCTCGCGCGCTGTGGCCAGCCGCGACTGGTCGACGTCCACGAGCGTGACCGGCACTCCCCGCCCGACGGCGAGGGTCGCGATGCCGATGCCCATCACGCCCGCGCCGAACACCGCGAGCCGCGGCGTGCCACCGGTCTCGGTCACGGACCCGTTCATAAGCACCTCAGCTTTACGTTCGGAGAAGTTTTGGAAGGGAATTGTCCAGGCGTGGGGAATCACGCCTGCGGACAGAGGAATGGCTCGTCGGGTGGTGACCGAGAAGTGAATTGGCCGGGCTGCCCTACGTACAGATCGCCTCGCCGCCGTGGCCCTCTGGCCGACCGACCGGGCGAGGGATGAATATGTTGACGCGGGCCCCCTTGGAACGTTCAGCGAACAACTCTGTGGTTGCACTGCTGCAACGGCCTATGACTCTGCCCGACCGTGCCGCCGGTCTCCACCGGGAGACCCGCTCATCAAGCTGCACTTCCACTTGAGGAAGCTCACCCGACCGCGCTCGAACAACAGAGGAGGGCACACTGGGAACGTGGGGATTCGGGGCGGGGAAGGCGCTGAACGGAAGGGAGGATCGCGGGGAGAGGAGAGGGGATGGAGCAGCAGGGAGGGGAGGGCGCGGCCGCTGAGCGGCCGGCCGAGACACCGGGAGCTGCCGGCGTCTACACGTCCTCCTCCAGGTTGGCGTCCTTGACCAGGTAGCCGAACTGGAACCGGCTCGTCGCGCCGAACATCTGCATGACCTGACCGATGTGCTTACGGCAGGTGCGCACCGACACACCGAGTCGCCGGGCGATGGCCTCGTCCTTCGCTCCGGCGATCAGCATCCTGACGATCTCTTTTTTCATCTCGACGCTGACGACCTCGACTTCGGCACGCCGGGTGTCGAACTCCTTGGCCGTTTCCCAGACATGCTCGAAGCAGGAGTGAAGGAAATCGATGATGGAGGGTTCTTGGACGACCACGGCGCCGCCGCGCTGCGCGGGAATGTATGCGACGTTGCGGTCGAAGATGAATATCTTGCCGATGAGCGCTCCCGCCGTCCGTATCTCGGCGCCGGCGTCGACGAGTTTCGCCGCGTGCTCTCGGGTCGGCGTGTCGAACCGTGCGGCGTGCTGGTAAAGGACCCGCATGCGCACGCCCCGGCCGAGCAGTTGGAGGTCGCGGTGCTGTTCCTCGATCAGTTCCTCGACCGACCACCCGCCCCCGGGCTGCATGCAGACGACCTCGCGGGAGCCGTTCGCCGCCGCTTCGGAGAGCAGCAGCCTGACCGTCTCGGGCGCAGTGACGACGTCGAAGGAGTTGGCGTGCTGACTGGCGAACTTGCTGGACCGGAAGAGCAGCGACAGTCGTGCGAGGTCGTTGCGGAGCTGACCGACCGCCAGCTTCCGTTCGAGGAGGTCCAGTTCCCCCCGGCTCAGGAGTTGAGACGATCCGATGCCGGGGTCCGTCGGAACGAACCAGGCGTCCCGGTCGCGGGCCGGCTGAATGAGCTGGAGTTCCAGGAGTCTGCCGACTATCTCCTCACTGTCGTCAGCGGTGAAGCCCAGCTCGTGTGCGACGTCGTCGACAGCGAAGCCGTCTCTTTCTAAACTCCACTCATAAACTTCGAGGATCCCGGGAATCGACTTGGGAAACAAAGACTCTCCAAGTTCACTAATATTCCTTCCATTACCTCACGAAAGAATATTCTACCCGAGCGGCGTTGAGCACCTAAGTCCGATTCAACCAGATCCGTCCGACTGCGGACGATATGGGAGAGGTGGCGGAGACGAAAGCGCTGTCTGGAGGCTCGGGCAGCGATCTTGCGGCCGGCAGCAGATCCTCGTTGTCGCGGAACGCCCCGAACCTGCCGCGATGAAATACCAGCGGTACCGGCTCTTCCCGGTTCAGCCGCAGCCCGGTCGCCCTGGCGATGATGATGACGTGATCTCCGGCGACGTGCTCGGTGTCGATCGAACACGAAATCCAGGCGACCGCTTCGGAGAGTTCCGGACCGGTCGGTGACTCGGCCCATCGGACGCCGGCGAACCGATCGATGCCCTTGACCGAGAACTGCCGGCACAACTGCTCCTGACCATTGGCCAGAATGTTGACGCAAAACATGCCGCTCTGTCGAAGATCGGCCAGCGTCGACGACGTGTTCCCGACACAGAGCATGATCAAGGGAGGGTCCAGCGAAACCGACATGAAGGAGTTGCAGGCCATGCCGACCGGCCGGCCGAACTGCCCCCTGGCGGTGATCACCGTGACCCCGGTCGGCAGGTGTCCGAGGGTGCGCCGAAATTCCGTCGCGTCGAACGGTGCAACCATCATCGACTCCTCGAATAGCCACTTCTCGAAGCGTATTGACCGGGCCGGACCGCCGGATAGGGACGAACCACCAAGACTGACCGTCGGTTTTGGCTCTCCGGCGCAGTCGCCCGCCGCGGCGGCCAGAGTGCGGCCCGGATCTTGCTTACCGAATTGTTTTACAGACCCACTCGGAAAGACTTTATCCTGATACAATCTGGCGCACATTAAAGGCGAGAGTCTTGAAAGGACTTCTGTGACCGAGGAAAAGACCGAGGGAAAAATCGAGGCCGAGACGATGACGCTCGGCCCCGGCTGTTTCTGGTCCTTCGATGCGGTGGCGCGCCGGACACCCGGTGTCACCTCGAGCGTCGCGGGGTACGCCGGGGACAGCGGGCCGCCGCCCGACTACGAGCAGTACAAACGCTACGGGCTCAACCCGCAGAAGTTCGTCGAGGCGGTGCGGCTGACGTTCCGGCCCGACGAGATCTCGCTGGAAGACGTGCTGAATTTATTCTTCCAGAGCCATGACCCGACCAAGGCGAACCAGAGTGGCGCGGACCGCGGTTCCATCTACCACTCGACGATCTTCTACGCCGGCGACGATCAGCGCGTGCGGGCCGAGAAGGTCATGGACCGGGTGCAGCGGGAACTCGGCCGGAACATCGTGACCGACCTTCGGCCGTACGGGCAGTTCATCGAGGCGGACCCCGATCAACAGGACTTCTACAACAGGAATCGTTTCGAGCCCTACTGCCGGGTGGTGATCGAGCCGAAGCTCAGCTCGATGGGGCTGGACATCGACTGAGCGGACAGACCGTCGGCCGTCGATCGCCTCCGCGTCCCGCGCGAGTTCAGGTTGCGCAGGACGCGGAGAGGTCCGAAGCCCGCCGCGGCGGACCGGGGACGAGCCGTCCGTCAGTCCGGGACGCGGTGGACGTCAGTCCGGGACGCGGTGGACGTCGGTCCGCGGGGTCGGCGCCGCTCCCGCCGGGCCCGGCCGGCCGAGGTCCTTCCGGTGACGGCCGAAGCGCCGCACCAGCGGCCGCTCCACGCACCGGTACAGGACGGCGGAGCACGCGACGGCCACCGCGAGCACGACGAGCGCCAGGAGCGCGCCGGTCGCCAGGGAGAACGTGCGCGTGGTTCCGATCAGTTCGGCGGCCGTCATCACGACGATCCAGTGGACCATGTAGAACGCGAAGGAGATCTCCCCCAGGAACACCACCGTCGGCCTGCGGAACACCGAGGCGGCGCCCCGCCGGTCCGCGACCGCGGCGGCGGCGATGAGGGGCGCCGTCCACACGGTCGCCACGCCGGCCGTGCCCGCCAGGAACGGCTCGTACAGGGCGATCACATAGCCGGCGACGGCGAGGGCGAAGGCGGGCGCCAACCCGATGTTCGGCCACCGGCCCGCCATGACGATCCTGGCCAGGAGAATGCCCAGGACGAATTCGAGCGCGCGGACCGGCGGGAAGAAGTACACGAACCACATCTGGGTGAACGAGAACTCGCCGGACGCGGAGAACGCCACGAGCCGCGGCTGGTCGGTCACCACGTAGGTCGCGACGAGGAACGCTCCGACGATCAGCAGGAGCACCGCCCCGACCGCCGGCCACAGCCACTCCTCGCGCAGCCGCCGCAGCCCGAGCCACAGCGCCGGGAACGCCAGGTAGAAGAAGAACTCGCAGGACAGCGACCAGGCCACCCCGTTGACGGCCGAGCTGGTCCGGACGTCCGGGAACCACGCCTGCTGCATGGTCAGGGAGGCGATCCAGTCGATCGCCCGGGTGGGCCGGTCCGTGCGGAACACCAGCAGCGCCGCCAGTCCGAACGTGACCAGGTGCAGGGGTCCGATCTTCACCAGTCGGCGGCGCCAGAACGACGGTGCCGTGTCGTCCGACCGCGCGGTCCAGGTCAGGACGAAACCGCTCAGGATGAAGAAGAAACCGACGCCGTAGGAGCCCGAGAGGGTGAAGGTCTCTCTGAGTTCTTTACCGGTGTCGCCGGAGATGAGCGGCGTGTACCAGAGGATATGCGTGACGAAGACCAGGAGAGCCGCCAGCGATCGAAGTCCCGTCAATGACGGAAGCCGGGAATCGGCGGCGGCACTGTTCGGTTGCGCGGGAATAGCGGCCTGTGATTTCGGATATCCTGACAACGAGTGGCCTCCGTACCGGAAAGAGGACGCAACTGGGTGCCGGAAGGCTATACGCCGTTCCAGCCGCGGCCGGTAATTTTCCGGTAATCGCGCCCTTCGTGCGAAATTCCCGCACGCGGACGTGTTCGAATGACCGGGTCGCGGGCGGCGGCGTGCGGCTCAGTCACGGCCCGTCACGCGAATGCCGCCGTCCAGTCCACCGTGACGCCGTTCACATACGCCTCCGCCAGCGCGGCGAGGAAGCGGCCCATGCCGCCGTCCTCGTTGCGCAGCGTCGCCATCAGCACGGCCGAGCGGCCGAGCTCCTCGACGATGTCCTGCATCCCGACCGTGAGCACCGGCTGTGCGCTGCACTCGACGAAGATCGTGTGCCCGTCGGCGACCAGCGAGCGGACCGCGTCGTCGAACCTGACCGTCTGGCGCAGGTTCCGATACCAGTACTCGGCGTCCAGTGCATCGGTCTCGACGCGGCCTCCGGTCACCGTGGAGTAGAAGGGCACCTCGCCGCGCGTCGGCCTGATCCCGGCGGCCAGGTCGAGCAGGGTCTCGCGCAGGTCCTCCACGTGCGCCGAGTGGGCGGCGAAGTCCACTCCGGGCACCTGCCAGCGCAGCATCCGGGCCGCGGACAGCGCGGCGCCGAACTCCTTCATCGCGGCCACGTCGCCCGACACGGTGACGGTCGCCGGGCCGTTCACCGCGGCCACCGACAGCACGCCGTCCCAGTCGGCCAGCAGCGTCCGCACCCGGTCGCCGGGCGCGAGCACGGTCAGCATCTCGCCCCGCCCGCGGATCTTCGTCAGCGCCTGGCTGCGGAGGGCGACGATCCTGACCGCGTCCGCCAACGGCAGCGCGCCCGCGACGTGCGCGGCCACGATCTCGCCCTGCGAGTGGCCCACCGCCGCCCCGGGCTCGACGCCGAAGGAGCGCCACAGCCGGGCCAGCGACAGCATCATCGAGAACAGCACGGGCTGCACGACGTCGACCCGGTTGAGCGGCGGGGTCCCGGGCGCGCCGCGCAGCACGTCCTCCAGGGACCAGTCCACATACGGCGACAGCGCCTGCTCGCACTCCCGCAGCTGCCGGGCGAACACCGGCGAGGCGTCCAGCAGTTCCACGGCCATGCCGGCCCACTGGGTGCCCTGGCCGGGGAACACGAACACCGGCCGGGCGTCCGCGCGGTCCTGCCGGGTCGCCCGGCCGCTGATCACGTTCGGCGCGCTCCGCTCCTCGGCGATCGCCCGCACCCCGGCGAGCAGCTCCGCGCGGTCGCGCCCGAGAGCGACGGCCCGGTGCTCGTAGGGCGCGCCGCCCGCCACCAGCGACCGGCCGACCTCGGCGAGGCGGCCCACCTCGGCGAGGCCGTCGACGGCGTCGGGCGTCGCGTCGGGCGCCGCGTCCGATTCGAGCCGGGCGAGCAGTCGGGCGGCCTGGCCGCGCAGCCCCGCCGCGCTGCGCCCGGACAGCACCCACGGCACCGTGCGTGCGGCTCCGGCGGCTCCGGCGGTGATTCGAACGTCTTGTGTGGCCGGCTTGGTCACGAGCACTCCTCATCACTGGCAATCAGTGGACCGTGGGAACCGCGAAACGCAAGTTATCGCTTGAGCCGAACGCTTCCGCCCACGGCCCGGTAATTCCGTCACAAGGGCACAATTACCGGAGGATTACCCTCCGCGAGGGGCGCCATGTCAGGCTGCCGCCAATCAGTTGCGTCCGCTTTTCCGGTACGGAGGCTACTCGTTGTCAGGCTATCCGATATCACAGGCCGCTCTTCCCGCGCAACCGCAGATCACCTCCACCTATTCGCTGCTGCATCTACTGCGCCCAGCTGACGACTCGCTGCTCCATTTACCGGCGACGAACTCGCAATTGGTCGAGGAAGTCGCCGTCCGCGTCGGTTCGGGCGCGACCGGTTGGGCGATCGAGAACAGCCGAGTACTGCTCGCCGAAATGGCCGGGGAACCCTTCGCCCGTTTCGCCCGGAAGTCCTCCAGCGAAACGCGGCTGGCGGAGTCGATAGCACTCTGGGTCGTATTGCGGCTCAGCGGCGTAAGAGCAATTACCGGACTGCTCTCCGCGGAGCTCACCAACGCGATTCGGGAACGCATCGCGGACAACACGACCGTCGACCACCTGCTCCGCTATGTCCGGGCCACGCACGCGAGTTTCACGCGCGAGCTGTTCGACCTCTGCGAGACGCAGATCCCGACCGAGGACCAGCCCGCCATGATGCGGAGCATCTCGGCCGACCTGTTCGAGGGGATGGAGACCCTCTCCGCGACGGTGACCGACAAGTTCGCCGCCGAGCGCAGTCGCTGGTTCGCCGGTCCCATCGGCGAGCGCTTCGAACTGGTGTCCGCGCTGTTGAAGGGCAAGCCGGTCGACACCAGAAAGGCCATGCTCCAGCTGCGGTACGACCTGACGCTGCACCACATCGCGCTGGTCCTGTGGCAGGACGAGATCACCCAGGACAGCAGGCACGAACTGGAGACCACGGCGCTGCGCGTGCTGGACCGGGCCGGCTGCTCCTCGATGCTGCTGCTGCCCGCCGGCCCCGGACGGCTGTGGGCCTGGGGCGGCCGAGCCACCGACCGCCCAGGGGAGCTGCGGCGGTCGGACGAGCCGGTCGACCTGCCCGCACACGTCCATGTCGCCTCCGGGTTGCCGGGCGACGGCCTGGCCGGCTTCCAGCGGTCCCACGAGCAGGCGATCACCGCGGAGCGGGTCGGCCGCATCACCGAGCCCAGCCCTTCCGGGCTGTGCGACTACGGCGACCTGGAGCTCGTCATCCTGCTCGGCGACGACGCCGACGCCACCGCCGACTTCGTCCGCCGCGAGCTCGGCCCGCTCGCCGCCGACAACCGGACCATGGCCGCGCTGCGCGAGACCGTGCGCTGTCTGCTGGACAACGAGCGGGGCGTGGCCATCACGGCCAAGCGGCTGCACATCGCGAAGAACACCGTCATCTACCGGGTGAAGAAGGCGGAGCAACTCCTCGGGCGCTCGCTGCGCGAGGACCATCTCCGACTGCATCTCGCGCTGTATCTGGCGGGACGGCTCGGCTCATCGGTGCTGGACAGACAGGATCCCGCGACGGGACTGGAGAACTCGATTCGGGCGGTGTCCAAGTGAGCGGCAACCAGACAGATCAGCAGGCAGGTCGGCAGGCAGGTCGGCAGGCAGATCGCCAGACGGATCAGCAGCCGGGTCGGCAGGGCGGCAAGGACGGAAAGCTCCTCGACTACCTCAAGTGGGTCACCGCCGATCTGCAGAAGACCCGGGCCCGGGTCGAGGAACTCGAGTCGAGCCGGTCCGAGCCCATCGCCGTCCTGGGCATGGGCTGCCGTTATCCGGGCGACGTCTCGACGCCCGAGGAGCTGTGGCGGCTGGCCGCCGACGGCGTCGACGCGATCGCCCCCTTCCCCGCCGACCGCGGCTGGGACGTGGAGGGCATGTACGACCCGGACCCGGACGCGGTGGGCAAGTTCTCCGCACGCGAAGGCGGTTTCCTCAGCGACCTCAAGGGGTTCGACTCGGCCTTCTTCGGGATCTCCCCGCGCGAGGCGCTGGCCATGGCCCCGGAGCAGCGGCTGCTGCTGGAGACCACATGGGAGGCCGTCGAACGGGCCCGGCTGGACCCGCGCTCCCTGCGCGGCAGCGACACCGGGGTCTTCGTCGGCGTGACCTACACCGGCTACGCCTCCATGGTCGACGCCACCTCCACGGGCACCGAGGGCTACGCGATGACCGGGATGCTGACCAGCGTCGCGTCCGGCCGGATCTCCTACGTCCTCGGTCTGGAGGGGCCGACGGTCAGCATGGACACGGCCTGTTCGTCGTCCCTGGTGTCGATCCACCACGCCGTGAACGCGCTGCGCAACGGCGAGTGCTCGCTGGCGCTGGCCGGCGGCGCGATGGCGATACCGGTGCCGGACGGCTTCGTCGAGTTCTCCCGGCAGCGCGGACTCGCACCCGACGGCCGCTGCAAGGCCTTCGCGGCCGCGGCGGACGGCACCGGCTGGTCCGAGGGCGTCGGCATGCTGACGCTGGCCCGGCTGTCCGAGGCCCGACGGCGGGGGTTGCCGGTGCTGGCGGTGATCCGAGGCAGCGCGGTGAACTCGGACGGCGCGTCGAACGGTCTGACCGCGCCGAGCGGTCCGTCGCAGCAGCGGGTGATCCGTCAGGCGCTGGCCAACGCGGGGCTGTCCCCGGCGGAGGTGGACGTCGTCGAGGCGCACGGCACGGGCACGCGGCTGGGCGATCCGATCGAGGCGCAGGCGCTGCTGGCGACCTACGGCGCGTCCCGTCCCGACGAACAGCCCCTGCTGCTCGGCTCGTTGAAGTCGAACATCGGCCACACCCAGGCGGCCGCGGGTGTCGCGGGCGTCATCAAGATGGTCATGGCGATGCGGCACGGGGTCGTCCCGAAGACCCTGCACGTGGACGAGCCGACGCCCGCCGTCGACTGGTCGGCGGGGTCGGTGGAGCTGGTGACCGAGGCGCGGCCGTGGCCCGAGACCGGACGTCCCCGACGGGCGGCGGTCTCCTCATTCGGCGTCAGCGGCACCAACGCGCACCTGGTCATCGAACAGGCACCGGCACCGGAGCCCCGGGAAGAACCGGCCGCAGCACCGCTGCCAGAGGTGCCGGCGGTCGTGCCGGTGGTTGTGCCGGTGGTCGTGCCGGTGGTCGTGCCGGTGGTGGTGTCGGCGAGGTCGGCGGGTGCGTTGCGGGAGCAGGCGCGGGCGTTGGCGTCGGTGGTCGAACAGGGCGTGCCGCTGCGGGACTTGGCGTGGTCGTCTGCGGTGACCCGCTCGGCGTTCGAGCACCGGGCGGTGATCGTCGCCGACACCCCCGACGAACTCACCGCAGGACTTGGGGGGTTGGCCGCGGGTGAGCCGGGCGCGGGCGTGGTGTCCGCCGTGGCGGCGGAGGGCCGCACGGGGTTCCTGTTCACGGGTCAGGGCGCTCAGCGGGCCGGGATGGGCCGTGAACTCTACGACGCCTGGCCGGTGTTCGCGGCGGCGTTCGACGAGGTGTGCGCGGGGTTCGAGGGACTGCTGCCGGGTCCGTTGAAGGAGGTCGTGTTCGGGGGTGCGGGGCTGGACGAGACGGGCTGGACGCAGCCCGCGCTGTTCGCGGTCGAGGTGGCCCTGTTCCGGCTGGTGGAGTCCTGGGGCGTGGTCCCCGACTTCGTGACCGGCCACTCGGTCGGCGAACTCGCCGCCGCCCACTGCGCCGGCGTCCTGAGCCTGGCGGACGCGTGCCGGGTGGTCGCGGCCCGGGGCCGGCTGATGCAGGCCCTCCCCGCAGGCGGCGCGATGATCGCCGTCCAGGCCACCGAGACCGAAGCCCAACAACTCCTGCACGGGCATGAGGCCGTCGCCGGGATCGCCGCCGTCAACGGCCCCCAGGCGGTCGTCATCTCCGGCGACGAGGACACCGTCACCGCCCTCGCCGAAACACTCCGCAGCCAGGGACGCAAAACCAACCGCCTCACCGTCAGCCACGCCTTCCACTCCCCGCTGATGGACCCGGTGCTGGCCGAGTTCACGGCCGTGCTGG
>NZ_JBSFEV010000070.1:0-24853 GCF_053594615.1 Streptomyces sp. NPDC001858
CAGCCTGCTGCGGATCTTCCCGCCCCGCATCGCCCTGAGGCCACTCGACGTCAGCAACCAACGCCAGGCGTGGACCTTCCAGTTCATGGAGTAGACGCGTGAACCGAGTGCCCGGGCTGGCCGCCGGCCCAGGCACCGCCCCGAAAAGGCGGCCCTGCTCACTACGGCCGCTTGCCGGGTGACAACAAGCCTGCCCGTGTGTCGGCTCTCGCGCTTCGGCTCATGTCCGTCGCTGTAGGCGCGGGGTCGGCCTGCTACCCGTGCAGCAGCCTTGTGCTGCGCGGGCCCATGCAAATGCTGCGCTGCACCCACGACACCACCTTGCCGCCACCCAACGACCACCCCCAGGACCACGAACAGCACCATCACCACGACAACGGCCACCCCCAGGACCACGAACAGCACCATCACCACGACAACGGCCACTACCCACTGAACCCACCGAACAGTGCCCCGTGCAGACCACCAGCGATCAGCACAACCAGGAGCACCGGCTCCTCGCCTCTGCAGGCCCTCGTCTCACACTGCACCCCGCCCGCCTGGGGAATCCGGCTGTGTGCCTCATAGCAACAGCCGGGCGGCAACGGTCACCCTGCCGTGCAGGGCGCGGCGGTCGCCGGACATCGCGTAGCGGCGGGCGGCGAGTCCGTGCTCGAGGGGCTCGCCGATCTGCTCGCACAGCAGCGCCATGACGCCGCTGGCCGCGTCGGTGTCGGCAAGGTAGGCCGGGGCGACTTCGAGCATCAGCTCGCCGATGGCGTGCGCGCTGGCGAAGAGGTCGTCGGCGAGCTGGCGCCCTGCGGCGACCCTGGGATCTGCCGACGGGCTGTCCGATAGTGGAAGCGGGGCGGTGCGGACGTCGCGGACGGCCTGGCGGACCACCGCGCGCACCGTCGGCTCATCGAGAGCCGTCAGGCCGCTGTGGGCGAGCGTGGCGAGTCGGCGGGTGATCAGCTCCGCGACGCCGTCCGGCCGGAGACGGCGATCAGCGCGCGCTGGGACAGGCCGTAGTCGAGCGCGGCGGCGGCCGGGTCGATGTCTCGCGTGCGAGACGTCTCGGTGCTGGCGGCGACGGCACCGTGGATCGCGACCAGGGCGCGGGCGACGTCCAGGAGCCGGTACGCCTGCGCGCGGCTGATGCCGAACTCCGCCTCGCAGTATGCCTCCCAGCTCGGTCGACCGAGGGGTTCCCAGACACGGGCGGCGTGCGCGTCCCGGACCCGGGCGGCGAGCACCGCCAGGCAGCGCCGGACGTCGTCGATCGCCTTGCGCAGCCCGGCCGTCATCTCCCGGGCCTGTGCCGTACTGAGCGGCGGCCGCGCGAGTTCGGCGACGTCGTCCTGGTCGTGGTCGTGCTCGCCCATGTCTCCATCGTCCTCCGCGTCGGCGGGCCGGACCAGGGCGTACGGAGGCTGTCCGGTGCCACTTTGACCGGCCGCTGCCGGTGACCAGACACGGATGGGCGGTTTCGCGGCGAACGCCGCCGCGTCTTCCGGGCGTTGGCCTACCCTGCGGTGCCATGGACATCGAGCTGACTGGCGATGAACACCTGCGGGCACTGGCCGCGCTGGAGGCCGTTGTCGGAAACGACGACGAGGGCCTGGCTGCCCTGGCGGGCGGTGCTGGTGAGCGGCCTCTGCCGGTGCTGCTGGCCGCCTACGGGCAGCACACACTCCACCGCATCCTGATCGCCGCATTCGGCATCGACGCCACCATGGACTACGACGAAACGGGCCGACTGGTTGCGGAGATCAACGCTGATCCGCTGGCCCGCATGGTCTTTGTCCTGACGGACGCCCTGCACAATCAGGCCGCTCTCGCCGGTGACGACGCCACCACCGCGAAGCTGGTCGCCCGATCCATCCTCCTGGCGATCCATGCGTTCACCGACGCCGACGACCAGGACGCCCTGACCCTGCTGCGCGCACTGCGCAACGAGGCTCTCCAGGTCGGCTGAGCGGCCCCGGTCAAAGTGGCACTGGACAGAAGCACGGCGCGCGAGGTCTGCCTCTTAGCCTCATAGCTCACCGCGTCTACCTGGGGTTTTGGGGTGTGTGGCTCATAGACCTCACACCCCGTGGCGCCGAGTCCGGTGGTCAGATCCGCCAGGAGCGGATGCGGTCGGCCGCGTCGTATCCGTCGGTGCGGCCGGCGTCGATGTCGCGGGCGAGGTCGATCAGTGTGCCGTACGGCGGGTCGACGGTCTCGCCGGCGGCGTCCATGTAGGCGACGACGATCGCGGCGGCGTACAGGGCGTTGCGGGCCGGGAGCGGGCGCAGCCGGATCACGGCGTGCATGAGGGCGGCCGCGCGCCAGGCGTTGTCGACCCTGGCGCCGACCTGCGGGGTGTTGACGCGGTGGCGGGCGACGGCGGCCACGAGGTTGGAGAAGTCGTGGACCTCGGGCTGCTTGGGCAGCACCTCCGCCTGGCGTTCCAGCAGCCAGCGGATGTCGATGTGGAGCTCCACCTCAGGCAGCCCGCCCCTGGTGCCCGGCAGCGTCCAGGCGGGCGGGGGCGTCGTCGGGGAAGGCCGCGTCGAACGCGTCCGCGTTGTCGGCGATGAACTGGCGGAAGACCCCTGCGGCGTCCTCGAGGCGGGGGTCGCGGACCGCGTTGTGCGCGGCCTCGGTGATGAGCGCGGTCACCGTGGTGCCCTCGGTCTCGGCACGCTCCTGCAGCTGGGCGTGGAGTTCCTCGGGGACCCGGATCGTCACTGACTTCGACATACCCCTGACCGTACAGCAGGGCGTACAGCACAGGGGGCGGATCCGGCAGAAACGGATCCGGCAGACCGCTCGTGTGCGGTAGCGGGCGTCAGGAGGTGGCGGCCACCGTGCCCGGCCCCCACCGGTGATCCGGTACGGCCGGATCACGGTCTGATGCGTTGTCAGTGGCCCCCGCCACACTGGCCTTCTTGCCGATGAACCAGGGGGGCCGATGGCGTTCCGGGCCGTGCACGCGCAATGGGGGACCGTCTTCGCGCACCTACCCGATCTCGGCTGCGGGCGCGCGTGGGACCAGGTGTGGAAGGTGCGGCCGCCCGCGCCGCTGACCTGCGACGAGTGCCGACACCCGATGCACGCCAAGCGGTCCCCCAGCGGCCTGCGGTTCTTCGCCCACGCCCCGGGGGCCCCGGAATGCTCGCTCGCCGGAGAAACGCTGGCGCACCACCTGCTGAAGCTGGAGCTGGCAGCCGCCGCCCGGGACGCCGGCGCGCACGCCGAGTTAGAGGTCCGCGGTCCGGAAGGCGCCTGGCGGGCCGATGTCCTGGTGAGCGATCCGGCTGGAGCCTGGCGGATGGCCCTGGAGGCACAGCTCTCGCCCATCACGCCGGATGACATTGCAGCCCGTGCGGAGCGGATGCAGGCGGACGGCGTGCCCTCGGTGTGGTTCAGCGACCGGTACCGGCCGCCGTGGCTCGGGCGGGTGCCCTCGGTGAGGGTGAAGGCCGTCGTCGACGGCGGCGGCCTGGTCGTGGCGGAGGGCCTGGCGAAGTTCTCCGGCGGGCAGTGGGAGGCAGGCCCGCAGGTGCCGCTCGCGGAGTTCCTGCGGTGGGTGTTCGCCGGCCGGGTGGTGTCGCACCGGCGGCGGGCTCCCGTGCGCAGTCCCTTGCCGGCTCGGCGCACCGTCTGGACGGCCCCGCAGTACGCCCAGCAGGAGGCCGCCCACCTGGAGGCGGAGGAACGCCGGAAGCGCCTGGAACAGGAGGCGAAGCGCCGCCTCCTGGAGGAGGAGCGGGTCCGGTGGGAGCAGGACCAAGAGCGCCGGCGCCGGGAGGACCAGGAGCGGGCCAGGGCACGCGGTGATCGCGAGGCGGCCATTCGTGCGCTGCTCGAACGGCAGGCTGCTCTGGAGAAACCGGCCTTCGAGTTCGTGCGCCGGGAGACCGGCGTCCACCCGTTCGTAGAGGACGGTGGCGCCGCCGAATTCGCCATGGGCGTGCCGGTGTACGTCGGGATGACCCCGTACGGCGTCATCTGCCCCGTGGCCAGTCGGGTCGCCGCCGTCCGGGACCGCCTCGCGCCGCTGGTGGTGTTGGTCGCCTCCGAAGGGGAGCGGCGTCGCATCGCCGCACAGGCCCGGCCCGGACAGCGCATCGAGATCTTGGACGGCGGCCCGGCCGCCGTGCCGTCCCCGCGCCCGCCGACGGGGCAAGACACCCTCCCGCTCCCCGACGCGATCGAGGGCACATCCGTTCCCCCGGCGGCAGCGCCACCCGGTTGAGACTGGTGACAAGCGGCTGAGAGTGCTCAGCACACCTCTACCATCCTCACTATGAGTAGCGAGAAGGTCACCGTACAGGTAAATCCGAAACAATTGCCGGTCGACAGCTTCACCGACTCCGACGTCGCCAGGATCGCGACGGTGAGGGCCGCCCAGATGCGTGCGGAGGCTTACGAGGACTTCGCACTGATGGTGGCTGAGGACCTGGCGCAGTTCGGCGACTACGTGCGCAAGGCGGTGCTCCTGGAGAAATCGGTGGAGACCAGGTTCGTGACGGCTGCGGTGATCGCGGCGCGTCCGCGTGCTTTTGTCGTCCGGCTCCCCGGCGGCCGGATTGCGCTCACGCAGACACTCAAGGCGCCGCTCGCAGCTCAGGTCTCCGCGTACCTCGTCGCGGGCGGACCGTCCCGGAGTGCGCACACTTGTGTGGGGGAGGCGTACCGCACCACGGGTCCGGGCCCGGCGGTCGAGATCCTCGCCGGAACGACCCGGCACGCCGTCGTCACAGTAACCCGGCTGCGCAACTCGTAGGCGCGCCTGGCCGCGTTGCCGCTGATGAAACTGACGAGGTGGACCAGTTGCGTGGCAGCAGGCAGAGAAGGAACCCTGACGGGGGTGCCGATGCCTGAGCCATCGGCGGAGGGGACTAGGAATGAACGCCGACAAGCAGCGCATCGGTTGGTCCGGCAAGGTATGGCGTGCGTGGGAGTCGGTGTGCGGCCGGGGCTGCTGGTACGTCGTCTTCTGACCGGAGGGTGAACCGTACAGCGATGAACGGGCCGTTCTCCTGCGTCGCACGCGATACCGGTGGCAGGCCTCCCGGTGGGTTCGGGACTTCGGCGGGGGCCTCAGCACGCCGATCCTGGTCGCGCCGCACGACCTGACCCCGCAGTACGCGTCCGGAGAGCCTCTCTATCCGTACCCTGACCGGCCTCTTGGAATGGACGACCAGGTCGTCGGCCGCATGCCCGGGAAGCCCGACGCCTGAGGAAGGTGCCGGCGCCGGCTGCACCGGTTTCAGCCTGTGCGAGTCCGAGAGTCAGGCGAGGGATAACCCGATGACGTGAGGCGCGTGCGCTCGGGATGACGGTCCTGCGGCGACACAGGACCGAACCGGAAGACAGGAACGAGCGATGACGGACGTGCACAGCTCCGTGCTCGCGGCCGGCTGGACGCCGCGTCGTCGGCCTCCTACCCGTCGCACTCGATCGTGGCCGAGGGGTTGGCGGCCGCGGCAGACCGGGAGAACTGGTCCCAGGCGGAGAACCGGCACTTGGAGGCGCTGCGTGCCGCGCTGCTCTTCTTCACACGGCCCGACGGCACGTTCCGCGGTCCGGGGCTCCGAGGCTGGCGGCGCGTAGGTGGGCCAGAATGCGGTTGTGGCGGGCGGCGGTGTTGTCATGAGTGCGGCCGGGCCGGGCGGCGGATATCCAGATCAGGCGGCCCCTCTCGTCAGTCAGGGCGAGGAAGTGCAGGCCGTGATGGCGGTGCTTCCCGGAGTAATTCCGCCGGTCGGCCTTTCCGCGGCGCTGGGTGGGGATGAGGGTGCCGTCGATCAGGACGACTTCCTCGCCCTGCTTGGCGATCTTCTTCAGGGCGCGGTCCAGGCGCGGAGCCTGGGCGGCGAGCAGTCCGATCAGCTCGTCCCGCCAGCGGCGGACGGTGGACTCGGACACGTTGTTTCCGCCGGCCATGTCGGCCAGGCGCTGGTCGTGGCGCAGTACGGCCAGGACGATCACGGCGATCTTCCCCGGCGGCAGGATCCGCCACCTGGACCGTATCGCCTTCAGATGGCGCCTGAGCAGATCGGCGAGGTGGTTGACGGTGCGCGGGGACAGCGGCAGGCGGCTGTTCTGTCTCAACGAAGTCAGTCGTCCACATAGCACTGACCTGGGGGGACTGGATTGGGTGACACACATGGACTCGGTTCCTTGAAACAGACCGGTCGGCTGTGACGCACCGCTAGGACCCGGCGCTGTTCCGTCTCAGCCGATCTGATCCGCGTCTCAAATGATCTGGCCCGATTCGCTCGTCGTCTCAGATGATCTGTTCCCGTTGGTGCTGCTGTCGGCGAGGGCGGCAAGCGATCGTCTCTGTCACGGCCTACGACCGGGGCGACATCACTCCATCGACTCCAGAAGGCGGTCGAGTGTCCGGCGTCCCATGCTGCTCATCGTCGGATTGCTCTTGGCGTAGTACCAGACAACGCCCATCGCCTGTTCGAACGCCCATGCCTTGCCGCGCTCCCACTCCAGATCGTCACAGGCCAGTGTCCGTCGGAGCACTTCCCTCGGGCCTGGCTGCAACAGGTGCCAGGCACTGACCAGATCCAGCGCGGGGTCGGCCGGGCCGAAGCCGCCGGTGTCGAGTACACCGCTGAGCCGGTCTCCCTCGACCAGTACATTGCCGGGAATCAAGTCACCGTGGCTCATCACGTCGGCACCCGTGCGCGGCAACTCCCGAAAGTGGTTCCACACCTGGCGCAGCCGGGGCACGTCGAGCAGCCTCTCACTCTCCTCGAAGCACTTCGCCATCCAATCGTCGTGGTCGGTGAGAACGCCGCCACGATTTTCGCCGCTGAAAAGCCGCCCCCGCGTCTCGGCGTCCCGCAGGGCGGCGATGAAGGCCGCAAGGTCCTCGGCAAAAGCGTCCGACCCACTCGGGTCGGCGTCAAAGGCGACCGTTCCCGGCAACCATGTCTGGACCGACCACGGCATGGGGTAACCCGCTCCGGGCTTTCCCAAGGCGACGGGTTCCGGGGCCGGGAAGCGGGACACCTGTGCCAGCTCCGCGCTCGCCTGGGCTTCCTGCTCCAGAACAGCCAGCGCCTCGGCGGCATCGACCAGACGCAATGGGAAACGCGCGGAGAGGTCGTTCCCGATGCGGAAGATGGCGTGGACCGTCCCGGTCGACGACAGGCGTCGGATCGGCCTGGCGCTCCACTGAGGGAACTGTTCTTGGATCAAGGTCACAACGATGTCAGTGGTCAGGTCCACCTGGCCATCGTGCATCGTCATGCTCACAGGCCCTTCCACTAGTCCAATTCGAAACGCCGGAAGCAGACCAGATCAACTGAGACGACAACCAGTATTCATGCGCCAGGGTCCGGATCAACTGAGATTTTCGCCCACCCAGGTGTCGCAACCGTTCTGGTCGCCCCAGGTCACAGTGGCGGCTTCGGACCAGATCACTTGAGACGGGACAGGCGCCATGTGCCACGCAGGTGTCGAGTACAGACGTCTGACCGCCAAGCCGGACGTGGTGCCGACTCCTCCGCTGCTCGGCGATGATCACTGGAAGGAGCCGCCTGGGCTAGGTGCCGGCGCGGACACATTGCCGACGGCCTGCTTGAAGCCGGGACAGTCAACGATCAGCTCGTGGTCGCAGACCGCGGCGTGCCGGAGGCTGTCGCGGAGCCGCTTGAGCTGGCCGATCTGCTCCTCCAGGTCGCGGGCCTTGGCGGCCATGCGGAGGCGCAGGTCCGCGTCGGACGGCCGCGCCACGAGGAACCGGCCAATCTCAGCAACCGAAAATCCGGCGCTGCGCGCGCATGTGATCAGCCCCAGGCGTTCCAGCACGTCCGGATGGTAGGTGCGGCGAAGGCCGTTGCGGCCCGCAGGGGCGATCAGGCCCTTCTTCTCGTAGAACCGCAGGGCTGAGGGCGTCAGTCCGGAGCGCCGTGCGACCTCGGCGATGTCCAACATCGCTTCATCCATCGAAGTCCCCTTGACTTGAATCGCAGTTCAAGTTGCAGCCTAGTTGCCATGAAGATCCATCACTTGAACTGCGGATCGGTCCGGACGATCGAAGCCACCTACGACGGCCCACAGCCCACACCTGCCGTGAATCACTGCCTGCTGGTCGAGACCGACGCCGACGGCTTGGTCCTGGTCGAGACCGGACTGGGCCTCGGCAACGTCCGGGATCCGGGCGGCACGCTCGGCACCGAATGGGTCGAGATGGCACAACCTGCGCTCGACGAGGAGGAGACGGCCATTCGGCAGGTCGTCAGGCTCGGCCATGCACCGTCCGACGTGCGCCATATCATCGTGACCCACCTGGATGTGGACCACAGCGGCGGCATTCCCGACTTCCCCGGCGCCCAGGTCCACGTGATGGCCGCCGAACTCGCCGTGGCGCGCGCCGAGGCGCCCAGCTTCCGCTACCGCCCGGCCCACTGGGCACACGAGCCCGAATGGGTCACCTACGATCACGAGCTTGGCGAGCAGTGGTTCGGCTTCACCGCGTTGGAGCCGAAGGGACTGCCACCAGAGATCAAACTCATCCCCCTCGGGGGTCACACCGTCGGCCACACCGGGGTCGCCGTGCTGAATGGCGATCGGTGGCTCCTCCACTGCGGCGACGCCTACTACTACCACCGGGAAGTCGGCGAATTGAAGGAACCCCACCCGCTGCTGGACATCGTCCAGACGCACGCACAGGCGCACCGCGACCTGCGGCTCGGAACTCAGGCCAGACTGCGCGAGCTGGTCCGTGACCACGGTGACCAGGTCGAGATCTTCTCCGCGCACGACCCATGGGAGCTGGCCCGCTACCGCACCTGAGATTTTCGTGGTGGTGTCACGCCGCGGCCTGGACGGCCCCCGTGAAGCCGTCGAGCAGACCAGGCCGGTAGCGCAAACGAGCCGCGCCGACCCGAGGAATCGAAGTCCCGCAGCACCAACCGGTCCTGCTCCCACCACGACTCATAGCCGACGTGCTGGCGCTGTTCGGGTCGTAGGCGCCCAGTACCGGCCTGGAAGTGCCGCCCACCGCGCGACCAGCCGATCGACCAACAGCCGTGCACGAGCCGCCCCAGCCGGTACAGCCATTCCGAATGCCAGCACGCTCAGCCGTGACTGGGTTCGCCGAGACAGAAGCCCGAACGACTCGGTTCGTTGAGAAAACGACTCGATTTGAGTGAGACAGGACAGCGGCACTGGTAGACAAGCGGGCAGGTGTTCTCGGCGCGCTTTTTGGTATTCGTCACACGATTCCAACGGCCGCCGGGGGCACCCCGGTTACGCCCGCGCTGAGCCGCTCCGGAGTGGCGGTTCTCATGCTCACAGGCGGGTGGTGAATCGACCGTCCGGCTTTTTCCGCAGCCAGCCGCGATCGGTCAGTCTGACCAGCTTCCCCCGTAGCGGTTCCAGCTTGCTCCGCAGGCTGATGTCCACTCCCAGCATCTCGCCGACCTCCCGGGCCATGATCGGTCCCGCAGCTTGCCGCACGGCAGCGAGGATTCGCTGATAGTCCGGCGGAAGCATGGTCTCCTCCACGCCCGGCTCGCGGTGCGGGATCAGCATCACCGCTCGGCCGCCCACATGCCCGGGCGCCGGCGCGGCCGAGGCGCGTTCGTTGACCCGCTCGAGAACTCGTTCGGCGACGGCGAGTTCGTCTCGCTCGGCCCGCACCTCTGCCAGTGGCCAGACGCGACCCCGACCGCGACGCCGGGGCGGTCATCGACCTCAGCAACACCGATCTCCGCGGCTGCGGTTCCCTGGCAAGGTACTCATCGCGCTGCCCGGGGTCAGCTTGTACGAAGCGGACCTACGCTGGGCCTATCTCAACGGCGCGGACCTCCGCAGGGCGGACCTCTTCAACGCGAACTTGGACGCCGCCTTCCTGGATGAAGCCGACCTTAGGGGAGCGCGTCTGGCGGGAGCGAGCCTCAGCGCCGTGACGCTGAAGCACGCGAACCTTCGCGGAGCGGACATGACCTGCGGAAGCTTCCTGGTTGATCCAGAGACCGGTGAAATGGTCGAGCGAACGGACTGCGTGAACCTGGAATACGCCTTTCTCGACGGCGCGGATCTTCGAGACGCCAAGATGAGCGACACCAATCTGAGCAACGCGACCTTGACGGGTGCGGATCTTCGTGGCGCGGACCTTTCGCGCTCGAACCTGGCCAACGTGGACTTCCGTGGCGCCAGGCTGGATGGTGCGAAACTGAGGGGTGCTAAGCGGACTGGAGCGCTTGGGTTGCCGCAGGACGACCAGGGACAGGGATAGTCGTCATCGAGAGCGCGTAGCCGCGCGGCGCGTCTCGTCGAGGGCGGCTGGGTGCAGCTGTCCCTGGCCAACACCCGCCCCCCCAGGAACGCCGTTCTGCTGCGGACCGCACCCCGGCCGGCCCGGACAGTGGCATCCCGCGAGCCCCGGTGGTTCCGGTGACGCACCGGCAGCTCACCCTGTTCGAACCGCCGCCCCGCATATAGGCCAGCGCCGACTCCCGCGGCTCCGACCGGCTGAACCGGTGCACGAACCGCCCGTGCACCGCATCCAGCTCACTCGCCCACACACGCACCTCAGCAAGGTCCCCACCCATAACCACGCCAACGACCAACCTGGCCAGCAGTCATGGCAGACACCGTTGCAGCACTAGGGTTGATCGCCCAACGTCGTGAACACATCATCAGGAGATGCGATGCGGAAGTATCCAGTCGTTCGTGGAGCCCTCGTCGTGGCCGGAGCCGTCGCCCTCGTCGTCGGGGCGACCGGCTCCGCCAGTGCCGCCGACACCACGCTGACGCTGAAGCGCAGCGGAAACACCATCGGTACCATGACCCACCTCGACCCCGACCCCGACACCTTCCGGGTGTGCGACAAGCGGGCCGACGGGCACGGGGTCACCGGGAAGCTCTACACGTACGTGGCCGGGTGGCAGTTGAAGGAGACGAAGTCGGACGGGGGCGACGCCGGTTGCGACTACTTCGACTACAACGTCGTTCCGTATGCGGCCAAGTACTTGATGAAGCTGTGCTGGAACGGGCCCGGTGAGGTCTGCGTCCAGAAGGAGTTCACCGAGGACTGAGCCGTCAGATCACCGGGACACGGAGCGCGACCTTGCCTCCCGTCGTCTCGCCTCGCAGAAGCGGGGCGACCGGACGATTCGCCGACGCTTCGCCAAGCGGCACAGGCGAACGACACCTGCCTCGCCCGGCCTCATGAGCTGGGCAGGGCAGGCCGCTTAGTGCTGCAACGGTGTCTGCCATGACTGCTGGCCAGGTTGGTCGTTGGCGTGGTTATGGGTGGGGACCTTGCTGAGGTGCGTGTGTGGGCGAGTGAGTTGGATGCGGTGCAGGGGCGGTTCGTGCACCGGTTCAGCCGGTCGGAGCCGCGGGAGTCGGCGCTGGCCTATATGCGGGGCCTGATCGCTCCGTTTGCAGCGCAAGAACGGCTGGACGCTGGCGGAGGAGGCCGGCCATGGCGGTCCGGACCGCATCCAGAGGATGTTGAACCGGATCGAGTGGGACGCCGACGAGGTCCTCGACGATGTGCGCCGCTACGTGGTCGACAACCTCGGCGACCGGGAGGCGGTGCTCATCGTCGACGACACGGGCTTCCTGAAGAAGGGCACACGCTCGGCAGGGGTGCAGCGGCAGTATTCCGGCACTGCGGGGGCCCGTATTTCAATAACTGTCAGCGACGGGTATCCGCAGGGGTTGTTCGGGCGTGTAGCTGTTCCAATGTGCGGGCGGGTGATCCGGGTATCGGAGTGACGAGGATCCGGTGCAGGTCCAGGAGCCGTTTTGCGTCCTGGTACTGGATGGACAGGTTGGTGCGGTTGACGCCCAGTAGTTGGGCCAGGAACGTCATGGTCACCGCTCTGCGGCGGCGCAGGATGGCGGCCAGGAGCCGGTGGGTGTGGTCCACGCTGCTGGTCTGTGGATGGCGGTAGCTGCGCGGGCGGTTGAAGCGTCGCTGGAATGCTGCCTCGGCCAAGGCGTCCCAGAAAGGCTCCGAGACCGCCACCAAATACTCAAAGGCGGTTCGTGACATGCCGGTCAGGGCCGGATCGGTGAGCATCGCGGTCAGGGCCGGGTCGGTCCGGTGTGTCGTTGCCGGCGCGTCTGGCGCTCGCGGTGGAACGGGAGACAGTGTGTAGTTCCAGTCACCGTGGAAGGTGTTGGGTGTGATCGCAAGGGCGTGGAACTCGGCGGGTGTGACGCTGATGCCGAGGTCGTAGCTGCCTGTGTCCAGTTCGGCTCGATGGTCAGGCCGGTCCTGGTTGTTGTGGCGGCGATGGTCTCGAGGACGACCTGGTAGCTGGTCAGCGGCCGCCCCCGCCAGTTCGCGGTGATGTGACAGAACATCCGGTGCTCTATCTTGTTCCACTTCGAAGTCCCCGGCGGTAGGTGACAGACCGTGATCTCCAGGCCGCTCTCTCGTGCGAAGGTGGCAAGGTTGCTTTTCCAGGTCCAGCGGCGGGGGTCGTTGGAGCCGCCGGAGTCGGCGGTGATCAGGAGCCTGCTGGCATTTGGGTGGTCCGCCCGTCCGCGGTGCTGCCACCAGCGTCGGATGGACTCCACCGCGAACTGGGCTGTGTCGTGGTCGGTACCGACGTTGACCCATCCGCTGTTGTTGGCAATGTCGTAGATCCCGTAGGGGATCGCCATGGGCTGGTCGTTGGTGGTGAACGTGTGGCAGTCCACCTTGATCGCGTTCTTGCCAGGCCGCCAGGTGCGACCGGGCCGGTCCCGGTTGCCGAGCCATTCCTTGGCCTTGGTGTCGACGCTGATCACCGGCTGGGCATCGTTGAGGAACGCGGCGGCGGTGGCATTCAGGTGGGAGAACTGGGCATCGCGGTCCGGATGGCTGATGCCCTCTGTTGTCTTCGCGGTTCCCTGCAGGCTGTAGCCCAGGGTGTGCAGCAGGTGTCCGACGGTTGAAGCGCTGTCCGGATGGCCTTTTGTGGTGAGGGTCGAGGCCAGGGTTCGTAACGACAGCGTGGTCCACCGCAAAGGGGAGACGGGGTCGCCTCGGGTGTGCGGCTCGATCAGCGACTCCAGCGCGGGCAGCAGACCAGGGTCGCTGTCTGTGAGCCGCTTGCGGCCCGCACCTGGAGCCCGGACCCGCAGGGTCGGTGAGGAGCAACCGGCCAACTCGGCCATACCTCGCGCGATGGTTGCAGTGCTGGTGCCGGAGGCGGCGGCGACCCGAACGATCCCGCCGCGGCCGAGGGCCGTCGCCTCACTGGCCAGGTACAACCGACGGCGGCGCTCATCGAAGTGCGGCAGGATCTGCTCGAACTTGGCCCGCAGAGCACGAGCGGCAACGCGGCCTGACAGACACGGGGTCATATCTCAGACGCCATCCGCTTTCCGAACGTGATCGTTTGGTTCGGGCTGGGTGGGCATGAACTCCGGCTGGCGGCGGGAGAGATGGGCGTGGTTCGTCTGCTCGTCTCGCTTGTGGAGGTGGCTGGTGCCGTCGGTGCTCGGTCTGCTGGAGGCTCGGGAGAAGAAGGTCCGGGAAGAGGTAGCACGGCTGCGGGAGGAGGCCGAGCGGGTGGAGGCTGCCCTTGGCGAGGCGGAACGGGCACTTCAGCGTCTGGCGGATGCCCGCGTGACGGTGGCCGAGGTGCTGGCCGAGCCGCCGCCGGTCGCAGTCGCGGAGTCGGTGGTGAGTGCGGTGGCGGGGTCGGTGGTGCCCAGACGGACCGAGGGCATGACGGCGGCGGTCCTGCCTGCGGACTACCAGCGGATCATGTCCGTGCTGGAGTCGGATGCAGCCCGGGAGGGTATGCGGTGCCAGCAGCTGGCCGCGGCCCTGGGCCTTCAGGTGGTTCCAGCAAAGGTCGAGGGGCTGCGGTCGAAGGCGAAACGCCTGGTGGAGCGGGGGTGGGCGCTCCAGGTGCGGCCGGGGGTGTTCATCCCGCTCGCGGCGTCGGCCGGCTGAAGCCGCCTGGCCGGCGCCCGGCCAGGCGACTGCCCATGAGCATGGTCATGGACCACAGCACCATGGCCTCGTGCATGGCGGGCAGTGTCTCGTAGTCACGCACCAGGCGGCGCGAGCGCATCAGCCAGCTCAGGGTGCGCTCCACCACCCACCTGCGCGGCAGCACCACGAACCCGCTGGTGTCGTCGGTGCGTTTGACGATCTCAAGGGTGAGCTGGAGTTTCTCGGCTGCCCAGCCGACGAGCCGACCCGCATAACCGCCGTCCGCCCAGACGAGGCGGATGGAGAAGTACATGGTGCGCAGCCGCTCGAGCAGCGGGACGGCGGCGTCGCGGTCCTGCACGCTTGCCGCGGTCACCGCGACGGCCAGGACCAGGCCGAGGCAGTCCACGACCAGGTGCCGCTTGCGGCCGCCCACCTTCTTCCCACCGTCCCACCCGGACGTCGAGCGCGGGATGTTCGTCGCCACCCGCAGTGACTGCGAGTCCACGATGGCGGCCGTCGGGTCCGACGAACGGCCCTCCTTCTGGCGGACCGTGTCGCGCAGCCGGTCGTGGAGCTCGGTGAGTAAGCCCGTCACCTGCCAGCGTCGGGCGAACGCGTGCACCCGCCGGTACGGCGGGAAGTCACAGGGCAGGTTCACCCACTTGACACCGTTGTCGACGACATAGCGGACCGCATCAAGCATGACGCGGTGGCAATAGCCCTCCGGTCTTCCGCCCCGCCCCTGAAGCCACGCGGGAACCGGCAGCAGCGGCCGGATGACCTGCCACTCCGCCTCCGTCAGGTCGGAGCCGTAACACCGCACGCGGTCCGGCCCGTCCGCCGCGTTGCCGAACCTGTGCGCGAGACAGTCACACGCCGGAGACGGCGCGTCGGACTCCCCAGACGCAAGCGCGACAGACTGCAGCAACAGGGCCTCCCGGTGCTCGTTGGCTTCGACAACCCCGAGCTACCGCGAGGCCCTGCCTTCATGCACCGACCCCACCGCGATCACCCGATCAAGACCCTTGTTCGACCAACAAACCCGCTGATCGGAAAGCAGATGGCGTCTTAGCTTGACGTTTATCCTCGCAGGTCACCCGACCTGCTGATCTGCGGTTCTTCCCGGGACAGCGGGGGCGGCCGTTCTCCACGCTTCGAGATGTCGAGTCACGAAGCACGAGAGAACGGCCGCTGCGTATGAGTCTCCCGGTCGACGCGCCCGCAGGCGACGCATTGGGCATCCTGTCCCGCTTTCGGGTCGAGTTCTACGAATGCCTCTACGCCCGAGCGGACGCGCTCTTCGAGCTCACGGACGCGGTGTTGTGCGCGGACGGGCCGGTGAAGACCCTGGTCGAGCTGTCGCTGGCGGTCGAGCACCGGCGCGGGCACGGCGCGCTGTACGCGGCTTTGGACCGCGGTTGGCTGGAGCCGACGCGGTTGCGCCGCACGCTGGCCGGCCTGCCGCTGCCGAAGGCGGCCGACGGGCGGATCGTGCTGGCCGTGGACGTGAGCAACTGGCTCCGCCCCGATGCCCCGACCAGCGACGACCGGCTGTTCTGCCACGTCTACGGACGTGGCGACCGCAAGACGGACCAGTTCGTGCCGGGCTGGCCGTACTCCTTCGTTGCCGCGCTGGAGTCCGGCCGCACCTCCTGGGTCGCGCTGCTGGACGCCGTGCGCCTGGGACCCGCAGACGACGCCACGCTCGTCACCGCCGCCCAACTGCGCGACGTCGTCGAGCGGTTGACGCAAGCCGGGCACTGGCGGCCGGGCGATCTGGAGATCCTGATCGTGATGGACGCCGGCTACGACGTCACCTACCTCTCCCACGCCCTGGCCGACCTGCCGGTCGTGCTGGTCGGGCGCCTGCGCTCGAACCGGGTCATGCTCCGCGACGCAGGCCCCGCACGTTCCGGTCCGAAGGGCGGGCGGCCCCGTCGGCACGGCGGCGTCCTCACCTTCGCCAAGCCCGACAGCTGGCACCAGCCCGACGTCACCACCAGCACGGACACCACCAGCTACGGCAAGGCCGAGACGATGGCCTGGGACCGGATGCACCCCAGGCTCACCCACCGCGGCCCATGGCTGGACCACGCCGAGGAGGAACTGCCCGTCCTGCACGGCACGTTGGTGCGGCTGCAGGTCGAGCGACTGCCGGGCGACCGCGACCCGAAACCGGTCTGGCTATGGTGCTCAGCCACCGCCGCGACGCCGGTGGACGTGGACCGCTGGTGGCAGTCGTTCCTCCGCAGGTTCGATCTTGAGCACACCTTCAGGCTCCTGAAGCAGACGCTCGGCTGGACGGCCCCGAAAGTCCGCCACGCCGACAGCGCCGATCTGTGGACCAGGCTCATCATCGCCGCCCACACCCAGCTCCGCCTCGCCCGCCCCCTCGCCGAGGACCTGCGCCGCCCCTGGGAGCGACCCGCCGAGCCCCGCCGCCTCACTCCCGCCCGCGTCCGCCGGGGGTTTCGCAACATCCGCGCGACGGCGGCCCGTCCGGCGACCGCACCAAAACCGTCCAAGCCAGGACCGGGACGGCCTCCCGGCTCGAAGAACAAGTACCGGGCCAAGCGCCACGACGTCGGCAAGACTGTCAAACGCGCCGAGTCGATCAAGGAACACCAAGCCCGCCGAGGATAAACGTCAAGCTTAGTGGGCGCTCTCGTCAAACGTCAGGCTTGCGAGGAAGCGACAGGCTGATCAGCAGGCGCCAAGTACCATCGAGCTTGGACTGCGATTTGCACCTCGTTCTCCTTTGGCCGAAGCTGGAAGAAGAGCTCATCCACCCACTGGCAAAGCCGCGGCGGCCCGGTTCGACCGACTTCCGAAGGAAGGGATTGTCGTGACCGGTATTCCCACTCAGCTCGCTCTGGCGGACATGGTCTTGGACTCGCTCCGCGTCGGCGCAGGACCGGTTCCGGAAGACGCTGATCTGCCCTTCTTCTATCTAGGGGCCATCGGCCCAACGTTGGGTGATTTCCTTCCTACCGAGCCCGGCACCACGAATCCCAGCTTTTCGCAGGCACCGCTTTTCGACGTCTGGGCGCCGGTCCTTGGACTACTCGCTGGGACCCCGGGTACGCCACCCACTCCAGGGCTTTACTCCAACGTTCTTCGACTGAAGGACATCCTCCGGCGGCTGGGCCGCGTCGCCCGCGACGAAAGCAAGCTCGACTTGCTGGACATGGAAGGAGAACTCACGACACTCCCTGACTTGATCAACACCATTCAGGGGCAAGTTTCCTCTGTAAACGGGATGCGATCGAGTATCCAGAGTGCCATCCGTAATGCCCGGCCTCGTAACAAAGTACCTCCTACAATTGAACGGCATGCTCGGGACGTTCTGCACAGTCACCGCACGGGCACATTCTGGGAGGCGCTGCACCGGGGCGCCACAGCTTCCGCTGACTCGAGGGTGCGCGCCTTCGGACTCGGTACCTGTGTCGGCTACGCCGGCGCGTTGTGCGGCAATCCTTTCATCAACGGTGTCGTGGGCGGCACCTACCGCAATCATTGGTGGCGGCATCGGTGGGTCTCTCAATGCATTGATGCCTGGGTGTGGGGTTACGACCGGACACGTCGTCAATTGCGTTTTGCGGGACAGGAAGTCGTGTTCCCGCCTCCGCCGCCCGGCGCCTCTACGGAGGGCCGCGTCCCTGTACCACCGTACAAGGCGTGGAAGAACATCGCGGGGTCAGATCTGCAGGACAAGTTCGCCGTGGGCGGGATCTCTCCGACCTCCGTTCTCGATGCGATCCGTGATCGCACGATGGTGCCAGCGTTCTTGCCCGCCGAGTTGGTGACCCTCTGGCTTGACTGCGCCTTCACCGCTCACGGCGACTTCCCGCTTGGATTCGACAGAAACGGAGTGCAGGGAGCATACGGACTGGCCTGGCTGATTACGTGGATCAACGGTTCTGGGTCTCTGTTCGGATCGACCCCGCCAAATCGAATCAACGACCCCGACGGCTGTGGTGAACGTCCACCCTGGGTCGAGGTCGACGGCAGTGTCGTGGTCGGGGGAACGGTAGTGACACCGCCGACGCCTGCACAGGCCATGCCGAACCCATCAGCTGTCGAGATCGCCAGCGCAGTCGCCGCCGCAATCCTGGGAGGAATCGCCTACTTCATGGGTGCGGTAGTTGCGGGCATCACTTTGCTCGTGAGTGCTGCGGTGATCGTGGATGAGAGCACCGATCCAGACTGGCACGTCATTCGCTGCCATCTCGGTTGGGTGAACTCCTTCCTTACTCAGCTCGACAATGCCTTCCGGGATCTTCTTCGGGTTTCCGGCCTCGGTCCGCCCTTCGCGGTGCAGCTCGCTCACAACGAGGTGGTATTCCAGAGTCGCGGCGGCCGCGTCTTGCTTGAGGATTCTGCACTGAATACGTGTGTCAGTCCTTCTCGTCTTGAAGAGGGTCGATTCCCGCAACACGCATGGTCGGCCACAGAAAGCGACTGGATCACTTATCCCGATGGGCGACGCGAAGAACCAGGGACGGTCTCATACCCCAGGGGATCATGGTTCCCACGTCACTTCCTTGACGGGCTCACGTTCAATGACAACGGCACTGGCGCCAGCCCCCGGTTCACTTCAGTTCAGACTAACCCGCTAGCCACTTCGATAGGCATGCCCCTCGCTCTCGATCCGGCCGAATGGGAAAAGCGGATGAAAGAGGCAGAGGATGGCGCAGTTCCGCAGGGCGAGTTCGGCAACGCGGTGAGCGTCGCCCTGGCACTGCTCGGCCGAGCGCCCGACCAGAAGCTCCTGGACTGGGACCTGGATGGCGACCGTGGACTGGGGTGGCCCACCTGGGTCAGGGATGGCAGCGGGGTCATCCGTGAATAGAGGAGGGACTGCGATGCAGCAGCACGTGGACACTCAGCATGGGCAGAACCCGGAACCTCCTCCGCAGTACTCCCCGTGGCTCGTTGTCCGCTCCACTCCGGATGATCTAGGAGCCCGACCTGTACCTGCTGGGACCGTGTACTACACCTGCCCAGACATCGGAGCCGTCCCGGCCGACGCATGGGGACGCGTACGATCGGGCGAGGAGGTGAACGTCTCCGTGACCGTTCAGAACCTCGGTCTCGCCCCAGCTCACAGGGTTCGTGCGACATTTTGGTTCGCTGAGGCCAACAGCGGGATTGTCCCTGCCAACGCCAAACGCATCGGTGAGTCCCCCAGGTACGTGTCCATCCCAGCCGGCGGCGTGGAGACGCTGACTTGCGAGATGCCCTGGACGCCGCAGTACGTGGCCGGCAACCATGAGTGTCTCGTGGTGGAAGTAAGGGGTGAAGGCGACCCGGTTAAGTTCACCTTCCGCCCCGATCTGGATCGCCACGTAGGCCAGCGCAACATGACCATCCTCGATCCAGAAGGCCCGACCTGGCATTCGACCCTAGTGATCACAAACCCTTTCGACACGGAAGTTCTGACGTCGCTTCATCTACAGTCTTTCGCTGTCCCCTACCCGGCACGCCTCCTAGGCTACGGCGGACTGTATATTCGGCCTGCAGACGTGCTGTTCCATGCCCACGACCCCAGCCTTCTTGGGCTACTCAATACCCTTGGCATGAGCCCACGCGAAGTGAAAACGGGAGCGGGCTTGTGGTGGGGGGATCCAGACCTCCAAGCGGACAAGGCCAGTGGCTACGACGAGGACACACAGCGCCGACTGCGTCAGCGAGGCAACGCAGATCACGACTTCGGGGTCGAGATCGTCCGCTTCGCAATGGCGCCCGAGAGCATGGCGCGGATCGAGGTGAATGCGGAAATCGGTGGGCTGGCTGGGCAAGCACTCATACACAGAATTACACAGGTGATCGAAGGCATCGACGTCGGCGGCTACAGTCTGCTCTCACTGCCCCCTGAATAGCCTTCGTAGAGCGCCGTGTCACGAGGGCGGGGATCCAGATGTGGCATCGATCCGCTGGTGTCAGACGTCATCCGCTTTCCGAACGTGATCGTTTGGTTCGGGCTGGGTGGGCATGAACTTCGACTGGCGGCGGGAGAGATGGGCGTGGTTCGTCCGTTCGTCTCGCTTGCGGAGGTGGCTGGTGCCGTCGGTGCTCGGTCTGCTGGAGGCCCGGGAGAAGAAGGTCCGGGAAGAGGTCGCGCGGTTGCGGGAGGAGGCCGAGCGGGTGCAGGCCGCCCTCGGCGAGGCAGAACGCGCACTTCAGCGTGTTGCGGATGCCCGTGTGACGGTGGCCGAGGTGCTGGCCGAGCCGTCCGCGGTCGTGGAGCCGGTGGGGAGCGCGGTGGCGGGGTCGGGGGTGCCGCGACGGGCCGAGGGGATGACGGCGTCAGTCCTGCCTGCGGACTACCAGTGGATCATGTCCGTGCTGGAGTCGGCCGCGGGCCACTGGGGATGCGGTGCCAGCAGCTGGCCGCGGCCTTGGGCCTTCAGGCGGTCCAGGCGAAGGTCGAGGGGCTGTGTCACGCACCAGGCGACGCGAGCGCATCAGCCAGCTCAGCGTTCTTTCCACCACCCACCTGCGCGGCAGCACCATGAACCCCGTGGTGTCGTCCGAGCGTTTGACGATCTCGAGCGTGAGGTGGAGGTTCTCAGCCGCCCAGTCGACCAGGCGCCCCGCATAGCCGCCGTCCGCCCAGACGAGCCGGACGGAGAAGTACCGCGTGCGCAGCCGCTCCAGCAGAGGCACCGCGGCGTCCCGGTCCTGCACGTTCGCTGCGGTCACCGCGACGGCCAGGACCAGGCCGAGGCAGTCCACCGCCAGGTGCCGCTTGCGCCAGCCCACCCTCTTGCCGCCGTCCCAGCCGGACGTGAAGCGCGGGATGTTCGCCGCTGCCCGCACTGACTGTGAGTCCACGACGGCGGCCGTCGGGTCCACATCACGGCCATCCTTCTGGCGTACTTTGTCGCGCAGCCGGTCGTGGAGCTCGGCGAGCAAGCCCGTCACCTGACAGCGGCGGGCGAACGCGTGCACCCGCCGGTACGGCGGGAAGTCACAGGGCAGGTTGACCCACTTGACGCCGTTGTCGACGACATAGCGGACGGCGTCCAGCATGACGCGGTGGCAATAGCCCTCCGGTCGTCCGCTCCGCCCCTGAAGCCACGCGGGAACCGGCAGCAGCGGCCGGATGACCTGCCACTCCGCCTCCGTCAGGTCGGAGCCGTAACACCGCACGCGGTCCGGCCCGTCCGCCGCGTTGCCGAACCTGTGCGCGAGACAGTCACACGCAGGAGACGGCGCGTTGGACTCCACGGACGCAAGCGCGACAGACTGCGACAACAGGGCCTCCTGGTACTACTCGGTTGGGATCGCAACCCCGAGCTACCAAGAGGCCCTGCCGCTATGCCCCGACCACCGAGAGATCACCCGAACAGGAACCCTGTTCGACTGATCAAGCCTGCCGAACGGTAAGCGGATGGCGTCTCAGACTCCCACCAACACCCCTCTGCCGAGCACTTATTGAAATACGGGCCCCCGGCCGCACCGAGAACTGCCAGATCAGCGTCTTCGCCGCATACGCCACCACCCGAGGTCACGCCCTGGTCGACCGGGAGCTCTACCTCCCCAAGTCCTGGGCCGACGATGCCGAACGCTGCCGAGCCGCCCGCATCCCTGAGCACCGGGGCTTCGCAACCAAGAACGACCTCGCCCGCGCCATGGTGTTGCGGGCGCAGTCCGGCCCGCTGCCCTTCACCTGGGTCACCGCGGACGCCGCCTACGGGCAGGACTCCCGCTTTCGCCGCTTCCTGGAAGACATCGGCTTGTCCTATGTCGTCGCCGTGCCCAAGTCCCAACAGGTGCACGGCCCGCGCATCGACTACCTCATCGGACAGGCGCCCGCCGAGGCATGGCAACGCCTCACCTGCGGCGACGGCGCCAAGGGGCCACAGCTCTACGACTGGGCGGCCGCCCGTCTGCCGGCGGTGTGGGAGTTCGACGGCGACGAGCCCACCCGGCAGCGCTGGATGCTTGCCCGCCGCAGCATCGCCAAGCCTGGCGAGACTGCCTACTTCCTCGCTTCCGCACCTCTGCATGCCACCGTTGCCGACCTCGCGCTGATCGCCGGATGCCGTTGGAAGATCGAGGAGTGCTTCCAGTCCGCGAAGAACGAGTGCGGCCTGGACCAGTACGAGGTACGCCGCTACATCGGCTGGTACCGGCACATCACCCTGGCCATGCTCGCCCATGCCTTCCTGGCCGTGACTGCCTCCCAGGAGCGGGAAAAGGGGGACCTCGAGGCGACACGCCCGACCTCGTGGACCTCACCCCAGCCGAGATCCGCCGTCGGCTGGCAGTTGCGCACCGACGTTCTCCTGCACGGACAGAGCACGCGGTGAACTGGTCACGATGGCGTCGCCGACACCAGGCTCGAGCCCGACGTTGTCACTACACGCAACACAGTCACACGTTCGCGGGACGGGCCGGGAGAACCCGTCCCGTCTCCGGCACCGCCCCGCTACACTCCCCAGACCCAAGCCGTTGACCAGGCAAAACACCAAAGTCCGGCTGGAGTGCTAGTGCTCTCGTTGGCCCTTGAGCTTTGCAGCTAGCCCGTGCCTACCCAGCTTGAGCGCACATCGCCCCGGCTCTTGAGGTTGCTGAGCTGGGCGTTAGCCTCAGCGGATGATTCCTGAGCCGCCACCGAAGGTCATCACGCGTCTCCGCGACGGGCAGATCCTCGCCTACGTCGTGGGCGCCGGCGTCTACGGGACGCTGGAGCCCGCAGCGGTTTTCCAGCCGCGGGATGGCGAGGAGGTCGTAGCGTCGGTGGTCCGGCAGGATTTGGAGCGGGTCGTGTACACGACGCTGAACGGAGTCGTCTGCCTCACGCGCGCCGGCGACCTCATGTGGGCCTCGGACTTCGAACCGCACTCTGACGTACGCCATGGCCACCGGCCTGGCTGTGCGCTGTCTCTGGACGGCCGGACGGTGTGGGTCTACCGGCCGGACGCGATGGCGGGACGCGGGGGCGGGGACCAGTGGGTCGTGCACGACGCCGACAGCGGTGTGGTTGTCGCCCGCCGGGAACTGGAGACGGTCGGGCACGGTGCCTTCCATCATCTGCATCCCGTGGACGGCAGCGTCTACATCGACATCGGTGAGGGCCAGGACGGCTCCGTCATTCTCCGGGGCACGGGCGGGACGGACAGCGAGCTGGAGTTCGTGACGTACCCGTGGCAGGACCGCTGCCTGATCGACCTGGCTCCGTCCGGGCACCAGTTCATGACCGTGGACCACGGGCAGGCGGACGTCGCCTTTCACGACCACCCCAACGGGGACGTGCTCTTCACCCTCCCCATCGAAGCCTTCGGGTATGACCCGGAGGAGTCCTTCGTGGAATGGAGCGGCGGCTACCTGACCGAGAACACGGCCGTCGTCACCCTGGGTGGTGAGAGTCAGGACGAGGAGGAGTGGTTCCGTTGCCACCTCGTCGACGTACGCACGGGCACCCTCAGCGGCGAGTTCACCGTCGAGGCGAGCAACCCGTACGAGCTGGTGCCCCTGGGCGACGGTTCCTGGCTCACCGGCGGCCCCAGCGGCGGCCCCGTCCGTTGGTCCAGCGCTCCGCAGCCGTCGGTACCGCCGCACCCGGCCGTACCAACCTCTCCATACGAGAGGCAGCAACCGTGACGGCAGACCCCCGAGTGCCGCTGATTCCTCGGGCGCCTGAAGGCTTGAGCCGGCGAGCTCAGTACTTCGTCGACAGCGCCTGAACCTCGACGGATTCGAGCCGGTACCCGAAGTCCAAGGACTCGCTGACACCTGGTGGCGGGGCAAGGACTCGCTCATCGCCATCTACCGCGGCGAAGCCTCAGGCTTCAGCGCCCCCCACTGCCTGAGGGCCCATATCTACGGCGGGCTCGATGCATGGGGCCTGGTCGGCAACTGACTCCCGAAGGCCGAGCCCCTCGGTCCCGCCGCTGAGCGTTCGGGTTGCTACAGGGGCCAACTTACAGCGCTAAAGACGGTGACGGTCTGCACCGGGTGCTTCCTCCACGAGCACCTCGCGCTGGAGCACCTCAGAGAGGTCCGCGCGGCGATGGGCGCGAACGGCTACACCGGCACCCTGCACGTCCTGTCCTCGGTGCTCACCACCGCCGAGGGTATGGACGCCGCCGCCGGCCTGGGCCCGTTCCACCTGACGCCGACCGCCGAATGCTTCACCGAACGCCGGCAGATCCTCAAGGAGTCCAAGGCCAAACTCACCCCCGAGGAGATGGTCGCTGCGCTCGCCCGGGGCAAGGAGTGGGGGCATCACCACCGACGTCACGTACATCGTCGGCCTGGACCCGATCGAGGAGGCCGTCGCACACCTGCGGGACTTCGTCGACGTCACGACGGCCTTCCCCGGTTCCGGACCTACCCGGCCCACAACCTCTTCATGGACGTCTACCGCACCCGGGTGCGGACACGATCGAGTGGCACCTGACGATGCGCCGCAGCGTGGAGGAACTCTTCGCTGCGACCGGGCTGCGTCCGCGGTGGTGGCAGAACTACCGCTCCCCGTGGTGCTTCACCTTCGCCGGTGAGGAACTGACGGGAGCGAAAGTCTGATGACAGCGCTCACTCTCCCCACCCCCTTACGGGCCACGAGGCCAGCCACCACCGTGATCCGCGCGGTCCGTGCCCGGCAACGGGTCCCCAGCCCGCCGGACTCCCGCGCGGACTGCCCGAGCCGATCGCCGCAGCGGCGGCGAGCCGCCCGCGGGCCTGGCCTGGGCCGAGGACCGTACCCGGTTCGCCGTCGAACTCGTCGGCGACGGTGTCTCCGGCCGGCAGGCCCCGGTCTCCGAGACGGCCGCGCAGATCATCGCCGCCGACCTGGCCCGCGGACTGATCGGCCACGACGCCGCCGCCGCTCGCCGTTTCCACTACCGGCGGAAGGCCGGGCGGCATCGTAGCGGGCCGCACGCCTGCCAGGCCGCCTCGGCCGTCGAACTGGCCTGCTGGGACCTGGCCTCCCGCGCCGCCGGGGTGAAG
>NZ_JBSFEV010000071.1:0-24624 GCF_053594615.1 Streptomyces sp. NPDC001858
TTTCGGATCCAGGTAAGTCATCCGGCCCAGAAACCTCCTTCCGAGTTCCTCCCGGCTCAGCCGGGGATACAAACAGGGCGCCTCGTGGCGCACAAGGTGCGCTCGACCACCCATCGGTATGCACCCAGACCGCTGCCGTGGGGTGTGCCGCGTCGGGCGATAACGGGGAGGATCTGGCGGGCCCGGACCTGGTCTCGGTAGATGTCGTGGTCGTAGCCTCGGTCGGCGAAGACCGACTGGGGCTTGCGACGGGGCCGTCCGGGCCTGCCTCGGACGGGCGGGACGGCGTCGAGCAGGGGCGTGAGCTGGGTGATGTCGTTCCGATTGCCGCCAGTGAGGATGACCGCGAGCGGTGTGCCGTGCCCGTCGGTGATCAGGTGGTGCTTGGAGCCGGCCCGTCCCCGGTCGACTGGCGACGGGCCGGTCTGCAGCCCCCTTTTAGCGCCCTGACATGGCTGGAGTCGACGACCGCTCTCGACCAGTCAAGGCGGGCAGCGGCGTTCAGCTCGGCCAGCAGTACTTCGTGTAGCTGTTGCCAGACGCCGGCCTCGTTCCAGTCCCGCAGTCGGCGCCAGCACGTCATACCGGACCCGAAGCCGAGCTGCTGGGGCAGGTGTTCCCACTGGATGCCTGTGTGCAGCACGAACAGGATCCCGCACAGCACCTGCCGGTCTGGGACCGGCTTGCGGCCCGGGTATCTGAACCGTCTCTCCCGCTTCGGCAGGAGCGGCTCGACCCGCTCCCAAAGGTCATCCGATACGATCCACGGCGAAGCCCCCATGGCCCAGACAACGCCGAACTCCCCGACCGGACACGGTCACCAGGACCGATCCACCTCATTGTGTTAGGCGTTCTAACACCACGGCCATGCGGCCCAACGTTATCCGCCATTGCATGGCCGAGGACGAGGCAATGCATCGTCCATGCCGGGCCGTCAAGCTGCCGCGTGACCGCTCAGTCAGCTCGGCTCGGAGCTTGTGGTTGCAGGATTCAGCGCGGCGCCAGCGGTAGTAGGTGGAGGCGGGGATGTGCAGTTCCCGGAGGACGGGCTCGGCCCCGAAGCGGTCCTGGTGCTCGTCGATGAGCTTCAGTGGTGTCGCCGGGTCGGGTCGAGCTCCTGGGCGAAAAATGCCGAGGCGGCCTTGAGGATCTCGCATGAACGCCGCAGGTCGGCGTTCTCCTTCCGCAGGGCGGCCGGCTCCTGCTTCTCGCTGGTGGTCAGCCGGTCGTCACGCTCGCCGTGGTCGGCTTCGTCCTGACGGATCCAGTTCCGCAGGGCCTCCGGGTGCACTCCGAGCTCTCCGGCCATCCGGCGGATCACGGGCTTCGTCGGGTCCGCTGCGCGCTACATCTGAACCGCACGCCGTCGCAACTCGGGCGGGTACTTCATCGGTGCAGCCATCACACAAGGCTCCCTTCTCGCGGCCCATCAGGTTGTGAACGGCAACCTTCCGCATGTCGGGGGAACCTCAGACAGACACTGACAGCTTGATCGCCGCCCACCGACCACGGTAGCGGGATCACCCGCCGGCCCTGTTCAACGCGTGGCCCGCCAGGTCTGCCACTCCGCCCGCCAACTCAAGTGCTCACTCGCCAAGTGCAGCGCTCAGTCTCAAATGCCGGGGACGAGGCGTATTGGCGGGCTCAACTACAGCTCGATCTGGATGTGCTCCATGTCGGTGAACTCCACGCCCAGACCGTGGGCGCGGGTGTTGTTGTTCCGGAAGTACATCTCCGCCAGGCCCTCGGCTGCGATGCGCTGGAGCTGCTGCTCGTTGGCTCCGCCGTCGCGGGCCTCGAAGAGGCGGTCTGCCCAGCGCGGCGGCAGGGCCTGTGTGATGTCGCGGATCCGGGCGTCGTCGGTCGTGCCCGGCGCGGCCGTGAAGCCGAAGCGGGCCCGGGTGGAGACGACCAGGCCGCCGGTGCTCGCGGCCCGCTTCTTGGCCTTCGCCCGGATCTGCGGCTGCCACCGCTTCTTGACCTCACGTTCTATGCGGTCGCGCAGGTCGCGGCGGGGCCGCTTGAACTTGCCCGCGACGTAGCGCTCCACGGTGCGCTGAGACACCCCGAGCGCCTGCGCGGCTGCCTTGGTGCCCTTGAGCTGCTTGACCAGGTACTTCATCTGCGCCTGGGCGCTCTGCGGGATGCGGCGGGTGAACGCCCCTTCCAGCGCCTGGTCCAGGCTGTCCCCGAGCGAGTCGGCCATGGTCGGCTACTCCCCTTCTCCGGCGGTCGGGTCGTTCTTGATGAGGTTGGACAGGTTGAACACGCCGCCGTGCTCCTCGAACTGGGCTTCCGCCCACAGCACGGTCTGGGTGCCCTGGTGCTTGACCATGCCCGGCGAGATCCCGAGCCGGAACGTGCCGGGTGCGGGCTTGCCCTCGTCCGTGTACGGCAGGACGTCCAGCGGGCTGGGGCCGGTGGAGGGGTAGACGATGGCGTCGGTGCCGATGGCGACCGGGTAGAGGTCGGCCGCGGCGGCGGTCTTCATCAGCTTGCGGTGGATGCCGACCCGGAAGTTGGCGAGGGCGGCGGCCCGGATGTCGGGGCGCCACGTCTCCCGCTTCAGCGCCGGCCACGGCTCGTAGTACGGCACCTGGCCCCGGTTGCGCTGCCTCAGCTTGCCGATGCCGCCCTTCGCGGTCGCCTTGATCGCCTTCACCAGCAGCGCCAGCGTCGGGTCCACCTGCTTGGAGCGGGCCATCGCGTCCAGGAACTCTTGGCCGCCCATCGCGGTGGTGACGCCCAGTTCCTCCATCACCGTCACGTACGCGTCGCGCAGCCGGTTGTACCAGGGGTCCAGGTAGCGGCCGTTCTCCATGCGCACGTGCGCCTCGATCGGCGTGACCTCGAAGCCGAGCTCCACCGCGTACGCCACGGTCGGCGTCGCGTACCAGGCCGGGCCGGTCGGCCGCTCGCCCGTCGGCGTGAACGGGCTGGGCAGCCGGTCGCCGTCGACCGTACGGCCGTTGATCTGCACGCTGGACAGGTCGACGTGGCTCAGGTCGACCAGCCACGAGCCGGGCAGCTTCGGGTCGAACGCCGGACGATCGAGGCGGGTGGGGCGTCCCAGGCCGACGGTGAGGCCGTTGACGGCCGCCGCGAACGCGAGGTTCACGTCGATCACCACCAGGTACGGCTTCATGCACTCGTCATCGGTCAGATCCCGGCACCAGTCGTACGGCTCCTCCATCAGCATCTGGTCCGGGGTGCGCAGGTGGTGGCGCTCGTACTTGCCCTTGAGGAGCGGGTGCTCGTCCGGGACTTCGCACTCCACGTGCTCGTACACCGCCGTCAGCGCGTCCGCGTTCTTCGCGGGCTTGAACGCGCCGGTGGCCTCGTCCTTCTCCGCACGCGTCGGCGGGCGCAGGGCGGTCATCAGCTCGAGGCCGGTGGTCGACACGGTGCCGCGCGGCGTCGTCACCAGCTGCGCGTACATGCCCAGGTACCGGGCGAGGTCCGCGGGGTGCATGGTCGGGATCTTCGGGTCGTTCTTGTCGTCCCACTCCCGCGCGTCCAGCGCGTTCCAGGACGGGATGCACAGCTGCACGCAGCGCCGCTTGGAGCCCTCGGGATCGCGGTAGACACGCGCCCACGGCCCGAACCCGCGCTGGGTGAGCTGCAGTTCAGCCTTCTTGATCTGCTTGACCACCTTGTGGCTGTCCGGGAGCCGGCCCGCGCGCCGCTCCTCATCCGACAGGGCGGCGGGCAGGCCGTAGCGCTCCAGCGCGGCGGGTGTGAGGACCAGGACGGGGTCGGCGTCACGGCCGTTGCGGTGCAGCCGCGCCTGACCGAGCTTCGCCTCGGCAAGCGTCCAGTCGACCAGCGCGGGCAGCGACTTGGCGGGCACGTCCAGGACCAGGCCGCCGACGCAGTACGCCGACACCTGCCCGTCCTCGCAGTCGACAACGGCGAGCGGGCCGTTCTCGAAGCGCGGGTCCACGGCGGCCGCCGTGGTGGTCTTCTTCGCCGCAGCCTTCTTCGCACCCGGGCGCCGCGACGACGTGGCCGGCCTGGTGGTGCTCGCCGCCGGACGGGCGGGCGCCTGCGCGGCGGCCGGAGCCGACGGAGCCGGGACAGCCGGGGCGGGCACGGCAGCGAACGCCTCCGGCACGGCAGGTTCGCCAGGCGCCTCGCCGTCGGGGGCGGGGAAGCGTTCGGCCAGCTTCTCCAGGAGCTTCGCGTAGGCGGCGCGCTGCGGCGGCCGCGGTTCGGTCCGGCCGGCCTCCCAGTTCCCGACCGCCTCACGGCGTGTGTCGAGAGCCTTCGCGACCTGGGCCTGGCTCAGCCCGGCAGCCTCGCGTAGACGCCTGCGCTCGGCAGGCGGCGGCAGGTCGTCTTGGGCGACCTGTTCCAGCAACGCGTCCACGTTGCTGAGCAGCTCGTTCTCAGTGGGCACAGAGCTCACCTCCACTAGACACCCTACACCAATCGCGCATTGGATCGCTCATTGATTCGCGCATAAATCGCTCATGATGTTACGTTGATCGCGCAGTGCGGGGCGGGAGACAGGAGGCGTGGTGCCAGGACGAGATGGGGGCTCGGTGGTGCTCTCCGAGCAGGAAAGCTTCGATGTGCTGCACCGCGTGATCCTTCCGGCTGCGACTCAAGACGCCGTCGCCCAGCCCCGGCCGGTCGTGGTCGTCGTCGCCGGACAGCCAGGCGCCGGTAAGACGTGGATCGCCGACCTCGTCCAGGCGGTGCTGGACCGGCGTGGTGGCGCGGTGCGGGTCGGCCGGGACCTGTACAAGCCGGTCCACCGTCACTACGCCCACGCCCTAGCGGCCGACGTCCGTACGGCCGGAGCCCTGGTCCGCCCAGACACTGCGCAGTGGCAGGCCGCCGTCGAAGCCCACGTCCGCGAGATGGGCTTCGACGCCGTGGTGGAGTCGGCGCTCTCCGACCCGGACGACTTCCGCAACTCCTCCACCGCCTACCGCGCGGCCGGCCACCGGATCGAGGTCGTCGCCGTGGCCACGTCGGAAGCCCTGAGCCAGCTGGGCATCGTGGACCGCTTTCTTACCGAGGCTGCCGCCAGAGGCCGGTACGTGTCCTGGGAGAACCACGACAGCTGCGCGAAGAACCTGCTGAACACCCTGGCCGTCATCGAAGCCGAACCGCTCGCTGACCGCGTCACCGTCGTACGGCGCGACGGCACTCTGCTGTACGCCAACGAGCTCACGCCCGACGGCGATTGGCGTCGCCGCCCCGCGGCGGACCGCGCGGTGCGGGTGGAACGGGCGCGGCCGTGGACCGCCCCCGAGACTGCCGCATTCCGCCGTGAACTGGCCCGCGCCGACCGGCGTGTGCACACCGAGCTGACCGAAGAGGACAGGCGCCTGGCTGTACAGCGCGACGGCGAACGTGCGGCCGCCTGGTCCGAGCCGGTGCGCCGCATCGCCCAGCCCACCACCTCACCGCCCGGGGTCGCCTTCCACCGGCTGTCGGCCGACGAACACCGCTGGATCTTCGACGAACTGATCACTCCGACGGTCCTGGCAGGCGTCACGCCCCGGGACGACCCGCGCGCCGTGTACGTCCTGGGACAGCCCGGGGCGGGCAAGATGCGGGCCGCCAGGATGGTCCGGCGCGCGATGCGGACCGGTACGACCCGGCTGGTCGGCGACGACTTCAAGGCCTCGCACCCTGACTACTTCCCGCTGCTGCGCGACGATCCCCGCAGCGCCGGGGCGGCAATCCGTACCGACTACCGCGCCTGGTTCTCCCGGGCCGAGGCGTACGTACGCCGTCGCCGCGGCGACGTCCTGATCGAGGCCGCCCCCGGCAGCGTGCAGGAGTTCCTCGACACCGCAGTGCCCTTCGCGGCCGACGGCTATCCGGTGGAGCTCGTCGTCCTGGCCGTGCGTGCAGCCGACAGCCGTCTCGCAACCGCGCTGCGGTACGCCCGGGCGCTGCAGATCGGCGGCACCGGCCGGTTCACCACGCGCTCCGGGCACGACACCTGCTTCCGGGCACTTGCCGATGTCGTCGCCGTCGCCGAGCGGCACCCGCAGATCGCGGCCGTCACCGTGATCCGCCGTGACGGGCAGGCCCTGCTGCGCCAGGAAGCCGACGGCGCAGGCCGGGCATCGTGGGCGCTCGCCGCGGAACGGCTCCGCCCATACACAGAACAGGAGGCCATGGCGTTCCTCCAGCTCCACCACGCGCTGCGCCGGGCGCTGCCCCGCCACCGCGGCGAACTCGACGACATCGCCGCGCTCGCCCGGCCCCTGATGCCGCCTCACATGCAGCCGGCCCGCATCGACCGGCCGCACCCGCCCGTCTGGCCCCTGCCCGTACGGCGGCAGCCCACCGGCTACGGCTCCTTGAGCTCCTTCAGCCGGGCCGCGTAGACGGCGGCGATCCGGACCGCCTCCTCCGGGGCGGCGGTCGCCAGCTGCGCCTGATCAGCGAGCGCGGCCTCACGGCCGGCCTGCAGCGCCTCGATCCGTTCATCGTCGGGCACCGGTGCGCGGCGTTCCGCGATGATCTGAGCGTTGTACCAGCCCATCACCTCCCGCACGATGTCGTCCGCCTGCTGATCCTCGCCCCCGCCCAGGCCGGAGAAGTCGGGCTCATCTGGTGTACCGGGCATGGCAAACTCCTTTTGATCTTGATTGGGCGGTTATTGTCCCCTCCGCCTCAGAGGCCTCGGCCACCACGGTCTGCGGCCCTGCTGCCGCTTCTCCGAGAGGCGGTACCTCCAGGCCCCGCGCCAGGTTCGGATCCGCCGGTGAACACGGCCGATCCGGCTGTCGAGGACGTGGTACTCAGGATCGGCCAGGCGGACCAGGTCCTGGTTGACACCCAGGGAGAGACCGAAGAACGTGCCCTCCTGGACTTCCTCGTACAGAGCGATGCCGCTGACGACGACCGTGTTGATCGGCGCGCTCGCCCGGTACTGCTCACGGGGCTTGGGCAGCAGCAGTGTGTGACGGATGTCCGAGTCGTCGAACCAGTCGTCAGCGACGGGGAAGGCGTTGGAGCCGAAATCGTTGACGCCCACGTACCACGAGCGGTAGCCGCCGATGTTGCCGAAGTAGTGTTCCTCGAAGTAGCCGTAGCGGCGGTTGCCGAGCCAGGCCCGATGGTTGACGGTGCTGTCGTCGGGGAGAGCCGCGAAGGTGCTCTTTCCCAGTCGGATCCGTGCTTCGTTAACCCGCACCCAGGGCCGGAACCACCAGCTGGTCGTGGTGATCCCGTACATCACCACGATGTCTTCCTCACACCAGGTGACCAGGTAGCACAGCTTCGACAGGAGCCAGGTCCGGACGGCGAGCTCGACCTTCCGCTCCCCGTCATCGGTTCCTTCGGGCTGCTCGTCCGGGGCGATCCGCGTGCACGGCATCGTCGACTCCCACCTCGGCTTGCCAAGCAGGGAGTCGACGATGCCGTGCCGCACGCCCGGGGTTATCTTGCGGAGGCGGGTGGTGACATAGCGTCGGCGGCCGACGGTGCGACGCCATCCCTCGGTCAGCGTTTTGGTGAGGGTCCAGGTGGCGACCAGGACTCCGGCCACCTGCCAGACGTTGAGGGTGGTGCTGTACCAGGGCTCGGGATCGGGCTTCATCGCTGAAGAATGCCGTACCCCCGTGGCCGGCCGCAGGCTGCTGCCCCGGAGCAGGCGGGCTCCCCAACCGGCATGCGGCGGGCATAGGTTGGAGCCCGCAGGTGATCATCATTCGGGGGTGGGTGTGGCAGGCCGGGATCTCAGGGCCCTGTTCAGTACGAACGACTGCAGTGTGCAGGCAGATGAGGCGTTCACGAACCGTGCCGCGCAATGGGAGACGGTCGTTGCCGCGCTCACCGCCCACCTTCAGCACGTCGCCTCCCCCGCTTTCGACGCCGAGGACCTCGAGGCGCCCCGCACCAATGTGCTGGTCTTCCACGGCGTCGGTGGGATCGGCAAGACCACCTTGTCGAGGACGCTGGAGGCCGCGCTCGCCGACGCCGGCCGCAGGCCTTCCCAGTGGGGCGCACCGAGCTGGCCGGCCGACCGGCTCCTGCCCGTACGCATCGACCTCGCGCGGTCCGCCGGCACCGACTTCGAGCAGATCGTGCTGACCGTCCGGGCCTCCCTCACCCGGATTGGGCGCCCCCTGCCCGCCTTCGATCTGGCGCTGCGCCGCTACTGGGAGGCCAACCACCCCGGCGAGCCGCTGGAGGAGTACCTGCGCCGCGGCGGCCTCGGCTCCCGGTTCGGGCAGGCACTGCCACAGCAGATGCAGTCCGCGCTCGCCGACGTCGCCCAGGCGCTCATGCTGCCCGGCACCGTCGGCTCGGTCGTCGGCCAGGTCACCGGAGCCCTGATCGGTGCGCTGCGCGAACACCGCCGGACCGTACGGGCGTTGGCCGGCTGCACCCGGCTGGCCGACCTGCTGGAGGCCGAACCCGACCTGGACGCCCTCTCGTTCTATCCGCACCTGCTGGCGTGGGAGCTCGCCCGTCTCCCGGAGGGCAAGAAGGTCGTGCCGGTCGTGTTGCTCGACACGCTCGAGGACATCGGCGACCGCACCCGGCGTGACCTGGAACGGCTGATCCAGCGGACGGTGTGGCTGATGCCGAACGTCTTCTGGGTGATCACCGGCCGTTCCCGCCTGCAGTGGGCCGACCCCGCGCTGCAGGGCCAGCTCGACTACACCGGACCCGCTGCCTGGCCTCACCTCGCCCCCACCACCGTGCCCGCCGCCCGCGATCCCGACCGGGCCGGCACCGTCGGACAGGTGCTGGTCGGCGACTTCTCCTCTGAGGACTGCGACGACTACCTCGCCCGCCGCCTCACCCGCGACGGCCAGCCCCTGATCGGCGAGCCCGTCCGGCAGGTCATCACCGCCCGCTCGCACGGCCTGCCCCTCTACCTCGATCTGTCCGTCGCCCGGTTCCTGGAACTGCGCCGCACCGGCCGCACCCCAGGGCCGGCCGACTTCGACCACGACTTCCCCGCCCTGGTCTCCCGCACCCTGATCGACCTCACCCCCGACGAACGCCACGTCCTGCGCTCGGTAAGCCTCCTGGACGCCTTCGACGTTCCCCTCGCCACCCGCGCCGCCGGCCTCGCCCACGAAGGCCCCGCCCAGCGGCTGACCGAGCGGCCCTTCGTCCGCGAGAACCCGTTCGGCCTGTGGCCCTTCCACCTTCACGGCCTGATCCGCTCCGCCGTACGCAACGCCCAAGACACCACGGACGACCGCTGGACCGACCGGGACTGGCAGCAGGCTGCCTGCCGCGCCTTCACCGCCCTGGGCGAGCAGCACCAAGCCGCAGCCGGACCGGACCGGCTTCTGCTGATCGCCTTCCTGCGCCAGGGCCTGCGCCTGGCCCGCGACCACCGCCTGGACCTCGACTGGCTCACCCCCGCGGCCTGGACCTACGTCGGCGACTCCGTGTGGGAGCCCCTCGCCCCACCCGACACCGACGACGCAGGGCTGGACACCGCCGCCGACGCCTTGGTCGAACTCCTCAGCGCGCTCGCCCGCCGCCAGCACCAGCACCGCTCGCACACCGTCACCCGTCTCACCACGGTCATCGACAGCCGCCTGCTCCCCGACGACCTCCAGCACATGGCCTTGTACTACCGGGCCAAGGCCCACCGCGACCTCGGGGACAGTCCGGCCTCCCGCGCGGGTATGCAGGCCGTCGCCGACGGCCGGGGCCGCCTCGCCCCCGCCGCCCGCCGCGGACTTGCCCATCTCGCCCGCATGGCCGGAGACTTCCCCACCGCGCTGGCCACCGCCGGCACCCTGGGCTGGGAAGGCCGCCACCACCGCGTCGAAGGCGACATCTGGTGGCCCCACGGCGCCATGGACCGCGCTGCCGCCGCGTACGCCGCAGCACGCGACGAAGCCGAACAACACGGTGTCACCGGTGAGCGCGGCAACAGCCAGGCGCACCGCGCCTTCGCTCTGGCCTTCGCCGACCCGGTCGTCGCGGACTCCGAGCTCGCCCTCGCTGAGCAGCTTCTGGCCGGCGTGGATCTGCGCGCCACCACCCTGATCACCTATATCGCGGCGCTCGCCCGCGACGCCGGCCGCACCGACGCCGACGTCGACGACCGCGCCCAGGTGCTGCGCGCCGAGATCCGTACGGCGGGCGTGACGTACGCCGAGCTCGCCCTGGACCTCGCTCTCGCCTTCCACCACGCTGTCCGCGACGACCAGGACCAGGTGGCCGCGTCGATCGCCCGGCTGCGCGAGAACACCCACGGCGGTGACTTCGCCTACTACAGCGACATCGCCGCCTTCATGGCCGGCGTGGCTCCAGCTCATCTATCCGGCGCTCGGTGGGTCGACAGCGAGCCAGCTACCCGCCAGCGATGGCGGGCCCTGGTCACCGCCCGCCGCCGCCACATGCGCACCAGGCAGTGACCCGTGGCCGCTGGCGGTGTCGCGCGTCCGGTGGAGGCCGCCAGCGCAGGTCCCGACCGGAGGCGGTCGGGACCTGCGCTGGCGGTGGCGTGACAGCCCAAAGAGGGCAGTCCCGCCAGAGAGGGTGATAGAGGCGCCTGCGACCGCTGTACCTGCTTTGACCTGCTGGTTATCCGCACCCCGCAAGCTTTAGCCCATATCCAAGCCGGGTTGAATAAGGGCTAAAGCTGGTATACTTCTTCTTGTCGAAACGCTGCAGGAGCCCCTTGGTGGGCTGCCGGGGCAAAGGCCGGAACCAGGGAACTGGATCCCTCCACCCGTTGAGGTGGCTGTGGCCCCCGGGAGTCCCCCAGGGGGCTTTTTGCTGTCAGCCTGCCCGCCACTCAGGCCACCAGACGCGCCCGGTGACGAAGCTGTCGTCTCCGATGATTTTGACGCCGTAGCCGAGCGGCGAGCCGTTCCCCGCCCTCCGGAGCTGGTGGCCAACGAGGAGCAGGTTGTCGGCGCAGGCCCGGTCCTGCGGGTCTCCGCTGAGTGCACTGTTCAGGATTCCGGCATGGATGTCGGCCAGCTGGATGCCGTCGCGCTGGGTGCTTTCCCAGATGAGCGGCCACTTGATGAAGTTCCAGGGGACCTGGTAGCTGGTGAGACCGGCTGTTTGGCGCACGTAATTGAGGTAGTCCGCCGTGGTGGTGTGGTCCATGTGCTTGACGGTTCCGAGGCGCACGATCGCTAGACGTGAACCGCCAGGCCAGTAGCTGGCTGCGAAGGCGATGCGCTCGAGCAGCAGGCGGGTTGTGTAGTTGTAGAACACGCCTTTGTCCTGCCGCATGCCGGCGTCGGCATTCACGGTGTCCTTGTGGGCGATGACGTGGATGACCATCGCGTTGGGCATGAGGGCGAGCGCTTGGGCCGCCTGCCGACGACGGTCTATTCGCTTCGCCTTAAAGTGCTCAACCCAGTGGATCGGCTTGAGAATTCGCTGGGGTTCCGCGCCGTGTACGAGTGCACGCAGGCCGCCAGCAGTCAGCTTCACCATCCACTCGTCTTCCTGAGGGACCAGGAGAGCGGTCATGGCGAAGAACGGCGACTGTGCTCTGCTGGCCTCGCTGAAGCCGCGGTCGCCTGTCTCGTCCACGTAGACGTGCAGCTTGGGCAGCTGGCCGAAGCGGGCAGGTGCGGCAAGGCTGATCATGGCAGTGCCTTGGACAGCGCCGGAAGGCCGGCGGCCGCGTCACGGTGGGCTAGCACCACTGGAGGTCCGAACTCCTCTGGTCGCGGCCCCCGGTGGTGACGGCCTCCGGGGGCTTGCTCTGTCGATCGTTACCGTCCGGTCAACTCCAGTCACCCGCCCGGTTGGACGACGTTACACCGAATGGGGCGTTCTTCACTTCCTAGATCACTCCGTCCTCACTTCGTTTCATGCCGCCCGCCGTTCGGGGAGTGGCAGCCGCAACGCCTCCGAGTGCCAGTACTGCGTCGAGCAGTCGGGGCAGCGAACGCCGACGGTGCCGAGGGTGACCCCAGGAGTCGAAGGACGTACGGCAGGGAGCAGGGCCAGGCGATCGCGGCGATCGCCCGGTCACGCGAGAACACCCGCGGCGGCGATGCCGAGGCCTGGTCACCGCCGACCGCGACGCCCTGCGTACTTCACTGTGACCACGGCGTGGGCCCGGGGGTCCTGCCCGCCCGGGCCGGTTCAGCCGATCACGGACCGTGCGAAGGCGACCGTGCCAGCGAAGGCGCCCCCGGCAGCCAGTACTGCGACAGCCCATGCGTTCCCCGCCAGCACAGTCAGCACGCCGGCGGCCACGGCGATCTGCGTGCCCAGCATCAAGATGACCGCGGCACGCACCGTCACCAGCGGCTCCTGCGATCGGTCGGACGGCGCACTCACGGAAGCTCCTGACGGCTGTTCTCGCGCCTGCGCCACTCTTTGCCGAGGCGGTGCAGTTTGCGTCGGGCCCGCTCTCCTTGCACCTCATCCTGCTGCACCAGATCCGACGCTTTGGGCCATGTCATGGGGTGGTGCTCCGACCAGGCACGGACCAGGGCTTGTTCCTGCTCGCTGAGCTGTCCCGCCACGTAGCGCACCGGAGCGGTTTCGAACTGCTGGGCCCAAGGAACGAGACGGGGGATCACCAGATCCTCCGGCCCGGGACCGGTGTCCCGCTGCTCCCAGCCCTCCGGGATGTGACCGATCGAGGCGCCGCGGATCTGGTGATCGCGCTCGGAGTCGCAGCCCTGGCTGGCGTACCGGACCAGGACCCTGCGCACCGACTGATCGTCGGTGAGGTCGGCCTCCTGCTCCCACGCGCGCTCGAACATCGCCACAGCCAGGGCCTGGCAGTGGTCCTCCAGCACCGGCCACAGACGCAGGCAGCGGCGCAGGAAGTCCTTCATCGGCTCCGTGTCGCCCGTCATGTACGCGTCGAAGGCGTAGCGGGCCTCGGCAAGGACAGACGGCCTCAGCCGCTTCGCCCAGTCGGCGACAGACCGGACTCCGGCGAAGAGGTCGGCCATATGGCCGCCGATGAGGTCTGTCATCGGCGGCAGGGTGCGCAGGACCTCTTGCATCATCCGCGGCGCTCCCACCTGGATGGCGAAGCACGGTGCGAGCGTTTCTGCCACCTTCGCCAGACTGGGCAGCCGGGGAATCAGAGCCGGGAGACCTTCGAACACCGGGGCCAGGCCGCAGTGCGACTGCCGACCGAGGTCGCCGAGGCCAACCAGCGGGTGGAAGGCGTCAGCCATCGACGTCAGGCGGGCAGCCGATCCCAGCACGCTTGCCAGGCTGTTGACCTGCGGCTCGATTACGGACAAGGCCGCCCTGGCCGGGTTGAGTCCGTCCAGCCGCCCCAGGGTGTTCACGACGGAGGGCAGTGCCGAGCTCACGGTCTCGGACAGCGAGAGGATCTGGGGCTGCACGCCAGCCAGCGCCGACAGCGCGGCGTTGCGGGCCCCCAGTCCGTCCAGCAGCGACTGGCCGACCTTGGGCAGCCGGGAACCTGCCAGCTCGATGCCGACGAGAGCCGGGGCGAGGCCGAAGTTCGCCCGCTTGGTGAATTCGCTGAGCATCGAGCTGAGACCGACCAGCGACTGGAAAGAGTCACTGACGCTGGACCAGAAGGCGGCCGTGTCCACGACATCAACCAGGCTGCCGGAGTTCATCACGGCGTCGTCAAGTGGCGGGAAGACGCAGTGCTCCAGGCCGGGCCCGTCCATCGGCGCTGCGAGTCCGGTGTCGCCCGACTCATCGAGCGCCACATTGTCGGGCGATCCACATCCTTCCGCTGAGGGAACGAGCAGCGCTCCTGTTGCGGCGGACGGCTCTGCAGCAGGCCGCCGATGAGCGGCATCCTCGGGTGCCGAGTCCGGCGTTGAAACCGCAGGCATCTCGGGCCTCCTTTGTTGCTTGGGTAAGTCTGTTCACTTACCTGCGGCGGGAGAGAGCTGATCCGGCACTCAATTTCCCGACACCCGTTGTGATTCACGTCACATCGCACTGTCTGGCGGCGCTCCCCTTTCACCAGCCCAGCCCAGCACACGCCGCTTGAAGGGCTGGCCGATCATCGCCCTGACACCGCATCACTCCGCGTGGCAGGGTCAGCTGCGATCACAAACAGCTGAGATAGGGGGCTTCCGTGGACGCGCGGACGTGGGACTGGCTGGTCAGCGTCGCGAAGGAGACGTACACCGCCTCGCTGGGCGAGGGGGTCGTGCCGCGCCCGCTCATGATGCCGCTGGTGCGCGGCGAGCTGGTCGGTCGGATCTGGGTCCGCCCACTCAAGGTCGGCCAGGACGCGCTCGCCGGGATCGCCGAACTCGCGAACATCGCCGCCGCGGCCGGCGCGGACGAGGTCGTCCTCGCCTGGGAGAGCCAGGACGCAGCCACCGCCTGCAAGCAGCCGATCGTCGGTCCGGCGCCGTGCCTCAACATGGTGCTCGCCACCCGAGACGGACACGTCCTGCACCAGTTCCCCTACACCGAGCAGTTCCTGTCCCGCAGCGACGAAGGCTGGGCGTCGGTCGCCCCCGACTGGAGGCCGGCCCCCGCGCCGCAGCCTGGCGGCGAACTGGTGCCGCCCATCCAGGCCGCGGCGAACTTCTCCCTCACCCCCATCGAGCTGGACCACCCCGACCCGTTCGGCGTCACCGTCGTGCTGATGGAAGAGGACGGGTACCGCATCAGCCTGACCGAAGCGTTCGCCCGCTGAGCCCGTGGCACGCGACTTTGACGACGACGCGACCCGCCGCATCCAGGACGCCAACGAACTGTGGCTCGCCCGCCAGCGGGACGCCGACGAACGGATCTACGTGGTGACCACCAACCTCGTCATCGACGCACAGGAGAAGCTCGCCCGACGCCGGCGGCTGGACCGCGTCTGGCGCGCCGGGGCGGCCGTCAGCTGGCTGTCCTTACTCACCGCCGTCATCGGCACAGGCATCGCCTGGCTCACCACGGGCGACCCGGCACGGTTCGTCCTGGGCGACCTGATCTGCGGCAGCCTGCTCCTGATGTCCCTGCTGGCGCTGGTCGGCGTGCACTTCGCCGGGCGGGACCTGCCCACCCTCCAGCGCCTCCAGGCGCAGCTCGCCTCCGCGCAGGAGTCGCTGTGGAAGCAGAAGGCCAAGAGCAACCCGGACGTGGACGACCGGCGCAAGCTCTACCGCGAGGAAGTCACGACCGCGATCGAGCAGTACCAGGCCGACAGCCGCAAGTACCGGCGGATCCACAACAGCCTGCAGACCCTCATCATGATCGGCTCCGCCTCCACGACCACGATCGCGGCCCTGGACACCGGTAGGGAACTGACCTGGCAGAGCGTCACCCTGACCGTCATCAGCTTCGCCATCACCGTAGCCGCGATGTTCACCGGCTACTACAAGTTCCGCGAGCGCAGCTACTTCCTCCAGCAGACCGCCGACGCCATCGAGGAGGAGGCCAACGCCGTCCGGCTCGGCATCGGCCCGTACAACGAGTTCGGCGAGGAGCGGGAAGCGGAGGCGCTGAAGCTGTTCACCCGGCGGGTCGAGGACCACCGCAACGAACAGCGCCGCCGCCAGCAGCAGTTGGACCAGCCCGCCGACCAGGCCGCCCCCTCCAGCCAGCCACCGGCGGCCTGACCAGACTCATCCCCCCGCCGGCCTCCTCTGCGCTCGGACCGTGCGGGGACCGGCGCTGCCGCACTCTGGCCCCGCGCCCCCAGGGCAGGAACAGGGCCAGCGCCGCCAGGACCTGACCCAGGCCCGGAAAGATGTGCGGTAAGTCCTCGGGCCGGGCCTTCGCCACCACCGCCCGCGCCACGACGGCGACCACGGTGAGCAGCACGACGATGACCGAGAGCGCGGCGAGCAGAACGTAGGCGGGTACGGCAGACGCAAGATTTGGCACGAGGACCTCCGGATACAGGTAAAGCCCCGACGGCTGCCGGGGCTTTCGAACACGGGACATGCAGGGTTGGGTGCAACCCCAAAGCATTACCGATAGTGATCTTTTGGCGTGTGGGCGGACGTGAGGGGCAACGCACTGGGGCGGTGCGTGACGGCGTACTCGCGGCTGAACCGGTTGGCCTCCGAAGCGGACCCTGACAGCCTGTGCAGCCAGAACCCGTAGGCGGCCGACTCCATCTGCTCCCGCGTCAGATACAGCCGCCACCGGCCCCCGTCGCGCACCGCCGCCCACACCTGCTGGGCGAGACCCGGCGCCGGCGGCGTCCTCAGCTGGCCGGCCGTGCCGACGAACACCTGCAGCACCGCCATCTGTGACGGCAGCAGCTCCACCAGTCGCTGCCCCGGCTCGAGCCGGGACGCTGCCGGGTCCGGACGGTTGCGGGCGTAGGCGAGCAGGTCGTGCCCGGCCGCCGACAGCCGTACCGCCCAGCCCACCGCACCGCCCTCCCACGCCGACAGCTCCGCGCGCGTCTCCCGGTCCGCCCTCTCTACCAGGCCCCGTTCGGCGAGGCCGCGCACGCTGGGGAGCAGCGGCTCCGCCACTGTGTCCAGCACCCAGCCGTGTTCGAGCTTCTCCTCGCACGCCAGCACTGCCTCAAGCGCGTCAAGGATCTTCTCCGCCCGCACCTCGTTCGTCCCTTCGCTGTTCCAGCTGTCTCCGTGCCGGCCCCGCGCGGCGTTCTCGGCGCGAGGGCGCCGTACGCCGCTGTGTCCGGCAGCGGTTCACGGCGAGCCCGCCCGCCACCGCACCCCGCGGGCCGTCCGGGAGACAGAGTTCCCCGCAACGGCCGGTGTTCCGTCTTTCGCCCGACCGGGCCCGCCCGGAGGGCGATCATGTGACTTAACGCCCGAGCGGGTGACAGGACACCCCCCGGCTGGGCGCGGCATGCGCAGGAACCGCTACGAAGATCACCGACGGTCTGTGATCTCCGGAAAGGGACCCCTGTGCGCACTCGCACCGCGGTCGCGGCGGCCGCCCTGCTCGCCCCCACCACCGCCGAAGCCCACACCCCCGTGCCGGCCTTTGCACCGCAGCGGTACGCCCCCGGCGACACCGTCACCCTGCCGGTCCGCGACGCCCTGGCCGCGCTCACCGTCCAGGACGAAGACCGCACCGGCTACAGCCGCGCCCTGTTCCGCCACTGGATCGACGCCGACCGCGACGGCTGCAGCACCAGGGCCGAGGTCCTCATCGAGGAAGCCGTCACCGCCCCGGAGCAAGGCCCCGACTGCACGCTGAACGGCGGCGCCTGGTTCTCGCCGTACGACGACACCGCCTTCACCCAGGCCCGCGCCCTCGACATCGACCACCTGGTCCCCCTCGCCAAGTCCTGGGACTCCGGCGCCTCCGCCTGGACCCCCGCAGAACGCCAGGCCTACGCCAACGACCTCGACGACCCCCGCTCTCTGATCGCGGTCTCCGCCGCCAGCAACCGCTCCAAGTCCGACCAGGACCCGGCCACCTGGCAGCCGCCCGCAGAGGGCTACCGCTGCACATACGCCACCGACTGGATCGCCGTCAAAACCCGATGGGGCCTCGCCGTCGACCTCACCGAACAGGCCTCGCTCACCCAAGTTCTCGACGGCTGCCCGGATACGGTCATCGAGGTCATCCGGGCACGGTGACACTCTCCAGCAGACGGCCCGGGCGCAGTCGGTGATCTTTTCCACCCGGGAAGCGTTGGACGGGTGTGAAGCTGTCGCCGAAAGCCATGCCCGGGATAGAGCAGCATGCCGAGGCGGCTGCCGAGAACGCCTGCCATCTCGCCGACACCACAGCGCCGGAGAGCTGGAGCGCGACGGCCGCCGACGACGCTCTGGACGCGATCGACACCCTCGCCGGGGCGCTGTCCGCGCTCGGGCCGGACGTCGCGGCGGCCCTCGCACCGGTGATGGCCGCCACCGCCGACGGCACGCCGCCACCTCGGACTGGCCGACGACGAAAAGACAGCGGCCACGGTGGAAGCGCCGGGCCGATGGAGCTCCGCACAGCGTTCCCGGCGGCGGCGCGGACTGGGGCCCGGGTTCAAAGGGATCCGTACGGACGGCTGACCAGCAGCAACCAAGGTCGCCAGCCAGGACGATGAGCGCCTCACCCGCCCACTCGGGATGCCTGAAGAAAAAACGATCATATGGATCGGCCACTGGCGAAGACCTTGAGGATCGCTGCCTGCCGGGTTAGCTTTCGGGCACCTGCCAGCAAACCCTTCAGGAAGTCGACATGCCTCGCCGGACGCCGGGCGAGATCAGGTCTCAGCTGCCGCTTCGGGACACAAGCCACGCCAGACGGACCGTCATACCGGGGCTGTCTGCATCGGCAAACCGACAGATTTTTCAGTTCGAGCGCGAACGCGGCCTGCCCAGAGGCGACGTCGCGCTCGCGTTCCGACGCTGGACTCTGCGGGCCGGCCGACCACGTGGGGCTGAAGAGTGGCACCACGGATATTCGGACGTCCCAACCGGGCATATCCGCACACTGCTTGAAGTAGCGGCATGGAACCTGCAGGCCCGGGCTCGACGAGAGCTGCGAGCCGCGCTGGACCCTGTCGACGCCCGCGTCCTCAACCGGACGGTTAACGACCCTTTCGCCCCAGAGCATCTGCCCTGGTGGCACCGTCGTATCGAAATCTGAGCCAGCCAGAACGCGCCCGGCCCTGCCGAGCACTTTCTATATCGGTGGCCCGGCCATCCTGCCGACGCCCGTAATCAGGATGCTCAACGCCGACAACGGCACGGATCCGGAGCCTCAGCCGGTGGACCAGGCACGCAGCTGTGCGGCGACCTCCTGGACGCGGGCGTTTTTGTTCTTGCTGCGCCTGACCAGCGCGAGAGCTTCCTTCGGCTCGTAGTACAGGTGCTGGCCGTTGGTGTTGAGGAAGGTTTCCGCGGCGAGCCAGGCGAAGAAATCGTTCCTCGCCTCGAGCGGTTCGTGCAGTGCGATGGACTCAAGCATGGCCGCAGCCTTGAGCCAGTCGCTCGCGTACACGTCGCGGCCCATGTAGTGGGCCTGGACGCGGGCGCAGACGGCGTCCAGCACGCCCAGGTCCAGGCAGGCGGGGTCCCCGGGGAGGGTCTGGGCGATCTGCAGGAGTTCTTGCGGAGTGAGGAACCGTGTCACGCGGCGTGACCGTGCCGGGCGCGGTGCAGGTCGCGGCTGCCCATCGGCGCCGGGTCGGGCCAGGAGGCCGTGCCGGTGTCGGCGGCACGGGCGTCCTGTGCGGTGAAGACCTCGGCGAGCTGCGGGACGCGGTCGCGGGCCTGGCCGAGGGCCTTGAGGAACGGGTCGTCGGCGGCCGCGAGCGCCGCGTCGCGCACGAAGTCCTCGGGGGACTTGCCGACGATGCCGGCGGCCGCTTCGACCCGCGCGTACTCGTCCGGCTCGAAGGGCGGTACCTGGCGTCCGTTCTGCTCCATACGAGCGACGGTACCAGCGGGCCGGGATCCCGGAGACTGCGATGTCCTTCCTTCTTGCACGCGGTCCCCGACACCAGGCCAATTCCGGCGCGCGAGGAACCCGCGCGGGCCAGTGCATACAACGCCTGGTGGCGTGAGCCCTGCTGGTCTGGTCAACGCGCTGCCGGGCCGCTGTTCTGAGACACGGCGCTGAAGTGACCTCCGGGTGAGTGCGGCTGCGTTTTTCAGGCTCCTACCGCAGGTAGGCGATGCCGTCGGTGGTGATCGTGGGACGCCCGCTCGTCGCGGAGACGACGATCTTGACGGTGTGCTTGCCGGCGGAGGACCAGCTCTTGGTCCACAGGGCGTTGCGGTAGGCCGTGGTGGTCGACTTCAGGTCGACGGTCGCGGTCTTGGTTCCGTCCACGTAGATGACGGCCTGTCCCGAGGTCGCGGCACGCGAGACGATCCAGGACACCGAGCGGCCGGTGAACGTCCAGCTCAGTGAGGCGTTCTTCGTGGAACTGCTGAGCGAGGCGCCGCCGAGGTAACTGCTGGAGGCCTTCTTGGTCCAGGTGCCGGTCCTGGTGGCGGCCGTCTCCTGGACGATCACCGCGGTGCCCGACGTCGAAGCGGCTGCGGTGTTGCCCGCGAGGTCCTGTGCGGTGAGGCTGAAGGCGGTGGACGCGCCGGACTTGGCGGTGAGCGAGGCGCTCGTCGTGGTGGGACCGTAGGTCTTCGCCACGGGGGCGGTCAGCCGGACCTCCTTCAAGCCTGCGGTGTCGGTGGCCTTCCAGGCGAGCGTGACCGGCACAGCGGCGGTGTCGACGGTTCCCGTACGAAGGGACAGCGTCGGCTTGGTGCCGAACACGGGCGGGGTGGTCTCCGCCGTCACCGCGAGGCCGGCCGAGGTGGTGGTCTTTCCGGACTGGTGGGTCGCGCGGACCTGCACGGTGTGGCTGCCTGCCGCGAGGGTGACGGCTGCGGAGGTCGCGGTCCCGGTCTTGGCGGCGGCGCTCTTGCCGTCGACGAGGACCTCGTACTTCGTGATGAGGGAAGACGGCGTGCTGGCGGCCCAGTTGACGGTGATGGCCCCCTTGGTCAGATAGGTGCTCCCCGACAGGCTCGCGCCGGTGACCGACTTGACGGCGAGTCCGGCGACGGGACCGGCGGCCCAGGCGCGCAGGGTCGGCAGCTGGTTGTACAGGACCGTCCCCGGGCACTCCGTCGCGTAGGCGTCGCGGTGGCCGGAGATCCGATTGAAGACGGCGGACTGCCCGAGTGCGAACTTGCCGTTGGCCTTGGTGGCCGTCAGCGTCACCTTCCCCAGGGGATCCGCCCTGTACTGGCCGAGCTTCCAGGCCGCCAGACGGGCCAAGGCGGCTTTCGCCGCGCTGGGGGCGTCCGCACTCGTGTAGGTGCCGATCACGGCGATGCCCGTGGTGTTGACGTTGAACCCCTCGGCCTGCGCACCGATCACCGGCCGGTCGATGCCGCCCTTGCGGCCCTCGAAGATCGTGCCGCACTTGTCGACGACGAAGTTGTAGCCGACGTCCTTCCAGCCCTGATTCAGGTGGAGAGCGCGCAGGCCCCGGACGATGGCCGCGGAGTCGGAGCAGGAATACGTGTTGGTCTGGGCGGTGTGGTGAATGAACACGGCGTTCACGGCCGTGCCGTAGTCGGGGGCCTCGGTGTTGAGGGACTCGTCCGCCCCCCAGGCTGCCCGGCTCACGACGGGGGGCTGCGGCACGGTGGACACAGGTCCTGCCGTCGTGCTCGGCGACGCCGTGGGCGTCTGCGACGCCGAGGGCGCTGCCGACGTCGGCGGAGTCGAACTGACCTCCGGGGAGGCCTCGGTGCCGGTGGGCGCGGGGGTGGCCGAGGTCTCGTCCTCAGGCGCGGACGGTGTGGCTGTGGGCTCGGGCGTTTCCACCGGGGCAGTCGAGGACGCGTCAGGGCTGGTGGGGGTGTCACCGGGCTCGGGGCTCTCCCCCTCCATCACGTAGGCCGCCGCCTCCATTCCCGTGCGGGGGGAGGCACCGGGATCGACCACGTCCAGCCGCAGCCCGGCGGGCGGCGTGCCGCCGGCGGCGACCTTTATCTCCACCCCGTCCGACGGGCCGAACCAAGCCGCCTCCGTGGCCCCGCGCATCCCCTCGCGCGCCGCGTCCTCCCCGCCTCCGCCGTCCAGTTCCAGCGTCACCCAGGAGGACCACTTCCCCGTCCCCACGCCATGGACCCGGGCCTCGACCGCACCGCGTAGACGCGCCCCGGGGGCGTCCCACGACAGCCTCAGCATGCTGAACGGTTCGACATCACGCCGGCTCAGCGAGACCCGGCCGGTGCCATCGGCGCCCAGAGCGGTCGACCGGACATGGGTGACGACCGGCTTCCCCAGCCCCTTCGCCTCGGACTTCGAGCCGGCAGCGTCCTGTACCTGGACGACGACCACCCCCGCCGACACCGCAGTCGCCACCGCAACCGCACCCCACACCAGACGCCGCTTCACGCAGCCCACCCCCATGCACCGGTCGCAGCAACAGACGACGGACCCACAGAAGGCGGCGCGTGTCTCAGCCGCCCGGGCCCGGGAAGGGAATCTACACGGCCAACTGGCCCTACTGGTCCGGGAGTTACTGCCGATGCTGTCCCCGACGTATGCGGGCCTGGGCCCTGCCCCGAGGGGAAGGACCCAGGCCTGCGCGCAGGTTTGTGCCGGTCGGCGAGGAATACCCCGCCGACCTGCGGGACGGACGTCGTGCGGCCGCGAGCAGCCTGAGGCCAGGAATTCCCTGGTGCATGCTGGACCGCAGTTCTGAGGGGCCAGCGAGGCTGGGTGGCTGCGGTCGTACCCTTGGTGTGCCTCCTGTCCAGTCTGGTCAGCGACCGGTGGCGTTTGATCTTCCGGCCGGTCCGAGCTCGGCCATCAGCTTTGTGACAGTGTTCACGGACACCCGCCAGCTCCGGTGCACTAAAGCGTGTCGCACAAGGCCGTGTTCGGGCAGGTCAGGGCCTGTGATCGCATTCTTCTGGTCATGATGCGAGTGCTAGGTTGTGCATGTGGACCACGGCCTGGACCGCGTGATGGAGGCCTTCGCCGCGCTGCCGGCAGTCACGAAGAATCTTGTAGTTTCTCCATTCGGCCGATCACATGCTCTACTCGGGCCCGGACCTTGCGGTGGGCCGCGTTGTCGTCCTCCTTGCCCGGGAGCAGGGGCCGGCGGGGCGTTTACGGTGCGGCACGACCATCCCGCAGTTGAGGTAGTCTCCGTCGCCGAGGACGGTCACGTCCTGGCAGTGCTTGGCCAGGCCGGAGGCACGCCAGACGTGGGCATCCGCGGTGGTGCCGGGCATCGGACGGGCCGCCGCAATCACGAGGCGGGTATCGGCGTCCACTATGACCTGCACGTTCGCGGGGAACCGGTAGTTGCGGCTGGACGCACCGACGTGCCGGTCGCAGACCGGGACCAGAAGTGCCGTCCACGATCCACAACCGGTCAGCGGTATCAGCCGGGCGGGCGACGGGCTCCAGCGCGAGCAACGGTCCGAGCCTTTGGATCATCCTGCACACCGTTGACGACGAGACACCGAACAGCGGGCCCAGCTGCCGCATGGTCAGGGGGTCATCCTCAGCCCCGTGAACGTCTCCACCGACACCCGTTCAGCCTTCAACACCCCAGCCATACAGCGGAGATGCCCAGTTCACGGCCTTATGCAACACGCTTTACGCGCTGGGCACGTATGAGTGGGCAACTCTCCCCAGCCCGGACGCCTCCAGCACGTCTCCTCCTCGCAGCGAGTTCTGGCACGCCTGAAACGACCGGTCACCGACGAAGGTCATGCGTGTCGGACCTGCCACAGCGGTCCGCGAGGCATGGGAGGCCGCCTCACCCGAGAACGCCGAGATGATCGAGCGGATCCGCAGCGCCCACCTTGACGCCGACCTCGCCGGCGTCGACCTGCTCGCCCAGTCCCCCATGGCGTGCGGCCTGCGCGGCCTGATCCTCGCCGTCCAGGTCGCCGACGACCGGATGCTGTGCGCCGCGATGCGCGCCTGTACCAAGGGGAGCGGGACCCTGATCCTGCTGATGCAGCGGGTGCCGGACAAGCCGGAGATCCTCCGAACGCTGATGGCCAACGAGATGTGGGACGAGTGGGGCCGCGCCGGGGGCTTCGTCCCGGCCTTCGGGGCGGGCGGCGAGGCCGCGATTGCCATCAGCGTTGTCCGCTACCTCGCTCTCCCGGGGGGCCTGGAGCGGTACCAGGTCCTCATGGAACGGCTGCTCGCCCAGTCCGCAGCGTGAACGGGTCCTGGCACGAACGCCCACCTCCGGCGCGGGCCCCGGGCTTTCCCGCCTTCAGAAGGAGAGTGCCGGGGCCGCCGGTTGCTACCAGATCGCGGTGTGGTCGACGGCCGTCGTACCCCTTCCTGTTCCCTGGCCGCAGGCGCTTGCGTCAGTGGATCACTGGCAGGGTGTTATGGCTTCCGCCGCCTCCTCGGCAGCCGCGAGGTTCCACGCGGCGGGGCCAGCCGCATCGGCGAGCGCGCAGGCGGCGTCGGCGGCCTCCGCTGCGAGGTTTTTGACGCCGGGGGCGGCGTGAGTTATCCGGGATGCAAGGTGCGTGGGTGGCACGCCGGGTCAACGAGGGGACAGGAGACGGTGTCGGCCTCAGCTGTGACGGTTCGGGTTGCGCGGGTCGCGCCACATGAAGCACCAGCGCCCCACGTAGTCCTTCGCCGGTTCGTCGTGGTTCCAGTTCCAGAACGTCCGTAGGTAGACCTCCGGCTCAGGCCCCAGCGGCCTGAGCCACTCGGCGACGGCGACCCGCTACCAAGGGGTCCGCGGGCCACCCGTCCCGTTCGGCTCTACCTCGACGACCCGGCCGGCCGCCGGACCCTGCATCAGGATCGCCTGCTCGCTCATGCCCGGGACCTCACCGGCCCGGAGAGGCCTGGCCGCCCGGAGAGCGAGGACGGGGCGGCCGTGCGCACCGGGCTGGTGCGCTGGCTGCCTGTAGTCCGGGGGACGGCCCGGTCCGTCGAGGGCTGGGACCACGCACATTGCCTCGTAGTTGAGCAGAAAGCGGTACACGTACTCGACGGCAACTTGGGTCCTGCCCACGCCTCCCATGCCGGACACCGCTGGCGACTGCAGCGCGCAGATCGCCCGCAGCCACCGGGAAGGCCGTGCTGCAGAGCTCCAATCCCTCCGTCTACTGGGCCGATTTGCAGGTCCACAGGAGCGCTGTGGCTTGCCGCCGGGTGTGGAATGTGTCTTTCCGTATTTGTGACGCTACGTCATGTGATCAAGGTCATCTGCGTCCCGGACTACTTTGCGAATCGATCACTGGTTCTTTACATCAACCAGACAGGGATGGATTCGTGAGACCTGAAGAGTTGCCCTCTGCCGTG
>NZ_JBSFEV010000072.1:0-23997 GCF_053594615.1 Streptomyces sp. NPDC001858
GAGGGCCAGGAAGTCAAGGAGGGCGACCTGATCGTCGTCCTCGAAGCGATGAAGATGGAGCAGCCGCTGAACGCGCACCGCTCCGGCACGGTCAACGGCCTCGCGGCCGAGGTCGGCGCGTCCCTCACGTCGGGCGCAACCATCTGCGAGATCAAGGACTGAACCGTAGAAACGCGGACCACGGAGCCCCGGACAGCAGAGAAATCTGGTTCCGCGGGTACTCGGGGATCCGCCGGCTCCGGGTCAGCGTCCAAGCTCATCAGCAGCCCGCAGCGCCGCTGCGGGCGACCGGACGAACGCGGAGCGACAATGTAAGCGCCGGCTCGCCACCGAAGGGGCCGGCGCGCTGCGAAAAGATGGATCCCCTGAGCCGGCCGGACGGCAGGGCGCGATGGAAGCATGGAAAGAAGTCGACGACAACCTGCGTGATCCCTCGGGCGTCGTGCGGGCGGCGATGGCTGTGCTGGACGCCGATGGGGTGGTCATCGGGTGGAGCCCCACGGCGGAGAAGCTGCTCGGCTACCCGGCGGCGGAGGCGGTGGGGCGTGCCGCGGACGAGCTGCTCGCGGTGCGGTCGGGCGCCCTGCCGCTGCTCGAATTCTCCCGACGGCGGCGCGGCTCGATCGCCCGCAGCGACCAGGTTCAGGTGCGCCACCGCGCAGGCCATCTCCTCAAGGTGGCGATGACACTGTGCCCGCTGGCGGATGCCGCCGGTAGTGCTGCGTGGATCATGACCGCGACCGGTGCGGAGGAGCTCGGCCGCTGGGAAGCCCACCAGTCCATGCTCAAAGGGCTGGCCACCCAGTCGCCGGTCAACCTGTGCATCTTCGACACCAGCGGGAACGTGGCCTGGGCCAACGCTTCGGTGGAGCATTCGCTCGGCATGCCCCTCGCACAGATCGCCGGGAAGACCTTCGAGGAAATCCTGCTGGAGGGCCAGGTCATTTCGGAGCAGCATCCTTCCGACCTGCAAGCACTGCTGTCCCAGGTGCTGAGCCATGGCGAACCGATGCTGGACGTGCACTATCGGGGCCGATCCCGCAGGGACCCTGTGCATGACTACATCTGGTCCTGCGCCTACTTCCGGTTGCAGGACGCGGTAGGGCGCGTCCTCGGCGTTTGCGGCTACGCGGTCGACATCACCAGCCGCTACCGGGCCCAGCAGAGACTGGAGCTGCTGGTCCGCGCGGGCGGACGTATCGGTATGACACTGGACGCGAACCGGATCGCGAGGGATCTCGCGGATGTGGTGGTCCCAGGTTTCGCGGACGCCGTCACCGTCGATGTGCTGGAAAGCGTCCTCACGGGCGATGACCTCGAACCGAGGTCGGCCCGCCTCCACTCCGCCTTCCGGCGCGTGGAGCGGCGCTCCGTCGGGGACCACTGGCTCGCATCGGACGCGGCGGTCGGGGAAGCGGTCGAGGATCCGTCCATGGGTGCCGAAGCCCGCAGCCCTGCCACAGGCGAAACGGCCCGGGACGAGCTGTCCGACGACACGTCCGAGGTGACCGTAACCGCACAGGACAGGGCCGAGACGGGTGTGCACTCGCGGCTGGCGGTGCCGCTGCGCGCCCGGGATCTGACGCTCGGGGTGGTCACCTTCCTGAGAGCCGGCATTCCCGACCCCTTCGACACCGAAGAGATCGCGCTCGCCCGCGAGCTGGCCGCGCGTACCGCCCTCTGCCTGGACAACGCCCACCGCTACGCCCGTGAGCACGCGACCGCGCTCACGCTGCAGCGCAGCCTTCTGCCGAGGCACGTGCCCGACCAGCTCACCGCCGTCGAGGTCGCCCACCGCTACCTCCCTGCCAGTACCGGCCTCGGCGTGGGCGGCGACTGGTTCGACGTGATACCTCTGTCCGGGACCCGAGTCGGCCTCGTGGTCGGCGATGTGGTGGGGCACGGCCTGCGCGCCGCCGCCACCATGGGGCGCCTGCGCACGACCGTCCGTGCTCTCGCCCAGCTGGACCAGGCGCCCGACGAACTCCTCACGCGGCTCGACGCCCTGATAGGGGATCCCTCCTATGACGAGGAACCCGACGGTGAAGCGAACGTGGAAGAAGCCGTCGGGGTGACGTGCCTGTACCTCGTTTACGACCCTGTCGCCCAGCACTGCGCCATGGCCAGTGCAGGCCACCTGCCGCCCGCGATCGTCCGGGCCGACGGCGGCGGCGTCACGTTCCCGGAGCTGCCCCTCGGACCGCCTCTGGGGCTGGGGGGCCTGCCCTTCGCCACCGTGGAGTTCGACCTGCCCGAATGCAGCCTGATCGCACTCTTCACGGACGGACTGGTCGAGTCCCGGAACCGCGACGTGGACATCGGACTCGAACAGCTGGCCATGGTCCTCGCCGAACCCCGGCAGCCCTTGGAAGATCTCTGCGAGCGGGCGGTCGCCACTCTCCTGCCCGAGCCGATCAGTGACGACGCAGCATTGCTCCTGGTCCGCACCAGGGCTCTCGATGAGCAGCATGTAGCCGCTTGGACATTCGAGGCCGACCCCACCCTCGTCGCCGAAGCCCGCACCTGCGTGACGGATCAGCTCACGGCTTGGCAGTTGGAGGACCTGACCTTCACCTCCGAGCTCGTCGTCAGCGAACTCGTCACGAACGTGATCCGCTACGCCGCCGGCCCCGTCAGTGTTCGCCTCATCCGCGACCGCAATCTCATCTGCGAAGTCTCCGACACGGGGCACACCTCGCCCCACCTGCGCCGCGCCGCCAACGATGACGAAGGCGGCCGCGGCCTGTTCCTCATCGCTCAACTCACCCTGCGCTGGGGCACGCGGTACACCCCGACGGGAAAGACGATCTGGACCGAACAGTTGCTGCATCCAGCACTCCCCTGAGCTTACCCTGATGTCCAAACTTCGCCACCAATGACGAAGTTTCACTCCGGCAACTGGTCCGACCTGGCTACTATCGCTTTCATGACGAAGAGCGCGCGAAAGACCGCAGGCGACTCCGCGCCCGCCCACAGGGCGAAGAGGGGTTCGTCAGGTCGGCTTTCGACACGGCGCACGCTCGTCGAGAACGAGATCTTCGAGCAAGCGTCCAGGCTGTTCGCCGAGCGCGGCTTCTCCGGCACCCATCTCGGGGACATCGCCGAGGCCATGGGCATCACCCGTCCTGCGCTCTACTACTACGTCAAGAGCAAGGACGAACTGCTCGCCAGGCTCGTCGAACAGATCACGGAAGGACCGGCAGCGGAGATCGAGGCAGTCGCCGCGGACTCCGACACCGACCCGGCGAGCCGGCTGCGCCGGATCGCCCGCCTGATCTCCCTTCAACGCGCCGACCAGCCGAACCGGTTCCGACTGCTGCTGCGCTCGGAAGCGGATCTCCCCCCGACCGTTGCCGAGGCCCATCGGGCCGCCCAGCGAGCCACCCTGCGCCACCTCATCGAGGTGATCGACGAAGGCGTGCTCAAAGGACAGTTCCGCCCGGTCGAAACGCGAACGGCCGCACTCGCGGTGGCCGGAATGTGCAACTGGGTCGCCTGGTGGTACCACCCGGGCGGCGAGCGCGGCTCCACCGAGAAGGACGCCGCCGCGGACCAGATCGCGGAGCTGGCCGTGGCCATGGTGCAGCAGGCGAGCCCGCGGACTTGCGGAACACCAGGGCCGGGGGCCGCACTCGCACTGCTGCGCCAGGACCTCCACCGCCTGGAGCGAACGCTCGGCGACCAGGCCCGCGGCGACTCCTAGCACCCCGGACCCGCGGAGCGCGGCGGACGATCCGCCAGCCCTTCGACACCACTCGGTCGCGCGTCGCGCCGCCCCTCGATCACCGACTGAACGAGGCCCCGCCCTCCGGGCGCGGGCCGTCGACGCCGCGTTCCCTCACGATGCCGCCCAGACCTCGACACTTGACGTTCCTCAACAGGCACGTAAGATAATTGACTGTCGCGATTATGCGGCGATTCTCCCTTTCTCGCCGAGCCACCACCCCCGCCGAACGGTCACCGTCCACGACCGCGCAGGAGGCGGTCGGCACATGGAATTCGACCGCGGCGCTGTTCACCTCACTCGCCGGGGAGTTAGAGAGGCAAGTCATGGCCATGGATGTCGCTTCGGCCGATCCGGGGATACAGGACGACTCCCGGCGCGAGCTGCTACGGGTTCTCGGCGATGTCGAGCGGCGTGTGCTGTGGCTCTCGACCGCGATCGTCGATCACGCGAACCGGGTGCGACCCAATCCCTCGGGGCTGAAGGTCGGCGGCCACCAGGCGTCGAGCGCCTCGATGACCTCCATCATGACCGCCCTGTGGTTCCACGAACTCACCCGTCACGACCGGGTGTCGGTCAAGCCGCACGCCTCTCCCGTGCTGCACGCCATCAACTACCTGCTCGGCGAGCTCGACCCCGCCTACCTCACCCGGCTGCGCTCCTTCGGCGGCCTGCAGAGCTACCCCAGCCGCGCCAAGGACCCCGACCCCGTCGACTACTCGACCGGGTCGGTGGGCATCGGGGCCACCGCACCCCTGTGGGGAGCCATCGCCCGGCGCTACGTCGACGGGCGGTTCGGCGGCGCCGGCACCGGCCGGCAGTACTCCCTGCTGGGCGACGCAGAACTGGACGAGGGCGCGATCTGGGAGGCCGTTCAGGATCCCACCGTGGCCGGCCTCGGCGAGATCGTCTGGGTCGTCGACCTCAACCGGCAGTCCCTGGACCGTGTGGTGCCCGGGACCGCGGCGGAGCGGCTGCACGGTATGTTCGCCGCGGCCGGCTGGCAGGTGCTGACCCTCAAGTACGGGCAGCTCCTGGAGGAACTCTTCGCCCGGCCCGGCGGCGACGAGCTTCGCCTGCGCCTGGACACCATGGAGAATCCGGAATACCAGCGGCTGCTGCGCTGCACCCCACAGCAGCTGCGCGACCGGCTGCCCGGCACCGGCTCGGGGGCCGAACCCATCACCCGCCTCCTGGCGGGCGTCGACGACGAGACCCTGCACCGAGCGGTCCGCAACCTCGGCGGCCACGACCTCGGCGCCCTGCTGGACGCCTACGACACCATCGACGACACCCGCCCCACCGTCATCTTCGCCTACACCGTGAAGGGCCACGGCCTGCCCACCGAGGGCCATCCCCAGAACCACTCCACCCTCCTGACCGGCGAGCAGATGACGGAACTCGCCGACCTGCTCGGCGAGGACCTCGACGCCCCCTGGCGCGACTTCCCCGACGGCTCCGCGGAAGCGGCGCTGTGCGAGGCGGCAGCGGAACGGCTGCGCCGGCCACACCAAGAGACGCTGCCGCCGCCCGCGATCCCCACCGACCTCGGCCGCCCCGCCCCCGGCGGCACCGGCAACACCCAGCAGGCCCTGGGACGCGCGCTGTTGGACCTGACCCGCAAGGCACCGGACGCAGCGGGCCGGATCGTGACCGTCAGCCCCGACGTCAGTTCCTCCACCAACCTCGGCGGCTGGCTCAACAAGGTCGGGGTCTGGTCGTCCGCCGAACGCACCGACTGGTTCGCCGACGACGCCGAGACCATCCTGCACTGGCGGGAGAAGCCGACCGGCCAGCACGTCGAACTCGGCATCGCCGAGACCAACCTGGTCGGCCTGCTGGGTGAGCTGGGCGCCACCTGGAGCCGCTGGGGACAACCGCTGCTGCCCATCGGCGTGGTCTACGACCCGTTCGTCAACCGGGCCCTGGAGCCCTGGTCGTACGGCATCTACGCGGGCGGCCAGTCCATCCTGGTCGGTACCCCCTCCGGCGTCACCCTCGCCTCGGAGGGCGGCGCCCACCAGTCGATCACCACGCCGTCACTGGGCATCGAGCAACCGGGATGCGTGTCGTACGAGCCCGCGTTCGGCATCGACACGGAGTGGTGTCTGCTGGCGTCACTGTCCAACCTCGGCACGCCCGACGGCAGTTCGGCCTATCTACGGCTGTCCACCCGACCGGTCGACCAGAGCCTGGCCGCCGTGCCCGCCGACCCGGCAGCGCGCGAGCGGCGCCGCCGCCAGACGGTCGCCGGCGCCTACCCGCTACGGCGGGCGACCGGCGCCCCCGCCGTCACGATCGCCGTGATGGGCGCCATGGTCCCCGAGGGTCTGGCCGCCGCCGACCGCCTCGCCGCCCTCGGCCACATGGCCGACGTGGTCTGCGTGACCAGCCCCGACCTCCTCTTCCGCGCCCAGCGCGCCCGCCGCGGCCAGGAGGACGCCCCCACCTGGATCCTGGACCAGGTCTTCCCGGCAGACCGCGCCGCACCCCTGCTCACCCTCGTCGACGGCCACCCGCACACGCTCGCCTTCCTCGCCACGGTGAACAACGTGCCGGTGACGACGCTCGGCGTCAGCCGCTTCGGCCAGTCGGGCGCGCTGGACGACGTGTACCGCTACCACGGCATCGACGCCGACAGCGCGGTCCAAGCCGCCCTCGACCTCATCGACTGAGGCCTGTGAGGGTTCCGAGGCGCCACCGCACCGGCACCTTGCCCTGAGCGCACCGGGTCAACCGCCGGCCGAGCCCTGTCCTGCCCGACAGTCGGCCGGCGGTTCCATGTCCAAGGTTTGACGTAAACGACAAATTCTTGACGCCAGTGACAAACTGCGGTATCCATGAGGCATGACAGTTCGACGCGTTCATGTAGTTGGCGGCGGACCCGCAGGTCTGTTCGCGGCCCGGCTGCTGGCCCTTCGACACCCCGACTGGCGCGTACACCTGCACGAGAGGAACCCGCCCGAGGAGACGTTCGGCTTCGCGGTCGGCCTCACCGGCGGTCTCCTCAAGGCGCTGCAGCACGCCGACCCGGATCTGCACCAGGAGATCGTCGACACGGCGTACACGTTCTCGTCGAGCGGTTTCCGGCTGCCGCAGGGCGATGCGAGCCTCGGCCGGTTCCACAACGGCGCCATCAGTCGCGCGCAACTGCTGCGGCTCCTGCTGAAGGCGGCGGTCGGCGCGGGCGTGCGGGTGGAGAGCCACTCGTGCGACGTCGGCGACGTACCTGACGACGCCGACCTGGTGATCGCCGCCGACGGGGCCGCCAGCGCCACCCGCAACCGCTTCCCGGAGGAGTTCGGAGCCGAAGTCGTCCCGGGCCGGGGCCGGTTCATCTGGTGCGGAGCCGAGGCACCGCTCGACGGCGGGGTGTTCATCCCCGTGAAGACCGAGGACGGGCTGTTCGTCGCCCATGCCTACCCGTACGGCGAGGCACGCTCCACGTTCGTGATCGAGGCGTCCGCCGAGACCGTGAGCCGGGCCGGGTTCGGCGACCGGCAGTGGTCCGACGAGGGCGAGTCGGACGACGCGGCGCTGCGGTACCTGTCCGAGGCGTTCTCCGCGCAGCTGGGCGGTGGATCCCTCCTGGGCAACCGCTCGCGATGGGGTTGGTTCAACACCGTGCGGTGCGCCCGCTGGCACCACGGCAAGGTCGTACTGCTCGGAGACGCCGCGGCGACCGCGCACCCTTCGCTGGGCTCCGGCACGAAGATCGCGATGGAGAGCGCGATAGCGCTGGCCGCGGCGCTGGACGGCCCGCAGGACGAGCCGGTGGAAGCAGCCCTGGATCGTTTCGAGGAGTCCCGGCGCCCCGAGGTCGCACGACTGCAGGAGCGCGCTCAGCGCAGTCAGCTGTGGTGGGAGTCGTTCGAGGTGCGGCAGCACCTCAGCCCGGCCCGGATGGCCGTGGCCTACCTCAGTCGGGCGGGCGCCGTGTCGCTGGACGACCTGCTGGTCTCGGACCCCAGGATCGCGACTCGGGCCCTGGCGGAGTTCGCCGGCGTCGAGCCCGCCGAGGTGCCCGGCTCGGGACTCACGGACTGGGTCCTCAGCCGGCCCCTTCAGACGCCGGATCACCGGTACCCCCGTCGGCTCCACACTCCCGGGCGAACCACCGCGACCGTCGAGGCGGACTGCGGCGACGCCTGGGGGCCGGCGGGCGCCAAGCTTGTGGAGCAGGCGCAGGAGTTCCTGCACCGAGGCGCCGAGGTCATCCGCCTGACCGGCGAGGATTCCCGTAGCGCCGTGCTCGACCGCCTGGCCGTGGGAGAGCGGATCAGAACCGAGCTCCCCGTCCTCGTGGATGTCGCCGTCGGCTCACCGCATCTGCATCACGCCGTCGACGGAGTGGTCGCGGGGCGCACGGACCTGGTCCACCTGACGGACGAGTCATGACCACGGATCCATGGAAAACGGATCCACGGAAGACGGATCCACGGAAGAACGGCTGCGCACCGCTCCTGCGCCGACGGTTCCGGGTGGCGGTGGGCGATACGGACGCGGCCCGGGTGATCTACTTCGCCGCACCCACCCGTTGGGCCGAGCGTATGTCGAGCGAGTGGCTGGCGGACGTGGGTTTCCCGACGTCGAAGATGCTGGCCGCCGGGTTCGGCCTTCCGGCCGTGCACTGCGAACTCAGCTACCACAGCCCGCTCCGGCTGGACGACGAACTGGACGCCACCCTGTGGCTGGACAGGCTCTCGACGCGCTCGCTGACGTTCCGCAGCGACTTCGCACGCGTCGGCGCCCCGAAGCCGGCGGTGCACATGCGTCTCACCCAGGTGTACGTGCGGACGTCGGGGGCGGCACCGGAGAGCCTCCCGCTGCCCGAAGGGCTGGTCGCGCGCCTGGAGGAGCACAGTGCCGGATCGTCGCCCACTCCGGATATTGACACGCTAGTCGAAAATTCATCATGATAGACAATCTGAACCCGAAGGGAGGCGCCATGCTTCTCCAGAAGGCCGCCACCGGCAAAGGTGAGGCCAACGTGGTCGGGACCCTGGGGGCGAACCACACCGCCTTCGCGTGCTGGGACCCGGTCGAAACCGTGCGGTTCTACGGGGAGCTCCTCGGATTCCCCCTCGTCCAAGCCGTTCCGGCCCTCGGTTGGGGCAAGGACGACAACCCCGACATGGTCCACTTCTTCTTCGACATCGGTAACGGGGACACCCTCGCCTTCTTCTACTACTTCGGCTGGCCGCGCCCGGAGCCGGTCCACCAGGTGCTGCGGCAGGCCAACCACATCGCCGTCGAAGTGCCCGACGAGGCGAGCCTGTTGGCCTACCGCGACAAGCTCACGGCCGCCGGATACAAGGTCATGACGGTGGAACACGAGACCATCGAGTCGATCTACGTGGACGACCCGAACGGGATCTTCTTCGAATTCACCCGTCCGCTGCGGGAGCTGACCCGGCTCGACGCCGACGACGCACGGCGGACCCTCGCCGGGCTGGCCACGGCGCTGGAGGCGGGCGGCACCTCCATCCAGGACGTCTGGCGGGCGAAGGCCCAGGCCAACTCCCCGATCGGCGGTCCCGCGATCCACGTGGTCGACCAGCCCGAGTGGAGCGGCGCGGTGGACTTCGCCCGCCGGTCCGGCCTCCTGGTCGAACCGCGCGACGGCTACGTCGTCATCCACAGCGCGGGCCCGTTCGAGATCGACCGCAAGGCGTCCGGGCTGCACCTGGCCGTGTGGTTCACCCTGCCCGCCGGCGGCCTGGAAGGCCGGATCACGCGATTCGATCGCAACGTACTGAGGGTCGAGGCATGACAGCACACACGACGACCGACACGGCGGCCACCCGGGTCCCCTCGGGCCGCGGCAAGGCGACCCTGGCCTCGGACTGGCATCCGGCGCCCCTGCCGGACAAGACCACCATCAGCCTGCACACCCTGATCTCGTACGACGGAGAGGTGTCCCGAGGCACCCTCTACGAGCCCGGCACGGCGAGCCGCACGGTGTTCTGCCTCATGCATCCGCGGCAGGATCTGCAGCGTCACCCGCTGATTCCCGGGCTGCTGGGCGCGGGACACTCGGTCTGGGCGCAGGCCGGCCGCGAGGTGGGCAACGACCTGCGGCTGATCCATGAGACCGCGCTGCTGGACGTCGCCGCCGGAATGGAGTTCCTGCGCGGCCGCGGCTTCGAGCACATCGTGCTGATCGGCCATTCCGGAGGCGCCGGCCTCTACTCGTTCTACGCCGAGCAGGCGCTGACCGCGCCCTCGGACCGGATCACCAGGACGCCGGGCGGTGCGCCGGTCAAGCTGGGTGAGGCACCGATGCCGACGCCGGACGGGCTCGTGCTGGTCGCGCCGCACCCCGGCCAGGGCCGGCTGCTCCTGTCCATGATCGACGCCTCGGTCACGCACGAGGACGACCCGTTCTCCGTCGACGCCGACCTCGACCCGTACCACCCGGCGAACGGCTTCGGCGAGGCTCCCGAGGGCTCGCACTTCCCGGCCGAGTTCCTCGACCGCTACCGCGCGGCACAGCGGGCCCGTGTCGCGCGGATCGACGAGCGGGCACGCGAACTCATCGCCGACCAACTCGCGGCCCGCAAGCGGTTCAAGACCGGTTCGGGCGACGTGGCGGACCGGCGGCGCAGTGTCCTGACACCGGTCATCACCGCGTACCGGTCGGACGCCGATCCCCGGTGCACCGACCTCGGTCTGGACCCCTCCGACCGGCCCTACGGTTCGGTGATCAGCGCCCGGCCCTCGGTGTCCAACTACGGCGTCACCGGCTTCGGGCGCCTCACCACCCCGGAGGCATGGCTGTCGACCTGGTCCGGCATCTCGTCGAACGCGTCGCTGTCCCGCTCCCTGAGCGGGGTCACGATCCCCACCCTGGTCATCGAGTACACGGGCGACTGCTCGGTGTTCCCCGGCGACGTCCAGGACGCCCTGGCCTCGCTGAAGGCGGAAGACGCCACCCATCTGCGTATCCGGGCCGATCACTTCGGCAGACCACTCACCGAGGGCGAGGAGTCCGGGGTCGCGGCAACCGTACGCGAACTGGTTCCCTGGACAGAGGAGCGCACGAGCCGATGAAGACCGCATCCGAGTCAGCGCCGACTTCGGAACCCGATGTCCGCGATGTTCCCGACATCGTCCCCTACCCCGAAGAGGCGGTACGCCGCTACCGTGCCGCCGGCTTCTGGTCCGACCGCACGGTGGCGCAGGAGTTCCGCGCGGTGGCGGACGAGTACCCCGACCGTCCCGCGGTTCTCACCCCCGACGCCCGTCTCACCTACGCCGAACTGGACCGGCGCACCGACCGGATCGCGGTCGGGCTGCGTGCCCTCGGGCTGCAGCCCGGCGACCGGGTGCTGCTGCAGGCGACCAACAACCTCTGGACCGTCCTGGCCTGGTACGGGCTGCTCAAGGCCGGGCTGATCCCGGTGGCCACGTTGGCCCAGCACCGCCGGCACGAGATCGTCGAGATCGCCCGCCAGGCCGAACCCGTGGCACACCTCATCGAGCCCGGTTTCCGCAGCCACGACCTGGTCGCCCTCGCCGCGGAAGTGGCCCAGGAACAGCCCTCGCTACGGTGGCTGTTCACCATCGGCGCGGCGTCCCCGCCTCCGGGTGCCGTCGCCCTGGAGACGCTGGAGGCGGCGGGCCGCCTGGATGATCCTGCCCTCGCCCGCGCCGTCGTGGAGGAGATCCAGAAGGCCATCCCCGCCGATTCCCTGGCCGTACTCCAGCTCTCGGGCGGAACCACGAGCATTCCCAAGCTGATCCCCCGGCTGCACGCCGAGTACTGGTACAACTCGCGGGCCTACGCCGAGGCCATCGACATGGACTCCACCGGCTGCTTCGCCCATCTCCTGCCGCTGGTGCACAACGCCGGCATCGTCTGCGGGCTGCACTCCGCGCACTCCGTGGGGGGCTGCTTCGCGCTGGCCTCCCCGGAGCCGGACCAGCTGAGGGCGATCGCCGGCCACATCACGCACACGATGATGTCGCCGCCGCTGACGAGCATGGTGACGAACGAGCCCGGGCTGCTGGAGTCGATGGACGCGCTGCGCGTGTTCATCTGGGTGCTCGGCCCGCTGCCGGCCGACATCGTGGCGGCCTTCGAGACCCCCTCGCGACGGATCATCCAGATGTTCGGGATGGGCGAGGGACTCTGCATGGTCACGCCCACCTCGTCGCCCCCCGAGTTCAGGCACCGCACGGTGGGAACGCCGATCTGCCCGCTCGACGAGGTCCGCGTGTACGCACCCGGCACCGAGGACCCCGTACCACCGGGCACACAGGGCGAGTTGTGCACCCGTGGCCCGTACACCATCCGGGGCTATTTCCGGGCACCGGATCGCAACGCCGAGGCCTTCACCTCCGACGGCTTCTACCGCAGCGGGGACATCGTCGTCGAAGTCCCGGAGAACGGGCGGAGCTTCTACCGGTTCGAGGACCGCATCAAGGACCTGATCAACAGGGGCGGTGAGAAGGTCAACGCCGCGGAGATCGAGAACCTGCTCGTCCGCCATCCGGCCGTGGCACGTGCTGCCGTGGTGGCCATGCCCGACGAACGTCTCGGGGAACGCTGTTGCGCGTTCATCGTCCCCGAGCCCGGAGCGCAGGCCCCCCGACTCGACGAGGTCCAGCGTTTCCTGGACGAGATCGGGGTCGCCAAGTTCAAGTGGCCCGAGCGGATCGAGGCGTGCGAGGAACTCCCCCTGACCAACGTCTCCAAGATCGACAAGCGCGCTCTCAGGGTCAGGATCACGGACCTTCTCGCCGCCGAACACCCGTAGTGACGCACGCGCCGCAAGCTCCCGCAGGGCAGCGGCCCTGACGACTCCTCAGCTGCCCTGCGGGTCCATCTCCTGCGCCTCCCCTGCCGAGGCGGAACACGATCGAAGGAGTGTCATGCCGGTGGATGCGGAAGCCGAAGACGCCACCGAGGCTTCACAGAGCGGGGTGGGCGACGGTGCGTTGACGGGTGTACGCGTGCTGGAGATCGGCTCCATCGTCGCGGGTCCCTTCGCGGGCAGGCTGCTGGCGGACCACGGCGCCGACGTCATCAAGATCGAGGCACCCGGCCGCCCGGATCCCCTGCGGGACTGGGGCCAGCACGCCTACCGCGGGCACCGGCTGTGGTGGACCGTGCACGCACGCAACAAAAGGTGCATCACCCTCGACCTGCGCTCGGAGCGCGGACAGACCCTGTTCCTGGACCTCGTGCGCAAGGCCGACGTCGTGATCGAGAACTTCCGTCCGGGCACGCTGGAGAAGTGGAACCTCGGCTACGACCGCCTGAGCGCGGCCAACCGCGGCCTCGTGCTGGCCCGGGTGTCGGGGTTCGGACAGACGGGCCCCTACCGCCACCGTCCCGGATACGCCTCGGTGGCCGAGGCCATGGGCGGGCTACGGGCGATCAACGGGTTCCCCGGCCAGGCCCCGCCCCGGATGGCGGTGTCCCTCGGGGACTCGCTCGCCGGGATGTTCGCCGTGCAGGGCGTGCTCGCCGCCCTGCACCACCGGCATCGGACGGGGTACGGACAGGTGGTCGACGTGGCCCTGACCGAGTCGTCGCTGGCCCTGCTGGAGTCCGTGATCCCGGAGTACGACCGGCTCGGCAAGGTCCGGCAGCCCTCGGGGACACGGCTGGACGGCATCGCCCCCTCGAACCTCTTCCGCACCAAGGACGAGAAGTGGGTGATCGTGGCGGCCAACCAGGACACGGTCTTCGGACGGCTGTGCACCGTGATGGAACGCCCCGAGCTGGCCGGCGACCCGCGCTTCGCCACTCATGTGGCCCGCGGGGAGCACCAGGAACTGATCGAGTCCATCGTCGCCGACTGGGTGTCCGAGCGGACGGCCGACGAGGTGTTCTCCCGGCTGGAGGAGGCGGACGTCGTCGCGGGCCCGGTGTACACCGCTGCGGACATCGTCGCCGACCCCCAGTTCCGGGCCCGGGACATGCTGGTCCCCCATCACGACCAACGCCTCGGTGAGGACGTCCTCGGCCCCGGCGTCGTACCTGTGCTGTCCGAAACGCCCGGCACCGTGCGCTGGGCGGGACCGCCGGAACCGGGATGGCACAACGAAGAGGTCTACGGCCAGCTCCTCTCGCTCGGACCGGACGAGATCGCCGAGCTGCGCCATCAGGGGATCGTGTGACACACCGCGGCGCCCTACGGACACGAGTGCACGAGTGTGAAGGAACCGAACTCCATGAGGACGACACTGTCTCTGCCGCCCCGTATCAACCTGCGGGAGGTCGGCCCCCGCGACGGTCTGCAGATCGAGCGCCCGATAGCCACCGCCAGGAAGCTGGAACTGCTGGAACTGCTGGTACGCAGCGGGCTCAAGCGCATCGAGGCCACCGCGTTCGTCTCTCCCCGCGCCGTACCCGCGATGGCCGACGCCCGCGAGGTCGCCGCCGCTCTGCACCAGTGGCCGGACGTCCAGTGGTCCGCGCTGGTGGCGAGTGAAGGCGGTGCCCACCGTGCGCTGGAAGCGGGCGTCCGCAACCTCGAGTACGTCGTGTCCGCCGCGGACGGCCACAGCCTCGCCAACGTCAAGCGCACCACCGCCGAGGCGCTCGCCGGGGTCGGCAGGATCGCCGATCTGGTGCACGAGGCGGGCGGCACCTGCGAAGTCATCGTCGCCACCGCCTGGGACTGCCCGTTCGACGGCCCGACACCGGCCGACCGCGTCCTGCACATCGCGCGGGAAGCGGTGTCGCAGGGGGCCGACGCCCTGTGCCTGGGCGACACCATCGGGACCGCCACACCACTCCGGGTGGTCCAACTGCTGGGCGCCGTACGGGACAACGCCCCTCGTCTCCCCGTCGGCCTGCACATGCACAACACGCGCGGCGCAGGCCTCGCGGGCATCCTGGCGGCGATGCAGATCGGCGTCGTCGACATCGACGCGTCCATCGGCGGACTGGGCGGCTGCCCGTTCGCGCCAGGGGCCAGTGGCAATGTGCCCACGGAGGAACTCGTCTATCTCTGCGAGGACATGGGCGTGGCCACCGGGTGCGACCTGAACTCCCTTGTCGAAGCCGCAGGTCTGGCCCAGGAGGCCGTCGGCCGGGCCCTGCCCAGCGGCGTACTCAAGGCGGGCGGAAGATCGGGAAGCCCGGCGCGGAGTCACTCCAGGGCAAGCTGGACGTAGAAGGTCTCGGACCCTTGATCGGGGCGAGGGACGCAAGCGGCCCAGAGCCGTCAGCCACATGTGCCGTGCTCGCGGCCGAGACCGTCCGTGATCGCGTCGCCGATGAGCATCGGTGGAGAGCCGAGCCGGTCGCCGTCGAACCCGAGCCCGGGAACCTGCCTGCGGTGGAGCGTCCGCCGTCGCGGTCATTACCCGCTCGTCCTGCGGGAGGCCTGTCGGTTCGTTGTTGAAGCCGATCCCGGCACCGAATTCCGCCAGGTGCGCGCCGAGGATCTCCGTGGTTCGCCACCGGGGCAGCATCCATCTCCCGCCGTAGGGGGCCGGTCGGGCGTGGGATCGTGGCGTTCCATGATGTGGCAGGTGTCGAGTGGGGTGCCGCCGGGCCGGCGCATGAACAGCGGATAGGGGCCGCCCGCGGCGTGCACGGCGTCGAGGACGCGTCAGTCCGCGAAGGTCTCCCGGGCGCGGGGCTGGAGGCCCGCGCCGCGGGCACCCTGGGATCCGTGTTCCCCCGCTCCGCGATCCGGCGGTCAGCACCGCGCCGTGCCAGGTCGCAGGCGAGTTCCTTCTTCGAGGTCGCTGCATCTGGTTGGCGAGGCGGCGTCCCGGGTGCTCCTCGCCCCGGCTCGGGCCGAGGGCCGAGGCCCGCGCGCCGGGCCGCCGTTCGCGTGTGTGCGTTGCCCCTGTTCGCGGGCCGTCAGGCGGTCGGGGCGATGTTCTTGTTGAAGCGGAGCAGGTTGTCCGGGTCCCAGGTGGCCTTGACCGCCTGCAGCCGCCGGTACTTGGCCTCGCTGCCGTGAACTCCGCGGCGCCACTCCTCGCCCCGGTCGTCGGTGAGGTTGGTGTAGCCGGCGGCGAGTGTGTGGGGCCGCATCGCCTCGGTGATGTGCTTCGCCGACTGTTCGTACTGCGTGTCGTGCTCAGGGGCGTCCCACATGCTGACGGCCTCCCACAGCCAGGCGGCTCCCTCACGGGAGAAGGCCATGGCGTCCTCGGCAACGTCCTCCGAGATCGCGCCGCCCATGCACCACAGGTTGATGACGGTGGCGGCGCCGAGGTTCGACGGCGCGGTGGCGGCATGGCGCAGCAGGGTGTCGATGACGTCGGCGGACAGGACCGGAAGGTAGCCGCCGCGCAGGTTCATGCGCTTGCCGTAGGGGGCTACGGCGTCCAGCATGCTGTTCGCCTGCGGCCACAGCGTCTTCGTGACCAGGTTGGCCGCCGGCAGACCCAGGGCGGCGAGCGACTCGACGACCTCATCCGCTGTGGCCACATCCCCGGTGAAGACGGGCACAAGGACGAGCACCGGCTTGCCGTGCGCGTCCGGCGGCAGCATCGGCAGGGCGGGGGCGGGAGCTATCGCCGCCAGCAGGCCCAGCTCGCGGGGCGCGGCGGCCATATGCGCGGGAAGTTTGGCAAGCACGTCGGCGGCCTGGTCGAACGGGAAGATCAGCTGTCCGGCGACGACGTCGGGGCCGAGCGGGTGTGCGCGGTACTCGAAGGCGGTGACGACCCCGAAGTTGCCGCCTCCGCCGCGCAGTGCCCAGAACAGCTCGGGGTTCTCGGCCTCGTCGGCGCGTACCTTACGGCCGTCGACGGTGATCATCTCGCAGGCGAGCAGGTTGTCGACGGTCGCGCCGAAGCGGCGCATCAGGTGGCCGATACCGCCGCCCAGCGTCAGTCCGGCGACGCCGGTGCTGCTGACCGTACCGGCGGGCACGGCGAGCCCGTACTCCTGCGCGGCAGCGTCCAACTCGCCCAGGAGGACGCCCGGCTGGGCCCGTACCACCTGGGCGTCGGGGTCGACGTCGATCGCCTTCATCGCCGAGAGGTCGACGACCAGCGCGCCTCCTGGCATCGCGTACCCGTCCGAGCCGTGCCCGCCGCCCCGCACGGCCACCGGGATGCCGTGGGCAAAGGCGTGCCGCAGGACGGCCGCGACGTCGTCCTCGTCGGCGCACTGCGCGATCAGCGCCGGGCCGTCGTCGGCGGCGCGGCCCTGGTACAGGGCTCGCGCGGTGTCGTACCGGTCGTCGCCGGGTTGCAGCACGGCGCCACGGAAGTCGGCAGGGAAGTCGGCGAAGGGATCTGCAGAAACGGTCATGGCAGGGGCCTCCTCAGGGGTCACGCGGTTAACCGGAAATTCAATTTCCGGTTAGCTTGCAGGCTAACATCGGAGACATATGAGCCCGTCCACGCCCCCTGCCGACCGCCCGCTGCGCGCGGACGCCCGCCACAACGTCGAGCAGATCCTCCAGGTCGCCCAGGACGTGTTCGCCGACCTCGGATACCAGGCATCGATCGCCGAGGTCGCCCGGCGCTCCGGCCTGGGCATGGGCACCGTCTACCGGCACTTCCCGAACAAGACCGCCCTGGTGGAACGCATCGCGATCAAGGTGATGCAGGAGAGCCTGGACGAGGTGCGGCACGCCCTGGCCGAGGAACCGGCCACGTGGACCGCCTTCACCCGGGTGGTGCGCCACATGGTGCGCCTGCGCAGCAGCCAACTGTTCCCCGTGTCCCGGGGGCGCGCCAGGGAACCGGGCCCCGAACTGGCCGGCATCCGCACACAACTCTTGACCGCCCTGGAGACCCTGGTGGCTCGGACCCAGCGCGCGGGAGCCTTGCGTGACGACGTGACCGCCTACGACGTCGTACTGATGCTCAACTCGATTCCGCCACGCCTGGCCGACGCGGGGGACGACAGCCCCACGGCAGACCTGGCCGACCGCTATGTCGGCGTGTTCCTCGACGGGCTGCGCGCCCCCGGCGCCGAAACGCTGTCTCAACCGGCTCCTGGGCACCGGGAGATCGACCAGTTCTTTCGGACCGTGCACGGCCTGTGACAAACTCCCCCACCATGCCGGCATGGTGGGGGCGCAGGTCGTAGGGCTTTGTTCCGAGACGCGTTGGGCCTCGAGACCGATTCCAGCCCCGCCGGCCGGAAATAGCGTCAACCGCATGAGCGATGAAGTGCAGAAGCCCCCCGGCTACCGCGCGGTGGACGTCGTCCGCGGCTACGCAGACCGCGACACCATCGCGGTAGAGGACGCGCTGGCCGGTCTGGACGCAGTCGCCTGGATGGAGATGTACGCAGTCTTGAGCGGCCTGCTGCGCGCCACCGTCAGCATCATCGAAGTGACCGGCCGGCGGTGGACGGCCGGTCAGCTGGTCGAACATGCCGACCAGGTCGCCGCTACGGCCCCGCCCCACCATGAGTTCGCGATTGCCGAGGCAGCGCGGGCGTGGGTCCGCGGGGACCAGTCGGCACTGAGCGCGCTACCGGGAGGGGACCCCCTCAGGGCTGTGCACGTGACGGCCGCATTCGTTGCCGCTCTGGGGCTGGCGCTGTGGGGAAGGGCCGGATTCCTCGGTGTTCTCACAGCGTACGACGACACCGTCACCGCAATCGTGAACGGTCTGCCGTCCTGTCTCTGACCACTCGAACTGCCGCGCCCGATATTTAAGACTCTCGCCGGCTTCGTCGTCGATGCCACTTGCCTGCGAAGCCGGCGAGAACCCTTTGTCTGGCCGTTCGCCGACGTCAGGAAGCCTTGAGGGCTGCTTCCTGCCCTTGCTGGTCGCGTCCTCGATGGCCATGGCCTTGGACACGTCGGCAAGGGGTATCAGCTCGGCCATGGCCGGGTTGGAGTGGGCCAGCGTGAGCGCAGGAACGATGAAGTCGACCTTCACGCCCAACATCTCGGTGAGGACCGCCTCCAGGTAGTTCTGGACGTATTCGAAGGCTTCACGGGGGGGGCGGGGGCATATGAACCGCCGCGGCTCGCCACGATGTACACCGAGGTGCCCTTGACCGCGGACGCCTCGACGAGAGCTGTACGGCCTACGAGGATCACATGGTCGATCCACGCCTTCAGCGTGGAGGGAATCGTGAAGTTGTACATCGGGGCACCGATGAGCACGACGTCCGCGCTGTCCGGTTCCTCGACCAGTTTGAGCTGCTCGGTGAACGCCGCCGCCTGCTCCGGGGTGTGGTCGGCGGGCTCGGTGAAGGCCGCGGAGGCTGCAACCGTGTCCAGGTGCGGCACCGGGTCGGCGTTGAGCTCCCGGTAGATCACTGTGCCGTTGAGGTTCCCCAGTCGGTGTCTGGGTGGACCGGCTGCGGCGCAGACCAATCATGCTGGCCTCCGCCGCAGTCTCCCTCTTACTGTTCGCCGGCGTCCCGGTCGCCGCATGGTCCGGCCGGCTGAGTATCGGACTACTGCTGGCCGTCGCACTGCTGACGGGCACGCGGCGTTCTTCCAAACCGCCTACAGCGCCTGTCTCCCCAGCATTCTGGAACCCGCTGACCAGCCCGATGGCAACGCCAAACTGCACGGCAGCGCGCCCGCCGCGCAGATTGCCGGGCTCGGGTCCGACGGCCTGATCGCATAGTTGACGGGTGCGGTGAACGGGATGTTCGCCAACGCCGCGCCATTCCTCGTCTCCCTCCTGCCTCGCATGCATCCGGCATCGCGAGCCACGCGTCACCAGAACCGACCATCGCCCCAATTCACTGGTCGGTGAAGTCCGAGAAGGTCTGCGGCTGATCGCCGTCGACCCCTGGTTTCGCACGCTTGCACTCTTCGAGGCCGCCTCCAACCTGGCCCTTCTTGGGATACCAGTCAATCCAGGTGGTCTTCCTGGTCCGGAGCGTCGGCCTGACCCCAGGGACCGTCGGCGCACTCATCGCAGCCAGGACGCCGCCCGCATCCACTCTCAGGAGACATTCACCATGCACGCATACGACGTCACAGTGACCACCGGCGCCTCACCGGAAATCGTCTGGAAGCTGCTGGTCCATGCCGCAAGCTGGCCGCTGTGGTCCAAGGTGGACAGTCTGGACACGACACGGTCGGTCAGCCTCGACCCCGGCGGTGACGACGGCGTGGGGGCCGTCCGGGCTTTCCGAACGGGACGCATCGTGACCGGGGAGCGGCTGACCGAGAAGGTCGAGCAACGCCTCTTGGCATACGAGGGCGCGTTCAATTCGTCGATGCACAATTATCACGCGCGCATCGAGCTGAAGCCGGCAGCGGGCTCAGGCACGGTCATCCACTGGTACGGCGAGTACGAAACGAGCTGGCTGTTGCGCTGGGTCATGCCGCGCTACCTCCAGAAGTTCATGCAGGGCATGGCGGAAGGGCTGGCCCGCTACGCCGAGAAGCCCGAGCCGGCTCAGTGAGGCATCCGCCGCAGCGCGACTTCAGCCGGGGCTCACCCAAGCATCGCGGCGAATTGCCCACGAGTCTCGTGCACGGCCTGGACCGGGGTCAGGCAGCACGCCGGTGCGCACTCCGGATCAACGCCGACTCACTCGGCGGCGATCCCCATCACCTCCGCCGGTACCGACAGTGCAGGAGATGTCGACCGGCTTGCCGTCGTCGCCGACACGTTGACGTACTCGCCGCGGGCACTCCCCTGCCGCATCTCGTGCCCGAGCGTGTCCAGGACCCGCCCGTCCTCGGACGTCGCCGTGAACTCCAGCTGCCCAGAAGGGGCGACCATGAGCGACCGGTCCCGGCCGATCCGCCGGTACAGCAGCACGTCCCAGAAGTAGCCGCGATGCGCGAACCTTCTGGATCTGCTCGTGCCGCCCTGCGAACCCGCCGAGGCCCTCCCCCGCCTTGGTGACCGCCCTTATGCCACCGGCCTGCGCCAACTCGGTCCGTACCAGGGCGCGCACGGCGGCGTTCGAGGCCCTGGCTTTGCCAGTGACAACCGGGTTCTGGCACAGATCTTGGGGAGCCATCGCGGAGCGTGACATCATTGTTCGATTGCGAGGGTCTGGCTCGTACGAGACGGCGTACGCCTTGTTGTACGACGACCGGAAGTGACGCTCCCTCAGGTGCATTCCGTTCGCTGCTGTGGTCGACGGTGGGCGGTGATGGTGCTGGGCATGCAGACCGACGCGCTGTTCTGGGACTCGCTGGTGTTCGAGGGGATCGACAAGCTGGAGGTCGAGGCGGTCACGGCCGCGTTCGGCACGGTCGAGGTGGTGGCGAGAGGTCGGGCGGCCGCAGCGGCCTGTCCGGACTGCGGCCACTTCTCGGGCCGGGTCCACGATCGTTACCAGCGTCGGCTGAAGGACCTTCCGCTCGCTGATCAGGACTTTGTGATCCGGCTGACGGTCAGGCGTTTCATCTGCGGGTCGGCGGACTGCCAGCGCCGGACGTTCGCCGAGCCGTTCTCCCGGCTGACTGTCCCGCACGCCCGGTTCACCACGCGGCTCAACCGAACCCTTGAACGGGTGGGGCTCGCCCTGGCGGGGCGGGCCGGCGCTCGGCTGGCGGCCCAGCTCGGCTTCAGCGCGGGGACGGATGACCTTGTTACGCAGGGTCATGGCACTGCCCGATCCGCAGTTCAGTACTCCACGGGTGCTGGGCGTGGACGACTTCGCGATCCGTCGCGGCCAGACCTACTCCACTGTCTTGACCAGCGTCGAAGACCATCGTGTGGTCGACGTGCTCCCGACCCGCGAGGGCGGACCGCTGGCCGCCTGGCTAATCCGCCACCCCGGCGTGGAGATCATCTGCCGGGACCGAGCCGGCGCCTACGCCGAGGGCGCCCGCCGCGGTGCCCCCGATGCCCTGCAGGTCGCTGACCGTTCCATCTATGGCAGGGCCTCGGACGGGCCGTGGAGACCTGCGTCGCCGCCCATCGTGACTGCCTGCGCAACCCGATGCCCAGCGGCACGCTGTCGCAGGACACCCCACCGGCTTCCGACCGGCCGCAGAATGGCGCGGAGCCGGTCGGCCGGCGAGCTGAGCGGAAGAAGGCCGCACACGCCCTGGTCCACAAGATGCTCGCCCAGGGTCACTCACGTCGGGCGATCGCCCGGCACCTGGGCTGGGGCCTCAACACCGTCCTCCGGTACGCGAACGCCGCACGCTGGCAGGACACCATCCGCGACAACCGGCCCCGGCCCAGCAGACTCGACCCCTACAAGCCCTACCTGGAACGGCGCTTCAGCGAGGGATGCACCAGCGTCACCCACCTCCACGGTGAACTCCGCGCCGACAACGCGCCCGTCAGCTACCAGATGGTTCGCGCCCACATCGCCACCCTGCGCACGGCTCCGGCCGGGGCGCCGCTCCGGCCGCCGACAGTGCGGCAGGTGACCGGCTGGCTCACCCGGCACCCCACCGCGCTGAGCGAGGACGACCGCGCCAGCCTGAAAGAGGTCCTGGCCCGCTGCCCCGAGCTGGACACAGCCGCCGGACATGTCCGGGACTTCGGGGAGATACTCACCGACCGCCTCGGCTCCACACTCCCCACCTGGATCGACGCAGTCGACGCCAGCCAGCTACCTGGCCTCACTGGCTTTGCACTCCACATGCTCCGGGACCTCGACGCGGTAACAGCCGGCCTCACCCTCGACTGGAGCTCCGGCAGCATCGAGGGCGCCGTTAACCGCATCAAGAAGATTAAGACCGTGTCCTATGTGGTGAGGCGGACGAGTCGCTTGTAGCAGCAGATGGCGGCGGCGAGGCCAAGAAAGGCCAGGTAGTTGCGGGGATTGCGTTCGTAGCGGGGGCTGAGTCGGCGGTAGCCGGACAGCCACGACATGGTGCGTTCGATCACCCAGCGGCGGCGGCCCAATCGTTCGCTGGACTCGATGCCTTTGCGGGCGATCCGGACTCCGATGCGTTTGCCGCGTAACCATTTCCGCAGGTCGGCGCGGTCGTAGGCTTTGTCGGCGTGGAGGCGCTGGGGCTTGAAGTGGCGGCCGCGGTGGGGGTCGTGTCTCGTTTGGTGACCGGCGATCATGGGCTTGAGCCCTTCGCTGTCGTGGGTGTTGCCGGCCGAGATGCCGACGAGAAGGGGCAGTCCGTTCGCGTCCGACAGGATGGGCATCTTGGAGCCCGGCTTGCCGCGGTCCACGGGGCTCGGACCTGTGTGTTGGCCCCCTTTTTAGCCCTGACGTGGGCGGTGTCGAGGACGACGCGGGTGACGTCGATGAGGCCTGCGTCGTCGAGGCGGTGCAGCACGGCTTCGTGGAGGCGGCCCCAGACGCCGGCTCTCGACCACACCAGGAACCGGCGGTGGGCGGTCGACTTCGATATACCGAAGCAGGGCGGCAGTTGGCGCCAGGCGCAACCGCTGACCAGGACGTAGACGATGGCTGCGAACAGCGTCTCATCAGGGGTGTCCTGCGTTCCGCCGCCCTGCGGCCGCACTCTCGAGGGTGGGATCAGCGGCTTCGCGATCTCCCACAGCCCGTCCGGAACAATCCAACTCCATGTACCCCGCCCCATACCGAAACCAACGTCCGCCTCACCACATAGGACACGGTCTAAGAGGCAGCTCTACGGTCGAGCCGGATTTGAACTACTCCGCAAAATGATCTTGCTCCACTAGTTCCTCGCGCAAATGTGGCTCTGCTGCTGGTCGGCACCTTCGACGTCAGAGCTCGGTCGTCCAGACCCGACAGGGTGTGCACTCGGTGTCAGACAGTTCAGGCTGCGACTCTCACCTCTTCGGGTAAAAGTACGCTGCCCTCATGACGCTCTACTTCGACGCGGCGGCGGTGCTGTTCCAGGTGTACCCGAGCTGTAACGGTCGCTGGGAGGACCGTCTGTGGCTCAATGTCCCGGGGCCGGTGTACGGCGCTGAGACGGATAACTGCGCGACAGGTCGACTCGAAGCTTCGCGTCACATCCACTACGGCGGTCAGTACTTCACTGAGTATGTATACCGCCAGCCGCGCACACCGGACGAGGTGAGGGACGTACTCAGTGCCATAGAGGCGGACCCCATGGACGGCTATGCCTGGGACGGAGACCAGCGGTGGACACCGGAGTTGATCCGGGAGTGGTGGCGGGACCGGGAGCGGATCCTGGAGTACCTGAGAGACCAGGCGCACGAGTGGGAGCGGTACGACCGGTGGATCCCGAACCAACGAGCGGTGGAGGGTGCCCTGGATTTTGCGGCCTACATTGCTGGCGGCACCGACGCCGGATGCCTGGAGACGGACCTGCAGATCTATCTCTACTGGCTACAGGAACGCCGATCTCCCACCCCGGCCGACCGACTGCCCGAGCTCTAGGCGCTGTTTCTCGGATCATGTGCGGAGCCAGGTCATGAGGGCCGCGAGGGTGACGGTTCCGAGGTAGATGTAGGCGCGTTTCTCGTAGCGC
>NZ_JBSFEV010000073.1:0-23937 GCF_053594615.1 Streptomyces sp. NPDC001858
GACATCACCACCCCCCGGCCCAAGGACTTCGCCATCACACCCGAGAAACTGGCCGAAGCCGCCGAGCAGTACGGACAGATCCTCCTCGGCCCACCGCGATGACACGCCACCACACCACAGCAACCCGACACGGGAACCGCTGACACCGGTGGTACCCGCGCCGGGTCTGCCGACCCTGTGCAGATCCACTTCGGCTGCGGGCCCGGGCTCGGTGGCCGTGGGCCGCGATGCAACTGCATGTCCCTTCTGAGGCCGAATACGTAGAGTTGACTCCATGAAGGCGCGGCTTGGCCTGCTCAACGCCGTGGACCCGGGAGTGACCGAACAGGAAGTCTTCCGGCTGGCTCTCCAGCACGCGGTGACGGAACTCGGTGCCCTGGGCGGAATGGTGCACTTCAGCGGCCCCATGTCCGCGCTGCGACTGGTCTCGGCGAACGGGCTGCCCCCGGCCCTCACGCGGCTCTGGGAGATCGTCGCCCAGGAAGGCGCGGCCGCCCCGGCACGCGCCGTACGCCAGGGCAGCCCCGTGTGGGTGGCTTCCGCCCCCGAAGCCCACGCTGAATCCTCCACGCGTGCCTGGCCCGACACCGGTACCGGTATGGCTGCCGTACCCGTGTTCGGGGGAGACCACGCCGTAGGCGTGCTCACCGTACTGACCGGTGACAGCGGCGAGCCGACCGAGGAGCAGTGGGACTTCCTGCGGGCCGTGACCGCCTGGGTCGAAGAACGGATGGCCCAGGCGCCGCCGCCCACCCGGCCGCATCAGCGGAACTGGAACAGCAGCCGCGTCCGGGAGGCGCTGGAGGAGGTCCAGGTCGGCTCGTGGGAGTGGGGCATTCCATCAGGTGAGCTGTACTGGGACGAAGCCTCCATGGCTCTGTGCGGAGTGGACCCGGCCGACTTCGTGCCCCGGATCGAGACCTTCATGAAAGCCGTCCACCCCGACGACCTGCCGTGGACACTGGCCGCGGTCGAGAAGTCGATCCGCGACCGGACGCTGTACAGGGCCGAGTTCCGGATCCGCCGCCCGGACGGTACGACCCGTTGGACCCTGGCCCGCGCCAAGGTGGTCCACGATGACGCGGGCGAGCCGCTCAGGATGATCGGCGGGTGGTGGGGCATCGAGGAGTCCTATTCCGCCCGGGACGCGCTCGCCCGTGCCCTGCGGCACATGAGCGACGGCTTCGTGGCGCTGGACGACGACTGGCGCATCGTCTTCGCCAACCGGGAGGCGGAGCGCACCCTCGGCTCCCTGGAAGTAGAGCTGCTCGGCCGGATTCTGTGGGAGCTGCCCCGGGTGCGGCAGGTGCGCGGTCTGGAGGAACGCTGCCGAACCGCCGCCGCCGCGGCCGTCCCGGCCGGATTCGAGATCCGCATACCCGACACAGGTCGCTGCTATCACCTGCGGCTGGTCCCGGTCCCGGAGGGCACCATCTGCTACTGGGCCGATGTCACCGAGGTACGGCAGCGCGTCGCCGAGCGCGAGGCCGCCGAACGCGCGGCCGCCGAGCGGTCCGCCCGCATCACGGAGCTGACGACGGATCTTGCCCGGGCGATGACCGCACAGGACGTGGCGGAGGCGGTCGCCCGGCGGGTGATGCAGCCGTTCGGCGCCGTCGGCCTGATCATGCAGATGATCGAGGGCGACCGGGCGTACAACGTCGGAGCCGTCGGGTACCCCCAGCAGTTCCTGGACGGGCTGGACGGCACCCTGCTCCACGAGGCCACGCCGATCTGGGATTCACTGCTCCTGGACGCGCCCGTGTTCATCTCCTCGGTCGAGGAGTACACCGCGCGATACCCGCGCTGGGCCGACTGGCCCCGCGAGGTCGGCAAGCAGTCATGGGCATTCCTGCCGCTGACCGCCGCCGGGCGCGTGCTCGGCGGCTGTGCCATCAGCTTCGACCACCCGCGCCGGCTGACCGGCGAGGAACGAACCCTGCTGGTCGCGATCAGCGGCCTGGTCGCCCAGGCCCTGGACCGGGCCCTGCTGTACGACTCCGTGCACACCCGCGCCCGCGAACTCCAGCGCGGTCTGCTCCCGCGCACGCTGCCCGCGCTGCCCGCCTGCACGGCCGCCGCCCGCTACCTGCCCGCCGGGCGCGACATGGAGGTCGGCGGGGACTGGTACGACGTCATCCCCCTGTCCGCCGACCAGGTCGCGCTGGTCATCGGCGACGTGATGGGGCACGGACTGTCCGAGGCGGCCACCATGGGACGGCTGCGCACCGCAGTGCACACGCTCGCCGACCTCGAACTGCCTCCCGACGAGGTCATGACCCGCCTCAACGACATCGTCAGCGGCCTGGGCGAGGACTCCTACGCCACCTGCCTGTACGCGGTCTACGACCCGACCACGCTGATCTGCTCCTTCGTCAGCGCAGGGCACCCGCAGCCGGTCGTGGTGCACCCGGACGGAAGCATGCACATCCCCGAGCAGGCTCCGGATCCGCCGCTGGGCGCGGCCGGGCCCCCGTTCGAGACGGCGCAGATGACGCTGCCCGAGGGCAGCCTCCTCGTCCTGTACACCGACGGACTCGTCGAGTCCGCCCGGCGTGACTTCGACGACGGCCTGGCCTGCCTCACCAGGCTTCTGGGCACCGCCCACCCCGCCGGCCCCGACCAGGTCTGCGACACCCTGGTCGGCGGCCTGCTCCCCGCCGACCAGGACGACATCGACGATGACGCCACCCTGCTCGCCGTCCGCGTCCATGCGCTGCCGGCCGACCAGATCGCCTCCTGGGCACTGCCTGAAGACCCGCGGGCCGCGGGTGAGGCCCGCGAGCACGTGCGCGAGCAACTGTCGCGGTGGGACCTGGAGGAACTGACGACGAGCACCGAACTGCTCGCCAGCGAACTCGTCGGCAACGTCGTGCGCCATGCCAAGGGCCCCGTACGGCTCCGCCTGCTGCGCAGCGCCCACCTGGTCTGCGAGGTCTCGGACGGCAGCCTGACCACCCCGCGCATCCGCCGCGCCATGGACACCGACGAGGGCGGACGCGGCCTGCAACTCGTCGCCGCGCTCTCCCAGCGCTGGGGCACCCGCTATACGCCGACGGGGAAGTGCATCTGGACCGAGCAGGCACTGCCCTACCTCGCTGCGGCTGCGACGCCTCCGGCCGGCCGGGCGCGATGAGCGGCTTCAGACCCGGCCCGGCTCCGCCTCGTGCTCGTCGGCCTCCGGGTGGGGCAGCGGACGTCCTAGGTCGTCGACGGGGGCGCCGGCCCAGACCCGCAGGGCGTCCATGGCGGGGCCGAGTCCCGTGCCGCGCTCCGTGAGCCGGTAGGTGACGGCGACCGGGGGGCCGGGGGAGACCTCTCGCTCGACGAGGCCGACCTCCGTCAGTTCCGAGAGACGGTCGCTCAGGACCCGTTTGGACAGAGCCGGGAGCGCGGCGTGCAGTTCGCTGAAGCGGGCCGGACGCTGGAGGAGGAGGTCGATGAGGGGGCCCGTCCAGCGCTTGCCGAGGAGGTTGAAGACGTCCTCGGTGTAGGAGCAGGAGTGCAGCGGCAGACGGGTCTCGGTCATGGTGACCAAGGATACGGCGGGGAATCAATCGACGCACTCGGTGCGTTTAAGTAACCAGATTACCTGACCGGGGCGCGGAGCCCCGGTTCCCGTCGACGGAGAAGGAGAGCAGGACATGGAGCGGAACCTGGGCGGGGCGGACGGCAACACATCGTCGGCCGCCGAGGACTGGGAGCGGGCGAAGCTCCTTTTCGACGCCCGTGACTACATCGCCGCCGCCCGCATTCTGGGCGGCCTGGTCGCGGACCACCCCGAGCAGAACGGCCCCCGGCTGCTGCTCGCCCGCGCCTACTACCACTCGGCGGCCCTGAGCCGGGCCGAATCCGAACTCCGGGTATTGCTCGAGCGCGACGCGGGTGACGCGTACGGGCACCTGCTCCTCGGCCGCACGCTGGAGCGTCTGGGGCGCCCGGAAGAGGCCACGCCCCATCTGAAGATGGCGAAGATCCTCGGCGCGTGAGTGCGTCGTATAACTGCATACATTTTCACGCTCGCCAGCGGAGCCGATCTCGGAAGAAATCGTCCTCTGTCTTTACTAGAGAAGGCAGAGTGTGCACACTTCGACATGCGGGCCCTCGGTGGCACATCACCGAACCGGCCGGCGGAGTTCAATTCCGTGGAGGGACACCATGATCGAAGTGAGCCGCACTCTTTCCGTGAACGACGGCACGGAGCCGGTGCTCCAGGCGGACGACGTCTGGGCGGGCCTGTTGGACAAGGCCGCGAACCCGCTGGCGTACGTCGCCAGCATGAGCGAGTGCACCGTGACCGAGCGGTTCGACGGCGGCCTGGTGCGCGAGGTCGTGCATGCCGGGCAGTCGGTGCGCGAGGTCGTCACGTTCTACCCCAAGCAGCGTGTGCACTTCGTGCGGACGCACGGCACGGCCAGGGGCACGATCGACAACGAGATCGGCCTCGGCGACGCCGGCGAGCTGACCCTCACCTTCTCCTTCCGCATCGTCCTCGACGGAGTGGCGGCGGGCAGCGCCGAGGAGAAGGAGTTCGCCGTGCACATGGAGGCCGACTACCTCGACGCGGTGCGGACGACGCTCGCGGCCGTACGGGGCCGGGTCGCCGGCGCCACCACCGGAATCTCGGCCTGAGGGGGCCTGCCATGCAGACAGAGTTCGCCGCCAAGGTGTTCGCGCTGGTCGACGCGACCGACGCGGCCGGCTTCAGCCGGCTGTTCGCCCCGCAGGGACGCATGCGCTTCGGGAACAACGAGCCGATGACCGGCCCCGAGGAAATAGAGGCCGGAGTCGGTGGCTTCTTCGGCACCATCAAGGGGCTGCGCCACACCGTCGTCCGTGAGTGGCACAGCGGTGCCGACAGTGCCATCGAGGAGATCGTCGACTACTACCGCCTGGGCGGCGACACCGTCACCATCCCGGCTGCCACCGTGTGGCACGTCGACGAGACCGGCCTCATCGACGACTTCCGCGTCTACTTCGACCTGGCTCCGCTCTTCGCCTGACTTCTCGACGTAGCCGAAGGTGGATACAGTTATAGAGCTGCCCGGACTCGGACGATGGCTTGTCAGGGGTTCATCGCCGGGTCCGGGCTTCTTCGCGGCCTTGTTGGATACACTTCTTGGGTACACTCCCGGCGTGAGCAGGAATACGAGCGACTCGTCGGAAGAGCGGGAACCGGGCAGCTCGGTGAGCGTGGCCGACGGCGCTCCCGCACCCGGCGCGAGTTCCGAGGCGGCCACAGGCGGACGCCGCATGGCTCTCGACGTGCACGGCCGGCTCCGGGCGATGATCCTCAGCGGTGAACTGCCGCCGGGCTCGGCACTGCTCCAGGCGGAGATGGCCCGCAAGCTGGGCGTCAGCCGCACCCCGATGCGCGAGGCTTTCCGGCTCCTCCAGGAGGAGGGCCTCATCGACGCCCGGCCCGACCAGCGGGCCCGCGTGCGCGCGGTGGACCCCGAGGATTTGGACGGGGTGTACGGGGCTCGCATCATGCTGGAGGCCCTGGCCGTGACGGCGACGGCGAAGACGCTCACCGGCGAGGACCTCGACCGCATGGGCGAACTGCTGGAGCGCATGAAGGATCTCGCCGACGAGGAGAAGCCGGACGCGTGGTACGCCGCGCACCGTGAGTTCCACCGCGTGGCCACCCAGGCCGTCGGGGCACAGCTGCAGCGCACGCTCTCCTCGCACGCCGAGCACAGCGAGCGATACATCCGGTACGCGCAGCTCGGTGTGCCGGGATCCCGCGCGCGGGCGCACCAGGAGCACGAGGCGCTGCTGGCGGCGCTGAGGGCGGGCGACGAGGGCGCGGCCGCCAGGGTGATCGCCGGGCACCTGGCGCGCACCGCACTGAGCGTGCTGGCCGATGTCGCCCCGGAGTACGAGCCCGCCACCACGCGCTCGGCCCTCAGGATCGTCGCTGGCGGGCAGGCCTGACACTCCGCCTCGCAGCAGCCCGGTCTCCTCGTCGTAGCATCGGAGCGAGCGAGTGAGGAAAGGGGCCGGAACGTGGCCGCCGCCGATGTCACAGAAGCCGATGTCACAGAAGAGGTGCCGCCGACGGCGTCCGGTCGAGGCCGGCCCCGCAGGCACGGGACCGAGGCCGACTGCCCACGCAAGGGCGAGCGAACCCGGCAGCGCATTCTGCAGGCGGCCCGGCGCAAGTTCGCCGAAGTCGGCTACGAGCGTGGCACGATCCGGGCCATCGCGGCCGAGGCCGAGGTCGACAAGTCCTCTGTCATCCAGTACTTCGGCAGCAAGGACAGTCTGTTCCGCGAGGCCGTCCGCTGGGACATCCCCGTCCCGGAGCTGACCGCCGACGACCCCGCCCAGACCGTCGAGAACCTCGTACGGGGCATGCTCGGGGCCTGGGCCGCGGATCCGGACACTCCCATGGCCGTACTGCTGCGGGCCAGCATGACCAGCGAAGAGGCCGCCGAGATCCTGCGTGGCCGTGTCACCGGCCAGGGCGTCGAACCGCTGGCCGCCGTGGTCGGCGCCCCCGACGCCCGGCTGCGGGCGGCGTTGTGCAGCGCGATGATGATGGGCATCGCCAGCCAGCGCTATCTCCTGCGGATGCCGGACCTGGCCGCGGCCGACACCGAGGACATCCTGCGCCTCGTCGTGCCGGTGCTCCGCGGCCTCATCGCCCCTGAGAAGGCGCAGGCGCAGCCGCCCGGAGAGTGACCCGGCCCCTTTGAGTCTTCTGCCGCTCTCCCGGACCTCTCAGGCATCCCAGTCCTGCGGCCCCACGGTCAGCGCGACGCGTCCCACGTTGCTGTCGTCCTCCAGATAGCGATGCGCGTCGGCGGCGTGCGCGATGGGGAACGTCCGGTCGAGAACCGCCCGGAACCCCTGCTCGACGTGCGTCCACAGTTCTTCCACGGCGGCGGGGTTGCCGGTGCGTACGCCGATGACGCGCTGGCAGTTCGAGTACAGGCGCAGCAGGTCCAGCTGCACCTTGCCGCCGAGGAACGCACCGGACGTCACCACCGTGCCGCCGCGGGCGAGCGCGTCGATCGTGGCGTCCCACACGGCCGGATCACCCAGGTTGTCCACGACGATGTCGGCGCCATGGCCGTCGGTCGCCGCGCGGACCTGCGCCGCGAAGTGCGCGGCGGTGGCGTCGAGGACGACTTCGGCCCCGGCCGCGGCCATGGCCTTGCGCTTTTGAGGCGAGCGGGAGGTGGCGATGATCCGCGCGCCCAGATGACGGGCGAGCGCGGCGGTGGCCGATCCCAGGGCCGAGGCGGCGCCCTGTACCAGCACCCAGTGGCCGGGCCGCAGTCCTGCCTGGGTGAGCTGGTTGGCGGCGACCGCCCCGTTCAGCGCGAGGGACGCGGCGACCGCGGGCGTGATGCCGTCCGGCACCCGGTGGACGTTGCGGGCGGGGGACACGCAGTACTGCGCGTAGGCCCCCGGCCGGTGCGTGCCGATCAGGGACAGGGAGGCGCAGGCCTCCTCGCGGCCCTCGACGCACAGGGCGCAGGTGCCGCAGGTGACCACAGGGAAGACGGCCACCCGGTCGCCGACCCGGACGGAGTCCACACCGTCCCCGATCGCGGCGATGACCCCGGCGTGGTCCGCGCCCAGGACGTGCGGCAGCCGGAATCGCGCGTACGGGTGGCGGCCCGAGCGGGCCGTGAGGTCGAGCAGACGGCCGATGCTCACCGCGGCGACCTGGACGAGGACCTCTCCGGGGCCGTGGCGGGGGGTGTCGAGCACCGCCTGTTCCAACACGTCCGGCGGGCCGAACCGGCGGAAAACCATGGCCCGCATGGACTCGGACACCGGCCGGGGCTCGGGCCAGGCCGGTGTCGTAGGGGCCGGCGTGTTGTTCATGACCTCACCGCCGTATCCATCGTGTGCTGTCTATGACACCGCCGCCGTTGCCACCACCGTGTTGTGCAGGCGGCCGATCCGCTCGATTTCCACGACGACCTCGTCCCCGGCGGCGAGGAACTCACCGTGCGGGGTCCCGCATCCCGCCGGTGTGCCCGTGAGGATGACGTCTCCGGCTTCGAGCCGGGTGAGGCGGCTCGCGGCGGCGACCACCTCCAGTATGGGCACCATCATCTGCGCGGTGGAGGAGTCCTGCTTGACCACATCGTTGACGCTGAGCCGGATCCGCAGGTTCTGCGGGTCGGGCACCTGCCAGCTGGGCACGAGTCCGGGGCCGAGCGGGCAGAAACCGTCCTGCCCCTTGTGACCCAGCCAGTCGAAGGTGAAGGGCTCGGCGACGGGCAGCGCGGACCTGAGCCGGTCCCGGGCGGAGATGTCGTTGGCCGCGAGATAGCCGGCCACGTGGTCGGGCACCTGGTCGGCGGAGAGGTCGCGGCCCGGCCTGCCGATGACGACGGCGAGTTCGGCCTCCCAGTCCACACGCGCGCCGGAGTAGGCGGGCAGCGGCACCGGATCGCCCGGTCCCGTCACCGTCGTCGTCGGGGGCTTGAGGAAGAAGAACGGCTCGCCCAGGGCATCGGGGCGCTCGATGCCCATTTCGGCGATGTGGTCCCAGTAGTTGGCGCCGGCGCACAGCACCTTGCCCGGGTACGTCAGGGGAGGGGCCAGCCGGGCATCGTCGATGGTCGCGGACGCGGACGGCGTCCAGTTGCGCAGCCCGGGCGCTATGGCGTCCCAGCGGCGCAGTACCTCCAGGAGCGTCAGACCGCCCGTCTCGGGGGGCCCTTCGACCACCTTTCCGTCGATCAGGACACCGACGGCGGTCTTTTCCGAGTCTCCGGCGCGGTACTGCACCAACGACCAGTCAGCTGACTGCATGGCTCTCCTCCAACGGGCGGCTCTGTGGGACTGCGCGGACGGCGACAGGACCATAGTGCATACACATTACGCCGGAAAGGGTAAGCTGCGAGAGGCGTGGTGACCAGGCCCGGGTAGCCGGATGCAGTGGAGAGGCGGTCGGTGCGGGTGGCCCAGATGGACGCGGCGGATGCGACGGAAGGTCTGCTCGGTCTGCTCGACGGTCTGCCGCGGCCGGTGATCTCCCATCCCCGGCGCACGAGCGTCGAGATCCACGACCACCTGCGCTGGCTGATCCTGGACGGCCTCCTGCCGCCCGGCACGGAGCTGAAACAGGCCGAGCTGGCGCGGGTCTTCGACGTCAGCCGCACCCCGCTGCGCGAGGCGTTCCGGATGCTCCAGGAAGAGGGGCTGATCGACGCCGACATCAACCACCGGGGCCGGGTCACGGGCCTGGACGTGGCCGATCTGGACTGCCTCTACGCGGCGCGGATCTCCCTGGAGGCCATGGGTGTGCGGATCACCGCAGGGCGCCTGACCCGGCAGGAGGTGCAGGAGGCCTCGGCGCGCCTGCACGACATGGACCGTGCCGAAGAGACGGGCGACGTCATGGCGTGGCACGAGGCGCACCGGGCCTTCCATCGCATGCTCGTGTGCCGCTGCACCCCTACGGTCCTGCGCACGATCACGTCGTACGCCGAACGCAGCGAGCGCTATCTGCGCACGCTGCAGGACCGTCATCCCGGGGTGTTTCCGCAGCGCAGGCAGGAGCACTACGACCTGTTCGCGGCCGTCATGGCGGGCGCCCCGGACCAGGCCGCGCAGCTGATCACCAGGCACCTCGCGCGTACCGCCCGCCGGGTGATCGACGACCTCGCCCCGGGCCGTGAGGCGCCCGATGTGGGCCAGGCGACTGTCATGGTCTGCGGTGAGGATCTCGGAACGGCTGCCGTGGGGAGCTGGACTCCAGTCCAAAAAGGTGTACACACTTAGAAGTGGTGCGAGCCGCCGGTACGCGGCGCACCGGAACTGTGAGGAGAATGCCATGCTGCGTGTCAAAGGCCTGCTGCACTACGGACTTCAGGTTCCCTCCCTGGACACGGGCCAGAGCTTCTATGACACCTTCGGGCTGCGGACGGCCGAGCGGGACAACGCTCTCGTGGTCCGCTGCGACGGCCGCGAGCAGGACCAGGCGGTGCTGTTGGAAGGGCCGGTCAAGCGGCTGCACCATGTCGCGTTCGGCGTGGAGACGGACTCGCTGCCCGAGTGGCAGCGCCATCTGGAGGGCCTTGGTGTGCGGCTGCTCGACGCGCCCGCCCAGCTCCCCGGCGGCCTGTGGTTCCGTGACCACGAGGGCAACCTGCTGAACCTGCGTGACGAACAGCCAGGTGCCTGGCGGGACTTCGGCACCACGGACGCCCACGAGGTCAACTTCGGCGACCGCGTCCGCCGCGTCGACCAGGCGCGCTGGCTCACCGCCGACGAGAAGCCCCGCCCCCGGCGTCTGGGCCACATGCTGATCTTCAGCACCGACCTGGACGCGGCAGAGGCCTACTACGCCCGCACCCTGGGCCTGCGCCTGTCGGACCGTATCCGGGGCATGGCGACCTTCATGAACTCCGGTCCCGGCGACCACCACGTCTTCGGCTTCCTGCCGGCCACCCACCCCGGCCTGCATCACTCCAGCTGGGAAGTCGCCGACATCGACCAGATCGCGATGGGCGCGCAGAACATGGCCGCCGCCGGTCACAGCCATGGCTGGGGGCTCGGCCGGCACACGCTCGGCTCCAACTTCTTCCACTACATCCAGGACCCCTGGGGCAGCTGGATCGAGTACTCCAGCGACATGGACTGCATCACCGACAGCTGGAAGGCGGGCGACTGGGACTGTCCGCCGGCCGTCTGGAGCCCGGAGATCCCGGCCGACTTCATCCTCAACCAGGAAGAGAAGACCGCCTGAAGTGCTCCTCCGGTGACTCCCCGCGCCGGTGGGCACCCCGGACGCCCTGTCCCGACCGCCGTCCCGTCCAGCCGGGGACGGGCGGTGGGGGCGGGGCGTCCGGTGCGTCAGGGCCGGGAGCCAGGGGGGTGCGCGGAATGAATCTCAACGCTTGTATATTTTTCGAGGTGCCACTTCCGGCCTACCGCCGAACCAGGAGTCCTGCCATGCCCACCGACAGTTCGACCACGCCCGCGGACCCGGAGTCCGCCCCACCGGGAGAACCCGGAGAGGCTGCCCGCGGGCCGCACCTCGGCCTCGCCCTCGTCGTCATCGCCGCCGCGCAGCTGATGGTCGTGCTGGACGGCACCATCACCAACATCGCGCTGCCGAGCATCCAGACCGACCTCGACGTCTCGGCGTCGAACCTGGCCTGGATCGTGAACGCGTACGCCCTCGCCTTCGGCGGACTCCTGCTGCTCGGCGGCCGGGCCGGCGACCTCTTCGGGCGCCGCCGCATGTTCCGCATCGGCATCACCGTGTTCACCCTCGCCTCGTTGCTCGGCGGCCTCGCCCCGAACGAGGAACTGCTGATCGGCTCCCGCATCCTCCAGGGCATCGGCGCCTCCATCGCCGCCCCCACCGCGCTCTCCCTCATCGCGACCAACTTCCCCGAGGGCAAGCCCCGCAACAAGGCGATGGGCGTGTACGCGGCCATGGCCGGACTCGGCTCCACGGTCGGACTCCTGCTCGGCGGTGTCCTCACCGACTACCTCGACTGGCGCTGGGTGTTCTTCGTCAACATCCCCATCGGCATCGCCGTACTCGCCGGCACGAAGCTCCTCGCCGAGGGCGAGCGAAACACCGGACGCCTCGACGTCCCCGGCGCGATCACCGGCACCGGCGGACTCATCGCACTCGTCTACGCCATCACCCGCGGCGGCCAGGACGGCTGGACCGACGCCCTGACCGTGACCTTCTTCGGCATGGCCGTCGCCCTGCTCGTCCTCTTCCTCGTCCTCCAGATGCGCACCACCCACCCGATGATGCCGCTGCGCCTGTTCAAGGACCGCAACCGCGCCGGGTCGTACGCGACCATGCTGTTCCTGGGCGCCGGCATGTTCGCCACCTTCTACTTCCTGACGCTCTACATGCAGCAGATCCTCGGCTACAGCCCGGTCAAGACCGGCTTCGCCTACCTCCCGTTCAGCTTCGGCATGGGCATCGCCGCAGGCATCAGCTCCAAGCTCGTCGCCCGCCTGGCGCCCCGGCAGATCGCCGGCCCCGGGCTGGTCATCGGCGCGGGCGGGATGTTCTGGTTCAGCACCCTGGAACCGGGCGCCTCCTACGCCACCCACCTGATGCCCGCCATGTTCGTCACCGCGCTCGGCCTCGGCATGAGCTTCGTCCCGATGACCCTCGGCGCGGTCAGTGGCGTGCGCGACCAGGACTCCGGCATCGCCTCCGCGCTGCTCAACACCGCGCAGCAGGTCGGCGGCGCCCTGGGCCTGGCGGTGCTCACCACGATCTCGACCTCGGCGGCGAACGACAAGCTTGCGGAAGCGGCCGGCGCCTTCTACCGGGCCGTAGCGATGAAGGACTTCGCCACGGTCGCCAAGGCCGGCGACGCCCTGACCCACGGCTACACCACGGCCTTCACCGTCGCCGGATTCCTCTTCGTGGGCGGCCTGCTGATCACGCTGTTCGCCATCAACGCGAAGAGGCAGGAGCACGGGGAGTCCGCGCCGACGGCCCACCTGGGCTGATCCGCAGCAGACGAGCACAAGGAGAACGGCATGAACGAGCCCCGCATTCTGTCCACCGTCATGGAAATCGAGACCCACGAGCGGGGAACGCTGTTCTCGGCCCGCGGCGCCCGCTTCGCGGTTGACCTCGACCCCTTCCTCAACACGGACCTCTTCCGGATGACGGGACCGGTCTTCTCCCCGCACCCGCACGCCGGCTTCTCCGCGGTCACCTACCTGTTCGACGACTCCACCACCCGGTTCCACAACCGGGACAGCCTCGGCGACCGGAGCATGATCGAACCGGGCGGAGTGCACTGGACCGTCGCGGGCTCGGGCATCGTGCACGACGAGGTCGTGGAGGAGGTCGGCCGGCTCGGACACGGCGCGCAGATCTTCGTACGGCTGCCGGAGACCGACGAGCAGAACGCCCCGTACGGCATGCACTTCACCCCGCAGGAACTGCCCTCGGACGAAGTCGCCGAGGGCGTGAGCGTCCGCGTGGTCGCGGGCGAGGCGTTCGGCCTGCGCTCGCCGGTGCGCGAGGCGGCCGGATCGCACGTCTACGACCTGATCCTGGCGCCCGGCGCCCGCGTCGAGATCCCCGTCGCCCCCGACTTCCGCGGCTTCGTGATGACCGTCGAGGGCGACGGCCGTATCGCCACTCCCGCAAGCGGCGGCGAACTGGGCCCGGCCGGCCTCGCAGTCTTCGAACCCGGCACGGGCGCAGTGGAGTTGGCGGCCGGCGAGCGCGGCGCGCAGTTCCTGTTCGGGGCGGGCAGGCCACTGCGCACCCCCGCGTACATGTACGGCGGGTTCTGCCTCTCCAGCCGTACCCGCGTCACGGAAGCCGTCGAGCGTTTCCAGTCGGGCGAGATGCACGGCCTGCTGACGGCGCCCTGACAACACGCAAGACGTACACGCGACTTGCCATAGACACGACTTGCCAGACACCCGACTTGAAGGAGCACAGATGTCCCCGACCGTAGTGGTCATCGGCGGCGGTTACGGCGGAAGCGCCGCGGCCAAGGCCCTGGACGGCGTTGCCGACGTCGTCCTCGTCGACCCCAAGGACGCGTTCTTCCACGCCGTCGGCGCCCTGCGCGCCGTGGTCGACCCGGAGTTCCTGCCGAAGGTCTTCTTCCCCTACGACAAGCTGCTCACCAACGGGCGCGTGGTGCGCGACCGTGCGGTACGGGTCGAACCGGGCCGGGTGACCCTGGCCTCGGGCGAGGAACTCGCCGCCGACTACATCGTGCTGGCCAGCGGCTCCGGCTACCCCTTCCCCGCCAAGAGCGACCTCGACGACAGCGCCGCGGCCCAGCGGAAGTACCGGGAGGCGCACGCCGACCTCCTGGCGGCCGACCATGTGCTGCTGCTCGGCGCCGGACCGGTCGGACTGGAGTTCGCCGGTGAGATCAAGGCCGTATGGCCCGAGAAGAAGGTCGTCATCGTCGACCCGGTGGCAGACATCCTCAGCGAGTACGAGCCCGAACTGCGCGAGGAGATCCGCCGCCAGCTCGCCGCACTCGACGTCCAGCTCGTCCTGGGCGAACCCCTCAAGGAGAACCCGCCCACTGCGCCCGGCGAGCGCGGCACGTTCCACGTCAGCACCACCGCCGACGTCGACATCACGGCCGACATCTGGTTCCGTTGCTTCGGCGTCGTCCCCCACACCGACTACCTCGCCGGCGCGCTCGCCGACGTACGCCAGGCGAACGGCGAGATCGCCGTCACCGACACCCTCCAGGTCAAGGGACAGGACACGGTCTTCGCCCTCGGCGACATCACCGACATCGCCGAGTCCAAGCGCGCCGGCACGGCCTCGCGCCACGCGGCCGTGGTCGCCGACAACATCAAGGCGCTCATCGAGGGCGAGGGCTCCGGCCCACTCGCCACCTACCGGCCGGGTCCCGCCGCCATCCTCCTGCCGCTCGGCCCGACCGGCGGAGCGGCACAACTCCCCGGCCAGGGCGTCCTCGGCGCCGACATCGCCGCCCAGTACAAGGGTGCGGACCTGCTGACGGGCCGCTTCGGCGAGCTGTTCGGCACGACTCCGGCTCACCCTTGAGGTGGGGGCGCCAGCCGCACGGCCAGGTCGCGCAGGAAGGTCTCGTAGCGTTCGACGAACGCCGGATCGTCCGGACGCAGGCCCGTGACCATGCGGACGATGTGACCGAAGGCGGAGGGGAAGGACGCCAGCGCGAGTACGGCCAGCAGCGCCATATCGGGGTCGAACGAGGGGTCCAGTTCGCCCGCGTCCCGGCGCGCCTTGAGATAATCGAGGGTCTTGGCGTACCGCTCACTGCGCTCTCCCTCGTTCATCGCGGGCTGCGCGGCGGAGCCGGTCAGCGCCTCCCACATGACGAGCCGTACGAAGACCTCGTCGTCACGGAGGCCGGCGAAGTGCCGCGGCACGAAGTCGGTCAGGGGCATAGACGGGTCCGACAGCGCCGAGGCGCGTTGCGCGACGTGCCGGCGGAGCACCGCGTCGTACAACCCGTCCTTGTTGCGGAAGTGGACGTACAGCATGCGCACACGGATGCCGGCGCGCTGGGCGATTGACTCGACGCGGGCTCCGGCCAGGCCCTTCTCGGAGAACTCGTCCAGGGCAGCTTCCATGATCCGCTGCCGGGTCAGCTCGGCGTCCCTCGCCACGTACCCCACCCACCTTCGACCTCGTACGACCGACCTCGCACGACCACACCTGGATAAGTATAATTTTACTTATCTCTCCGAACGCCTTCTTGGAGATGCTCATGACCGCTCCCGGTTTTGTCTCGACCGAGGCAGACGGCACCGCCGTCTGGTACATGGAGTCCCTCATGACCGTGCTGGCCTCCGCCGAGGACACCGACGGCAAGTTCGGCGTCCTCGAAGTAAGGGCCAAGCCCGGCATGGCCGGACCGCTGCACATCCACCACAAGCACGACGAGGCCTTCTACGTGCTGGAGGGGAGGGTCAAGGCCCGTTGCGGAGACGACGTGCACGAATGCGGCCCCGGCAGCTTCATCTGGCTGCCGCACGGGATTCCGCACCAGGTCAACGCGGTCGGTGACACCGAGGTGCGGATGCTCGAGTTCTCCCTCCCGGGCGGCATCGAGGGCTTCCATCGCGAGGCCGGGGTGCCGGCCGAGACCCGGACCGTGCCGCCGGTGTCGGTCCGCCCGGACATGGACGAACTGCGCGGGCTGGCGGCGAAGTACGACGTCGAGATCGTCGGCCCGCCGCCCGCCCGGGCCGGCTGACCAGCCGAACGAAACGCGGTGAGCTGATCCGGGTCTCGGCCGGCACCCCGGCCTCGCCCGGCACCCCGGCCTCGCCCGGCACCCCGGCCTCGCCCGGCACCCCGGCCTCGCCCGGCACCCCGGCCTCGCCCGGCACCAGAGCGGCCGGGGTCAGTCCTGTCGTGGGGTCGCGCCACCCGTGAGGCGAATGTCGCGGGAGGAGGAGCCGACATGGACGGTGCGGCGGCCGGCGGGCCGGACCCACCGCCGCGCGCCGGTGTCCCAGTAGGAGAGGCTGCGTTCGGCGACGTGCAGGGTGATACGGCGCGACCGGCCCGGGTCCAGTTCCACGCGGTCGAAGGCGGCGAGGCTCTGGACCGCCATCTCGACGGGCGCGTTCCTGGGCGGGCCGACGTAGACCTGCGGGACCTCGGCTCCGGTGCGGCGGCCGCGGTTGGTCACGGTGAAGCTGACGTCCAGGCCGCCGTCGCGGGCCGCGCGTACCGTCAGCCGGTCGTAGCCGAACTCCGTGTAGGACAGGCCGTGTCCGAAGCAGAAGAGGGGTTCGATGCCCTCCCGGTCGAAGTGGCGGTAGCCGGTGAAGATGCCCTCGCTGTAGGTGACCACGCCGTTCACCCCGTAGTAGCGCTCGGGGTGGGCCGGGTCCAGGACCGGATGGTCGGCCTCCTTCTTCGGGTACGTCATGGTGAGTTTGCCGCCCGGGTTAGCCCGGCCGAGCAGCAGATCGGCGGTCGACCAGCCGCCCTCCTGACCGACGTATCCGGCCAGCAGGACGGTGCCGACCTTGTGGAGCCAGGGCATGGTGACCGGGTCGCCGACGTTGAGCACGACCACGGTGTTGCGGTTGGCGTCCGCGACCGCCGTGATCAGCTCGTCCTGGTGTTCGGGCAGGCTGAGACTGGTGCGGTCGCCGGAGCCGCCGACGTTGCCGCCCGCGCCGTTGAAGGCGAACACGACGGGGGTGTGCACCTGCCGGGCCAGCCGTACGGCGGCCCGGATGTCGGCGGCGCGCTGCTCCGGGGTCACCCAGGCCAGGCGCACCTGGACCGGGCCACGGCCCTGGATGGTCTCGGCCCACCCGGTGGAAGTGACTCTGATCTGGTACGCCTTGCCCGCGGTCAGCTGGACTACGGCCCGTCCGTTGTCTAGGCCGTCGGTGGTCGGCACGATGCTGGTCCACTTGCGGACGAAACTGTCGCGGGAGGAGGCGGCCGTGGCGAGCTGGGTACCGTCCAGGGAGACGGCGGCGGCCCCGCCCCACGCCTGGACCATCAGCGCGTACTCGCCGCTGCTCGGCGGGGTGAGCGTGCCGGTCCACACGTACGCCGAACCGATCGGGAACGCCTTGCCGGCGGTGAAGTCCACGGTGGCGTCGACCACTTGGTCACCGTCCGCGGCGGGGGTGCGGGTCAGCCCGTGCCCGGTGCCGCTCGCCGGGGTGAGGACCGAGGTGGGCACGGGTGTGCCGGTGAGGTCCGCGCCCACGGAGTGGGCGATGTCGATGCCCGCGGTGCGCCGCAGCGCGTCCAGCGGGGAGGTCATGCGGTCCTCGAAGCCGTACGCCCGCTCGCCGGACACCGTCACCGCCACCTGGGCGGCGGTCGGGCCGATCAGGGCCAGGGAGCGCAGCGCGGCCCGGCCGAGCGGCAGCCCGCCGTCGTTGGCGAGCAGCACCGCGCCCTGGGTTGCGGCCTTGCGGGCGACGCGGGCGCCCGCGTCGACGTCGATGGCGGGGCGGGCGGGCTTGCGGCTGCCGTCGAGCAGGCCGAAGCGGTCGTACTGGCCGAGGATCCGGCCGACCGCCAGGTCGAGCGCGGCCATGGGGATGGTGCCTGCCTGGACGGCCTGCTTCAGCGGGTCACCGAAGAAGGAGCCGTTGGACATCTGCATGTCGAGGCCGTCCTCGATCGAGATGCTGTGGGTGGCGCCCCAGTCGGAGGTGACGAATCCATCGAAGCCTAGCTCCCCGCGGAGGATGTCCGTCAGCGTCGTCCTGTTCTCCGCGCACCACTCGCCGTTGAGGTGGTTGTACGCCGCCATGACGGAGGAGACACCGGCGCGGACGACCGCTTCCCAGGCCGGCAGATAGATCTCGTGCAGGGTGCGGTCGTCGACCCGGAAGTCGAAGTTGGTCAGCGGGTCGTCGGGGGCGGCGCGGTTGAACTGGCCCAGGATCTGGTTGTTGGCCAGGTAGTGCTTGGCCTGGGCCAGCATGCCCTGCGCCTGCACACCCTCGATCTGTGCGGCGCCGATGACCCCGTTGAGGTAGGGGTCCTCGCCGGTCTGGTCCTTGTTGCGGCTGAAGAACGGCGCCCGCGACAGCTCGATCTGCGGTGCCAGCAGCACGTCCATCCGCAGGGTGCGGCCCTCGCGGCCCATCACCTCGCCGTACTCGCGGGCGAGTTCGGGGTTGAAGGAGGCGCTCACGGTGGACATGGGCGGCAGTCCGGTGGCCGAGGCGGCCACGTTGACCCCGGCCGGGCCGTCGCTCAGGCGCAGCTCCGGTATGCCGAGCCGGGGCACCGGGGGCAGGTATCCGGCCTGCCCGAGCCGTACGGGGTCGGTGGCCCCGTGGACCAGGGAGATCTTCTCGTCGAGAGTGAGCCGGGCGAGCAGGTCGCGGACCCGGCGGCTGCCAGTGGTGGCCGCGGAGGCGGGTCCCGCGGCCGCCATCGGTCCCAGCGTGGCGAGGAACGCGACGGCGGCGGCTGTGGCGCCGAATCCCTTCAGCGCGTCGCGGCGAGTCGGTTCGTCCGTATGCCTGCGCTCGGTCGAGGCATGGTTTGGGGGCTGGTGCATGAGGGCGTCCCTTCCCTGTGGTGCACGTCGTTGGGCACACCACCCCTGAGCTGCCGTCAGAAAGTGAACACAACGGCGGCCCTTGATCGTGGGTGGCGCGTTTGAGTGTCGAAGCCCGAACCGGAATGGTCAATGCTTTAAGCAACACCATTTCTCCCGGGATTCAAGCATTCAGATTCCGAACCATCGGGCGGTGTGAGCCTTGCCAGGCACATGGAGGTCGTTCAGCGTCGTCGCTCCGGAGCGAGGACCGCTGCCGCCGCCACGCGAGGTCCCGCACCAGGTCGACGCGGTCCTCCCAGGAAGCTGCTCCCAACTGTGCGGCGAGGTTGAACTCGTCGCACAGGAACCAGCCTTCGGCGATCCGTCCGACCTCGTCGAAGCGCAGGAACGCGACCTCCGTGTACGTGACGGCCCTGCCGGTGGCCGGGCGGCCGAGGAAGGTCCCGGTCTGGGTGGCCGCGGATGTCGAAGCGCACCCACGCAAGGTCACCTGCGCCATGGAGTTCGACGATCTCACGCTCCTGGTCGCCCAGGGCCGGCTTCATCCCCGCGAGCCCGGCGCGGAAACGGTCGGATCTTCTCGCCGGAGTTCACCACGCTGCGTGCCGGGCCGGCCGATCCTCCTCGATCAACTCGTCGCGTCCACTCATGATCACTTCGTACTGCAGGCGGCGGAGGGTTTCCTTGTTCCGCTCCACATGGGGCTCGGCCCGTACGTCGGCGGCGATGACCGACTTTCTGTCGGCGGTGTCGGTTGCGCCGTACGCCGACACCTCCTCGTCGAGGATGCGGCGCTCCCTTTCAGCAGCGCTCGGCGGGTGTGCAGCCGCATCTGCGGCCAGTCGCCCTTCCCGGCGAGCAGCGCGATGACGATCAGTTCGCGCATCCCGGAGGGAAGGGCGCTGTCGGCCCGTACGTACCCGACCCGTGCGTACTCCTGGTAGCCCCGGAGGTGCATCGGGTCGGCCCGTTCCAGGGCGCGGAACCCCCGGGTGGACGTCGCCGTGCATGCTCTGCTCGAAGTAGAAGTAAGTAAAAACTGGCTTACCTGGAGCCCGTCAAGACTGCGGGATGCACTTTGCGCGCCGTCCAGGCGAAGGTGATCGGATTTCGGCGCTGTCGTGTCGAGCGGTGGGGCGTAAGTGGATACTCTTTTGGAGTAAGCGGTGATGGTCGACTGAGCGGAGCCCCCCATGTCACTTCCCGTGCTCTTCGGAGCCAACGTCGACCCGGTCTGGGAGGATCCGGGGCAGCCCCTCCGGATCGCCCAGCAGGTCGAGAAGGCCGGCCTCGACCTCGTCACGGTCCAGGATCACCCGTACCAGCCCAGGTTCTACGATGCCTGGACGCTGATCAGCTATCTCGTGGGTGCCACCCGGAGTGTCACTTTCGTGCCCACGGTCGCGAACCTCCCGCTGCGCCCGCCCGCCATGCTTGCGAAGTCCGCGGCCAGCCTGGACGTGCTCGCCCCCGGGCGGATTCAGCTCGGTCTCGGCACCGGGGCCTTCTGGGACGCGATCGAGGCCATGGGCGGACCGCGCCGCGAGCCCAAGGAAGCCGTGGCGGCGCTCGACGAGGCCATCGACATCACCCGGCTGATGTGGAGCGGCGAGCGCTCGGTGCGCTTCAAGGGCGACCACTACTCGATCTCGGGCGTCCACCCGGGCCCCGCCCCCTCCTCGGACCTCGGCATCTGGCTCGGCGCCTACGGCCCCCGCATGCTGGCGCTCACCGGCCGCAAGGCGGACGGCTGGATGCCGTCGTACGGCTTCCTCGGCCTCGACCGGCTCAAGGACGCCGTCGCACGGCTCGACGCGGGCGCGCAGGAGGCCGGCCGGGACCCCGCGTCCTTGCGCAAGGTCTACAACCTCAACGGGCTGATCAGCCCGGTCGACTCGGACGTGCCGTTCCAGGGCACCGTGCGGCAGTGGGTCGAGCAGCTCGTCACCCTCGTGCACGAGCACGGGATGAACGGCTTCGTCTACTGGCCCGACGCCGACCATCTGCGCCAGCTGACCGTCTTCGCGCTGGAGGTCGTGCCGGGCGTGCGGGCCGCGCTGGCCGGGTGAGGGGAACGGAAGATACGGGGCGGGAACAGATTCTTGGCTTCCCTGGTTGTGTGGAGTAATCAGGTTTTATTTAGTTACCTGGATCTCCAAGGAAGGTGCAGCGATGACCACCCCGCTCCCACTCCCCGCACTCGACGGCACCACCGCGCTCGTTGCCGGCGGCACCGGCAACGTCGGATTCTTCGCTGTCGACGCGCTGCTGCGCGCAGGCGCCGACGTGATCGTGCCGACCCGCAGCAACGCCAAGTTCGACCGTCTGCGCTCGCGTCTCGACCCGGAACTCCGCGACCGGCTCACCGGGCTCCCGGGCGACATCGGCAGCCCCGAGGGCTCCCGGGAGATCGCCGAGCAGGCCAGGGCCCAGACCTTCGGCGGTCTGGACGCAGTGGTGTCCACAGTCGCCAGCTGGCATCAGGGGCCGCCGGTCCTGTCCGGGGGATTCGACGCGTTCCGCGAGGTGATCGAGTCGACGGTGTACCCGCACTTCGTGATCGCCGAGGCGCTGGTGCCCGTGCTGAAGCCGGGCGGCTCGTTCACGACCGTCAACGGTCCGGTCGGCTTCACCGACGGCGTGCACTCCTCCACCGGCCCCATCGCTGCGGCGACGGCCGCGCAGAACCGTCTCGTCCTGGCCGTCGCCGACGAGACCGGCGGCGACCCGCGGGTCAACGACATGGTGATGTGGGCCTACCTCGGCCCGAACGGCACCCGCCCCGGCTCGCCCCTGCAGGGGGAGGAGGTCGGCGCGTTCCTGGCCTGGCTGTCCGGTCCGGACGCACAGGGCGTGCACGGCCGGACCATCCACCTGCGCACCCCCGACCAGGTACGGCGGACACTCACGGGCGTCGCGCAGTCCGGCGACCTCGGCTGAACAGGACCCCGGACACCATGAACCTCTACGATCTGGCCGGCGGCAGCGAGGCCTTCCACCGGATGACCAAGACATTTCTCGTCAAGGCACAGGCGGACGACCTGCTCGGTGCGATGTTCGCCGGCCTGGACGACCACGCGGGACACATCGCGGACTTCTTCGTCATGACCTTCGGCGGCCCCGACGACTATCTGCGCGAGCGCGGCGACCTGCGCTTCCTGCTCAAGCAGCATGTCGGCCTGCGCATCACCGAGGAGCAGCGGGTGCGCTGGATCCGGCTGATGACCGAATCGGCCCGCGAGACGGACCTGCCGGAGGCCTTCGTCACCGTCTTCGTCAACTTCCTGCAGGGACCGTCCCGCAACACCACCCGGGTGTCCCATCTCAGCCCGGCCGAAGCCAGAGCGATGCTCGGCGACTGACACCGCTGCCCGTAAGCACGAAAGGATCCAGGACCTCCGTCATGGACTGGAAGATCGACCCCTCTCATTCGTCCGTGGACTTCGCCGTCCGTTACCTCGTCACCACCGTCCGCGGCAACTTCACCGGCCTGCGCGGACCCGTCCGGCTGAGCGACGCAGCCGAGGGCGAGACGCCCGAACTGCTCTCCCTCGACGCCACCTTCGACGTCACCAGCTTCCAGACCGGAATACCGCCGCGCGACCACCACATCAAGGGCGAGAACTTCCTCGACGCCGAGGCCCACCCCGAGGCGAAGATCCGGCTCGTCTCCCTGACCAAGGACGTGCCGTCGCGCTACCTGATGACGGTCGAACTCACCCTGCACGGCGTCACCCGCACCGTCGACCTGGCGGCCGACACCGCGGGCCCCGTCACCGACGCCTTCGGCGTCCCGCGTGTCGGCGCGACCGCCACCGGGCGCGTCAAGCGCAGCGACTTCGGCGTCGACGCCTTCCAGGGCGTCATCTCCGACGCGATCGACTTCACCGTCGAAGTGCAGGCCGTACCGGCGTCGATACCCGACGACCAGCTCCCGCCCGCCAAGTGACTCCCCCTAAGGAACAGCACCATGAGCACCCCGAATTCACCGTCCCTCGACGGCAAGGTGGCCGTGATCCCCGGCGGCACCGGCAACGTGGGCGAGGGCGTCGTCCGCGCCTTCCTCAAGGCGGGCGCCACGGTCGTGGTGCCCAGCCGCAGCCAGGCCCGCCTGGACGCGCTGGCCAAGCTGATCGGCCCCGAACTCGGCGCCGACCTCAAGACGACCACGGCCGGTTACGGCACCTTCGACGAGGCCGACGAGCTCGCCACGCGGATCCTCAAGGAGCACGGCCACGTCGACCACGTCGTCGCCTCGGTCGGCGGCTGGTGGATGGGCAAGGCCCTGTGGCAGATCGATCAGGACGACTGGCAGAAGGTCTTCGTCGACGTCGCCACCTCGCACATGGCGCTGGCCCGTTCCTTCGTTCCCCGGCTCACGGAGGACGGCAGCTACACCGCCATCGCGGGCTTCTCCGGCCAGAAGCCGTACCCGGCTGCCGGGATCGTCAGCATGCAGGGCGCCGCGCAGCTCATGATGCGCGAGGCGTTCAGCGCCGAACTGAAGGGGCAGCGGCGGATCAACGACCTTGTCCTGGGCCCGATCATCAACCGCAGCCGTCCGGGCGGCGACCCGAACTGGCTCACTGCCGACCAGGTGGGCGAGGCGGCGGTCGGTGTCGCCCGTACGCCCTCGATCGCCGACGAGCACATCGTCCTGGACACCGTCGAGGACCTCCAGAAGACCCTTGCTCGCGTGGCCGGCTGACACTTCACCTTCCGTGCGCCGGACCTTGGAATCGTGGACTTCCCTGTGGAAGAGGATCCTTTGATGGACGAGCAGGATGAGCAGGACGAGCGCTTCGACGTCGTCGTACTCGGTGCGGGCCCGGGCGGCTACGTCGCCGCCGTCCGCGCCGCCCAACTGGGCAAGCGCGTCGCGGTGGTGGAGGAGAAATACTGGGGCGGGGTCTGCCTGAACGTGGGCTGCATTCCCACCAAGGCCCTGCTGCGCAATGCCGAACTCGCGCACATCTTCACGCGCGAGGCGAAGACCTTCGGCATCAAGGTCGAGGGGCAGGTCTCCTTCGACTACGGCGAGGCGTTCCGCCGTAGTCGGCGAGTCGCGGACGGCCGGGTCAAGGGCGTGCACTACCTGATGAAGAAGAACAAGATCACGGAGATTGACGGCCGCGGCACGTTCCTCGACCCGCACACGCTTCAGGTGGCCGGCTACGACGGCGAGACGCGCACGGTCAGGTTCGAGCACTGCATCATCGCCACCGGCGCCACCCCGAAGCTCCTGCCCGGCACCCGCCGCACCTCGCGCGTGGTGACGTACGAGGAGCAGATCCTCGCCGACGACCTCCCGCGGTCGATCGTCGTCGCGGGCGCCGGGGCCATCGGCGTCGAGTTCGCGTACGTCCTGCACAACTACGGCGTGAAGGTGACGATCGTCGAGTTCCTGGACCGGCTGGCCCCGCTGGAGGACGTCGAGGTCTCC
>NZ_JBSFEV010000074.1:0-23871 GCF_053594615.1 Streptomyces sp. NPDC001858
TACGCCCCCGCCCCCCCCCCCCGCGCCCGCGCCCACCCCCCCTCCCCCCCCCACCCACCCCCCCACCCACGCCCCCACCCACGCCCCCACCCAAGCCCCCACCCAAGCCCCCACCCAAGCCCCCACCCAAGCCCCCACCCAAGCCCCCACCCAAGCCCGCACCCGCACCCGGAATGACCACGGTCGGAGTGACAGCGCACCGGACGCACGCGAGGCCGCCCGCCGACGGGAGTGGGTCGTGGCGGTGCGGCGCAGCCCGTCGCTTAGCTCGTCACAGCCAAGTCCCACTGTGGCAGCAGGCAGCAGTACGCCCAACACGCGACGGGCTCGCCGCACCGCCACGACCCCGACCCACCCACCACAGGGCCGCCCGACCGTCCCCCACCACCCGCACACCACACCACACCGAAGGAACCCACATGCCCACACCCGCCCCCACCCCCGCCCCCACCCCCGCCCTGACCACAACCCCCGACGGCTTCCTGCTCCACGGCACCCCGTTCCGCATCATCTCCGGCGCCCTGCACTACTTCCGAGTCCACCCCGACCAATGGACCGACCGACTCCGCAAGGCCCGCCTCATGGGCCTGAACACGGTCGAGACGTACATCCCCTGGAACCTCCACGAGCCCGAACCCGGCGCCCTGGACCTCGAAGGCCTCCTCGACCTGCCCCGCTTCCTCCGCCTCGCCGCCGCAGAGGGCCTGCACGTCCTCCTCCGCCCGGGCCCCTTCATCTGCGCCGAGTGGGACGGCGGCGGCCTGCCCCACTGGCTCACCACCGACCCCGACATCCGCCTCCGCTCCAGCGACCCCCGCTTCACGGCCATCATCGACCGCTACCTAGACCTCCTCCTCCCCCCGCTCCTCCCTCACATGGCGGCATCGGGCGGCCCGGTCATCGCCGTACAGGTGGAGAACGAGTACGGCGCCTACGGCGACGACACCGACTATCTCAAGCACCTGGAGCACGCCTTCCGCGAACGAGGCGTCGAGGAACTCCTCTTCACCTGCGACCAGACCGCCGGCGACCACCTCAAGCGTGGCACCCTCCCCGGCGTCCTGGCCACCGGCACCTTCGGCAGCCGCATCGACGAGTCCCTCCGGCGTCTTCGCGAGGCACAGCCCGAAGGCCCGCTCATGTGCTCGGAGTTCTGGATCGGCTGGTTCGACCACTGGGGCGGCCCGCACCACGGCAGGAACGCCGAAGACGCGGCCGCCGACCTGGACCGACTCCTCTCCGCAGGCGCGTCGGTCAACATTTACATGTTCCACGGCGGCACCAACTTCGGTTACACCAACGGCGCCAACCACCACCACGCCTACGTTCCCACCATCACCTCCTACGACTACGACGCCCCGCTGACGGAGAGCGGCGACCCGGGCCCGAAGTACCACGCCTTCCGCGAGGTGATAGCCCGCCACACCCAGACCCCACAAGAGCCGACCCCGCCCCCGTCCCCCAAACTCCCCGAGACCTCAATCGAGTTGAAGTCGTACGCCCCACTCCTCCCGCCGTCCGAAAGTCACACGCAAGCCCGCACCCACCCCCCGCTCCCCGCCCCGATCCACGCCAAGGACCCGGTCACCGCGGACGAGATGAGCCAACGAGCCGGCTACACCCTCTACCGGACGACCGTCCCCACCCCCGGAACGGGCCTCCTCCACTTCGCGGGCGGAGTAGGAGACCGAGCCCAGGTCTTCCTGGACGGCGCCCCCGCCGGCGTCCTGGAACGCGAGCGTTACGAAGAGACCCTGCCCGTCCACGTCCCGCGGGCCGACGCCGTCCTGGAGGTCCTGGTGGAGAACATGGGCCGGGTCAACTACGGCCCCCGCATAGGCGTCCCGAAGGGCCTGCTGGGCCCGGTGACCCTCAACGGCGAGCCCGTACAGGGCTGGGACTGCCACGCGCTGCCCCTGGAGACCGCCCCGGACCCGGCCACGTTCATCAAGGCGGAGCCGACCTGCGCAGAACCCGCGTTCCACCACGGTACGTTCGACGTGCAGACCCCCGCCGACACCTTCCTCTCCCTCCCGGGCTGGACGAAGGGCCAGGCGTGGATCAACGGCTTCCACCTGGGCCGCTACTGGAACCGCGGCCCTCAGCGCACCCTCTACGTCCCGGCCCCGGTCCTCCGCCGAGGCGCGAACGACCTGATCCTCCTGGAACTCCACGGAACCACCACCCCAAGGGCCCACCTGACCGACACCCCTGACCTGGGCCCGACAGGCCCCTGACTTCTCACCCACCCCCTCCGGACCAACCCTCCCCCTCCCCTTCCTCCCACCGGCCTATCCTGTTGGTTCCACAGGCCAGGCCGAAGGAAGAAGAGCACCCACCATGACCCCAGGCGCCGCTGACGGCCCGGCGACCAAGGGACGCAGCCGTCGTAACTTCGCGGGCGCGCGCCCGGTGATGGACGACGTCGCAAAGCTGGCCGGCGTCTCCAAGCAGACGGTCTCAAGGGTGCTCAACGACCACCCGGCCGTCCGCGCGGAGACCCGGGAAGCGGTCCAGGCGGCGATGCGGACACTCGGCTACCGCCCCAGCAGCAGCGCCCGCTCGCTGGCCAGCGGCCGCACCCGCATGCTCGGCGTGATCTCGTTCGACGCGGCCCGCTACGGCCCCGCCTCGACGCTGACGGCGATCAACACGGCAGCGCAGGAGGCGGGGTACCTGGTCAGCTCGATCGCGCTGGACACGGCGGACCGGGACACGGTGGTGCGGGCGGCGGACCGCCTCTCGGCGGAGGGCGCGGACGGCGTGATCGCGATCGCACCGCAGGTCAGGGTGGCCCGGGCGCTCGCCGAGGCGCACCTGGACACTCCTTTGGTCGTCATGGACAACGACCTGGGCGACGGCACCCCGATGGTCACGTCGGACGCGGCGACCGGCGCCCGCATGGCGACGGAGTACCTGCTCTCCCTCGGCCACCCCACGGTCCGACACGTCGCGGGCCCGAAGGGCTGGACCTCCGCGGACCGCAGGTCGGAAAGCTGGCGCGCCACGCTCCGGGCGGCCGGAGCCGAGGTGCACGCCCCCTTGTTCGGCGACTGGAGCGCGGACTCCGGCTACGACCTGGGCCGCGAGCTGGCGAAGGACCCGACCATCACCGCGATCTTCGTCTCCAACGACCAAATGGCGCTGGGCGTCCTACGAGCCCTGCACGAGGCAGGCCGCCGCGTCCCGGAGGACGTGAGCGTGGTCGGCTACGACGACATCCCGGAGGCCGCCCACTTCCTCCCCCCGCTGACGACGATCCGCACGGACTTCACCGACATCGGCACGATCGCCCTACGCATCCTCCTGAACCACATAGCCACCACCCCACAGCCGACGACCCCCCAGCCGGCCACCGCCCCCCACCTCACGGTCGTCCCGGTAGAACTACGCATCAGAAACAGCACGAGAGCCCCCCGCTGAAGCCGACGTACGACCGTTGGGCCGGCCGCGGCCGCTACGCACCGGTGGTAGAGCCGGGACGAACGATCATCAGGACCACCACGATCAGCCAGGCAAGGGCGAACACCCCGGTGACCATCGACAGCCGGGGCAGCCGGGCGACAAGGGACTCGGCCGTGGCAGACGCGTCCTCGGGCGAGTCGAGCCGGCTGACGACGGCGTCCTGCGTGCCGAGCACCGCGACGCCCAGCAGGAGAGCGGCGACCACGGTCAGAACCATGGAGGCGATGAGCCAGGCGCTGTCCATCACGTCCATGACCTGGGCGGTGGCGACGCCGAGGACCGGAACGGAGACGCCGGCCACGGCGTAGACCCGGCAGATCCGGTGCAGCAGCAGGACCGAGCCCTTGGCCGATTCCTGCCCGGGCCCGTGGGCCAGCGCCTGGCGCGCATAGCGGGGGAAGAGACTGGCCGCAATCGTGACCGGTCCGATGAGCAGGATCGCCGCCAGCACATGGACGCTGAGCAGAAATTTGGCCATGCCGATGTCTCCCTTGCGGGTTTTCAGTCGGGTGTGAACGGGGTGAATGAGTACCGGTGTTGACGGCCGACTGAGCCCAGCGATCAACACCGACCACGCAGCAGCACATTGCTCAGTTGCCGCAGCCGCAGCCGCAGCCGCAGCCGTACCGCCTACCCCTCCCCGGACGCCCGCGGACTCTGAACCTTCTGCCGGACGAACAGCGCCGCAGGCACGGCCATGACGATGAGTACGACTCCGCCGATGAGGTTGCCCAAGTGCACGGCGTCGGTGAACGCGTTCGGTACCGCCGTGCCCACGACGCGAACGACGGACGCCGGGAGGCCCGTCGCGCCGCCGCCGTGCGACGCGCCCTCCACGATTTTGTCCGCCTGCGGCGAGGCAATGCCCGCCTCGACAAGACGGTCGTGCAGGTTCCGGGGGAAGCGACTGGTGACGACGGTCCCGAGCACGCTGGGACCGAGCACCGTTCCCAGCTGACGAGCCATGTTCACCGCTGCCGCCGCCATGCCTTCCTGCTCCGGCGGGACGCTGTTGACCGCGGCAGCCGTAGAAGGCGCCGTCAGCAGCCCCGCCCCGATGCCCGCCACGAGCATTCCGGGCCACATCGCCCCGTAGTCTCCCGAGGCATCGGTCGCGAGCAGCGCGAGAGATCCGACCCCGATGAGGACCAGTCCCGCGGTGATCAGGAGCGTGAGGCCGACCCGGTGCGCCAGCACCCGGCCCGTCACCGCGGTGACCACGAGGAACGTCGCGAACAGCGGCAGCAGCCGCACGCCGACGTCGAGGGGACTGGTCTGTCCCACGCGTTCCATGTAGAGCACGCTGAGCAGGGCGACCCCGACGAGTCCGAAGACGCTGACGGCGGCGACGCCCATGACGGCGGAGAAGGAAGCGCTCCGGAAGAGACGCAGGTCCAGCATGGGGTCGGGGTTGCGGAGTTCCACCCTTACGAACAGGAGCAGCGACACGGCGAAGACCACGTACATGGTGATGATCGGCGCTTCGGTGTAGCCGGTGGAGCCGCCCTGAATGATCGTGTAGGTGGCCGAGGCCGTCATCACCGTGCCCAGGACGAGGCCCGCGAGATCGGGCTTGCGCGTGGGGTGCTTGGACTCGGCCACGAACACCGGGGCCAGGATCAGAGCCGCGCCGGCGATGACGATGTTGGCGAGGTAGACGGCGTGCCAGGAGAAGTGTTCGAGCAGGGCTCCGGCGAGGATCGGGCCGATGGCGAGGCCGACTCCGGAGCAGGCGGCCCAGATGCCGATCGCGGCGGTGCGCTCGTGCGGGTCGGGGAAGGTGGCGCTGACGATCGCGAGGCTCGTCGGCAGTACGGCTGCTCCGCCGAGCCCGGCGATGGCCTGCGCGGTGATGAGCATGGCGGCGCTGTCGGCGAAGACGGCGACCACGCTGCCGGCGAGGAAGACCGCGGCGCCCAGACTGAACACGCGCCGGCGCCCCACGAGGTCGCCGAAGGTCCCGGCGGACATCACGAAGCTGACGACGGCGAGGCTGTACGCGCTGGTGATCCACACCAGCGTGCTCGCATCGACGTGCAGGTCGCTCTGTATGTCACCCAGGGCGGAGATGGTGGAGGTGACGTCGACGAAGGCCATCATGACGCCGAGGCAGACCACCAGCAGGCCGAACCAGCGGGCCCGCCCGCTGCCGGAGGCCCGCCCGCTGCCGGAGGCCGGGGCGAGGGAAGCCTGCCCAGGTACGGATTCCGTCATCGGACCGACACCGCCTTCTTCTGTGAGACGCCGAGCGACACCACGGCCGCGACGGCCATGAGGGCCATGGCGACCCACCACGCGTTGCGGTAGGTGTCCAGAGAGGCTCCGCCGGAGGCGGTGCCGAGCATGGCGACGAGGATGCTGATGCCGACGACCGAGCCGATCTGCGTGGCCATGGTCACGATGGCGCTGCCGGTGGCGGCTTGCTCGGCGCGCAGCCCGACCGTGGCGGAGGAGACGACGGTCGGGAGGGCCAGACCGGCGCCGAACCCGAAGAGCAGCCAGCAGGGGAGGATCCCGGAGGCGTAGTTCGGCTCGTCGTGCAGGAGGAAGACGAAGAGCAGGATGCCGACGGAGGCGATCGCACTGCCGATCGCCGAGACGACACCGGCCGGGATGCGGAATCGGCGCTGGAGGGTCTCGCCGGCGGTGGCGGCCACGGCGAAGCCGATCGGGCCGGGAAGGCTGGCGCAGCCGGTCTTGATGGCGGAGTAGTGCCAGTGGCTCTGCAGCCAGAGGATCGTCGACAGCAGGAGGCTGGCGAACGAGGCCAGTTGGAGCATGCCGGCGAGGTTCGCCGAGGCGAAGATCCGGTCGCGGAAGAGGGAGAGGTCGACCACGGGCGCCTCGTGCCGTGCCGAGCGGAACAGGAACGCCAGCAGTCCGACCACGAAGACAGCCAGCGACGAGACGACCCGGGTGTCCGACCAGCCCCAGTCGGGCGCCTTCACGATGCCGAGAGCCAGCGCGCCGATCATGACGATCAGCAGGACGCCGCCGAGCAGGTCGGGGACGCGCGAGTCCTGTTCGTCCTTGACGTTGGTCACTAGCCGGGCGGCCAGCGCGATGGCGAGCAGTCCGACGGGAATGTTCACCAGGAACAGCCACCGCCACGACGCCTGGACGAGCAGTCCGCCGAAAATCGGTCCGCAGACCCCGGACAGCGAGCCCGCGGTGAACCAGATCTTGACGTACCGCTCCACCTTGTCGGCGGGGGCGCTCGTCAGGACCAGACCGAGGCTGGCGGGGGTCAACAGGGCGGCGCCCACGGCCTGAAGGGCACGGAAGAAGACCAGCACCCATACGTCGCCGGACAGCGCCGCCCCGAGGCTCGCCGCGACGAAGACGGCCATGCCGAGAAGGAAGCCGTTCTTGCGTCCGAAGCGGTCGGCGAGCCGTCCCGCCGGGACGAGAAGGGCGGCGAAGACGATCGCGTAGCCGTTGAGCACCCAGCTCAGGTCCGACAGGGAGGTCGAGCCCACGCCCTGTCCGATGTCCGGCAGGCCGACGTTGGTGATCCATACGTCGAGTTGGCCGAGGAAACTCGCCATGGCCAGCACGGCGAGGATGAGAGCCGGACGGGTCGAGGGGCCTCCGCCTCCCCTCTCAAGGCGTGGAGGGGCCATCTGATCTTGCGAAGACATGCGTCTAGTCCGTTCCGTGGGCTTCGAGGGGGCGCCGTGAGTGATGAGTGACGCGCGGCAGAGTTCTGGACCGCTCTGTCAAGAACCCTACGAAGTTCTGGAACGACATGTCAAGAATGCCTGTGCGGCCTATAAAGTGCCCCCATGGGACGTCCACCGGGTTTTGACAGGACCAAGGTCATCCAGGCCGTGGAGCGGCAGTTCCGGCGTACCGGATACGCCGGCACGAGCGTCGACGACATCGCCAAGGCGGGCGGACTGGGCCGCGGCAGCCTCTACGCGGCGTTCGGCGACAAGAGCCGGCTGTACCTGCAGACGCTGTCGGCGTACTGCGACCGCACGGAGGCCGCCTGGGCGGCGGTGCTCGACGGTCCCGACGAGACCGCGCTGGAACGCCTGCGGGCATATCTCGCGAAGCCGGCGCGGTTCGTCCACGACGACCCCGACCGGCTCGGCTGCATGGTGACCGGCTTCGTCGTCGAGGGCGTCGACCACGATCCGCAGGCCGGCGAGCGGGTTCAGCAGGCCCTGGCAAGAATCGGGCGCTCGCTGACCGACTGCGTTCAGGCCGCGCAGCGCAACGGCGACCTGGAACCCGAGGCGGACGCCACCGAGATCAGCCGACTGCTCATGGCCGTCAACCGTGGCATCGAAGTGATGGCCAAGGCCGGCCTGGACATCCCCGCGCTGGAGCGCGTGGCCGATCACGCATTCGACGGCCTCCCCCTCACGGCCCAGGCCCGCACCCGCTCCCGGCAGACGCCCCGGCCGGCCACCGCGGCCGCTTCCTGAAAACTGAAAGCTGAACGCCAGGGCGTCAGGGCGCGACAGAGACGCCGTCAGGTTCGTTGCGCGCCGGCTCCGCCTTGTGGCGGAACAGCGTCCGGTACTCCTGGGGAGAGGTGCCGAGGTGCCGGTGGAAAGCGGCCCGCAGGGAAGCGGGAGCGCCGAACCCGGTGAGGCGGCCGACCTGCTCGACGGGCGCGCTGCTCGCCTCCAGCAGTTCCCGCGCCCGGTCGATGCGCGCATCGGTCAACCAGGCCATCGGCGTGGTGCCGGTCTCCTCGCGAAAGCGGCGGATCAAGGTCCGCCGGGACATATGGGCGTGCTCTGCGAGGTCGTCGACGGTGAGCGGGGCCGCGAGGTTGTCGAGCAGCCACTCCCGCAGCGGAGCGAGCTCGTCTCCGCTGGCCTCGGGGCGGAACTGCTCGATGAACTGTGCCTGGCCTCCCCGTCGTCGTGGCGGCGCGACGAGATCCCGCGCGCGTGTGTTCGCCGCCGCGGCGCCCAGGTCGGTGCGGATCAGGTGCAGGCACAGGTCGATCCCCGCCGTCACGCCCGCGGACGTGAGGATGTCGCCGTCGTCGACGTAGAGCTGGTTCGGCAGGACCTTGACCTGCGGATAGCGCCGTTGCAGGTGTTCGGCCTGCCGCCAGTGCGTGGTGGCGGGGCGCCCGTCGAGCAGTCCGGTCGCGGCGAGGGCGAAGGCCCCGGTACAGATGGAGACGAGCCGGGCGCCCCGGGAGTGGGCCGCCCGCAGCGCCGTCAGCAGTCCGGCGGACAGGGGCGCGTCGATGTCGTCGTAGCCCGGGATGATCACGGTGTCGGCGTCCTCCAGCGCTTCCAGGCCGGCCGCGACGGTGATGGCGAAGCCGGACCCGGGCACGGGCACCGGTCCGGGCCCGTTCTCGGCGCACACGGTCAGCGCGTAGTGCGGGTCCGTCGAGAAGATCTGCGTCACCGCGCCGAATTCGAGCGCGAGCACGCCGGGCAGGACGAGTACGGCGACGCGGTGGGTGTTCGTCATAGTGGCACTACGGTAGCGCTGGTTGGCATCCGTGCCACTTTTCGCTCGAAATCCGCTCTCGTAGCGTCAAGTCATGACCGAAGCCCACCCTCTCAACCTCCCGAACCACCTGCACGAGGGCCTGCTGGCCATTCCTTCCGGGTCGATGGCCGAGGCGAGCCTCGCCGCGGCCCGCGCCGCGGTGCATCCGTCCGTGCTGAACCACAGCATTCGCGGGTTCTTCTGGGCCCGCGTGTTCGCCGCCGTGGGGGGAGTAACCATGACCGTGCGAATCCCGACCGACGCGATCCCCCATCCCCATTCCAGCTGAGAACCGGAGTCAAGCAGTGTCGGATTTTGCAGAGTTCACTTTTCGAGGCCTGCCGGGCTACGACGAAGCGGCCGTTCGGGAAATCATCACCAGTGTGATTCCCGTCAGGACGATCGTCATGTACTGCTTCGACCCCCGGGCCGCCGGGGCCGCACAAGCGGTGGCCGATCACTTCGGCGACGAGGTCTACCCCGGTGAACTCATCCTCGACGACGCGGGCAGGAAGATCGGCTCCACCGCCACGGTGTTCCCCCTCATCGTCGGGGGCGGGCGCGCCGTGGAGGCTCTTCGCTCGATCACGGTCTCGCAGCACCTCTTCGGAATCGAGCGCGTCGTCGTCGTGCACCACTCCTTCTGCGGCGCCACCTCCTTCACGCCGGAGGGAATCATCACTGCGTGGGAAAACGAGCAGCACGGCGACATCTCGTCGTTGTACGACTGGGACGGCATCGCCATCGCCGACTTCGAGAAGTCGCTCCATTACGACGTAAGCCTGATCCGCAACAGCCCGGGCACTCCGAAGCACCTTGAGATCTACGGCCTTTTCTACGACATCGATTCCGGCGAACTGACCGAGATCGTCCGCGACGTTCCCACCGAATCCACCGGACCCGCCCATTCCACCGAACCCACCGGAGCCGATGAAGTCGCGTAGGAATCCGTGACGTCGACCGATATCACGGAGACGGCCAAGGCGAAGTGCCCGGTGGCGGCCAGGCACTTCGCCGCCGCCGTGCCCGGGTCGGACTGCAGCCGTGCTTCGTGCAGCGAGAGCAGCCCCGACAGCACCGCCGTATCGGTCGCCTCGTCGAGGATCTGATCCAGCTGATCCACGGTGAACTCGCCCGTGTCCACCAGTTCCTGCGCCCGCCTGACGGCCTGTGCCGGACCGTCCTGCAGTTCGGCGAGGAAGTCGGCCCCGAGGTCGGCCAGCGCGTCGGCCGCGCATTCCGTGAGGGGCCGGCCCGGGACCGCACGTGCCGCGTTCACCCGGGTATGGGCGGACTCGCAGAGGTCGACCAGCGGCCCGAGGTTCACGGCGACGTCGGTGTCGGCCTGTGTGGGCCGGGCCTCGGCGATCGTCCTGTACACCTCACCGGCGGCGTGCGCGCAGTCGCCGATCAGCTCGGCGAGGGCGGCGAGCAGGCGTGCGTGCCGACGACGACGGGGGATCAGCGGAGCCTCAGGGTCTTCATGACCCGCAGGCTCAGGCTGATGAAAGCCGCGTACTGCCGATCGTCCATGCCCAGCGACGGGGCCAGCGGAAGGATCCGCTGCGTGGCGACGGTCTGCGACTCCGTGTAGTTGAGGATGCCTTCGAGCCCGTGCCGACGACCGAGCCCGGAGTCCTTCATGCCGCCCATCGGAGCCCGCACGCTGCCGTGGGCGGATGTGTAGCCCTCGTTGACGTTCGCGGTGCCGCTCTGCAGACGGGTCGCGATGCGTTCACCGCGCCGGGTGTCCTTCGTCCACACACTGGAGTTGAGGCCGTACGGCGTGGCGTTCACGCGCGCGATCACCTCGTCCTCGTCGGTGAAGCGGTACACCGACACGACCGGTCCGAAGGTTTCCTCCGCGTGGACGGCCATCGTGGGCTCGACGCCGTCCAGGACGGTGGGCTCGTAGAAGAACGGGCCGACATCAGGACGAGGCTTTCCTCCGGTGAGGACGGCGGCCCCCTCGGAGACGGCCTGGTCGACGTGCCGGGACACCGTTTCCAGTTGACGTCGGCCCGCCAGCGAACCCATTCCCACCCCGTAGCTCAGCGATGTGCCCAGCGTGAGCGACTTCGTGCGGCTGACGAATCGCTCCAGGAACGCGGCGGCGACCGAGGAGTGGACGAAGATCCGCTCGGTCGACAGGCACAACTGGCCGGCCGAGGAGAAGCACGTGCGCACCGCGCCCTCGACCGCCTTGTCCAGGTCCGCGTCGGCCAGCACGAGCAGCGCGTTCTTGCCGCCCAGTTCGAGTGACGCGCCGACCAGACGGGCCGCGGCACGGGCCGCGACTTCCCGCCCGGTGCGGACGGAGCCGGTGAACGAGACGTAGTCGGCCTGATCCACGACAGCGGACCCGACGACCCGGCCGTCGCCGATGACGATCTGCCAGACGTCGGCCGGCAGCCCGGCCTGGATGAGCAGCTTGCGCGCCCAGAGCGGCGTCAGGGCGCTCTGCGTATCCGGTTTCGTCACCACGGCGTTGCCGGCGACGAGCGCGGGCAGCGCGTCCCCCAGGGAGAGTTCGAGGGGGTAGTTCCAGGGCACGATCTGCCCGACCACGCCTCGCGGATGATGCCACTGGGTGACTTTCGTGAGCACCGGATAGGCGCCGAGGTGTCGCTGCGGCCGCAGGTATGCGGGGGCCTTGTACCCGTAGTGCCGGGCCACGACGGCGACGCCCTGCACCTCTTCGTGTGCGTGCAGACGGGCCTTTCCCGTCTCCGCCTGGATCAGGTCCAGTGCCTCGTCCTGTCCGTCCAGGAGGAGGTCGTGGAAACGGAGAAGCACCGCCGCACGCTTGCGCACCGGAAGCGAGGCCCATTCGCGCTGCGCTTCCCGGGCCCTGCCGAACGCCACCTCCACATCGTGGGGCGTCGACTCGGGCAGCTCCGCGAGAATCTCGCCCGTCATGGGGGTACGGCTCATGACAAGGCCACTGCCCTCGACCCCTCGGGTGAGTCGAAACACCAGGTCAGAGGTGACTACCTCGGTCGCTTTCCGGCCGCTGTGCGCTACGACGGGATTGTCGTCACCGGTAGCGACGCCGTTCATGCTTGAGGGCGGAGGACCGTCGGCAGTGCCATGCGAAGACATGCGTCTCTTCCGTTCTGCGGGATGCGCAAGGTGCGCGGGAGGCCGTGAGCAACGGACACCAGGTTCTGGACCGCCCTGTCAGGAACCGTAGGAAATTGTGGACTGGAATGTCAAGAATCCTTGGGTGCCCTGTAGGCTGGCCCCCATGGGGCGCCCACCAGGTTTCGACAAGGACAAGGTCATCCAGGCCGTGGAGCGGCAGTTCCGCCGCACCGGATACGCCGGCACGAGCGTGGACGACATCGCCAAGGCGGGCGGACTGGGCCGCGGCAGTCTCTACGCGGCCTTCGGCGACAAAAGCCGGCTCTACCTGCAGACGCTGTCGGCGTACTGCGACCGCGCGGAGGCCGCTTGGGCGGCCGTGCTCGAAGGCCCCGACGAGACCGCGCTGGAACGCCTGCACGCGTATCTCGTGAAGTCGGCGCGGTTCGTCCACGACGACCCCGACCGGCTCGGCTGCATGGTGACCGGCTTCGTCGTCGAGGGCGTCGACCACGATCCGCAGGCCGGCGAGCGGGTTCAGCTGGCCCTGACGAGAATCGGGCGCTCGCTGACCGAGTGCCTTCAGGCCGCGCAGCGCAATGGCGACCTGGAGCCCGAGGCGGACGCCATCGAAATCAGCCGACTGCTGATGGCCGTCAACCGCGGCATGGAAGTGATGGCCAAGGCCGGGCTGGACGTCACCGCGCTGGAGCGCGTAGCCGATCACGCGTTCGACGGCCTTCCGCTCACGGCACAGGCCCGATCACGGTCGGAGTCCTCAGCCGTCACCGCCGACGCGTCCTGAGCTCTGCCCGCTCAAGGCTCTCCCCGGTGCGGTCAGCGTTCCGCGTCGGCGGAAGCGAATGACTCGACGTAGGCCAGGGCCCCGTACAGCGCGTCCCGCAGGGGAGTGGAATCGCCGGCCGCCTGGTCCAGCAGTGCTCCGCCCTGGAACGCGGCGACGAGCAGGTGGGCGAGCGCGGCCGGATCGGCCTCCGGGCGCAGCTCGCCGCGCTCGCGCATCTTGCTCAGCCCGCGCTTGAACAACTCCTGCCACCGCTCGAAGCCGTCGGCCACCGCGTCCCGGTGCGCGGGCTCGGCCTTGACGACCTCGGCGGCCAGGGAGCCGAACGTACAGCCGCCGCGCACCATGTCCTGCGAGGCGATGTAGGAGTCGGCCCACCGGCGCAGGGCGGCGAAGCTGTCCAGCTCGCCCAGTTCGGGCGCCTGATGGCGGGCGACGATGCTGTCGGCCTGCCAGGCCAGCACCGCGCGGACCAGGGACTCCTTGGTGGGGAAGTGCCGCGTGAGCTGCGAGCCGCTGACTTCGGCTGCCTCCCGTATCTGCTCGTTGTTGGTGTTCTGCGCGCCGTGCTCGTAGATCAGCCGGGCGGCCGCCTTGACGATTCGTTCGCGTGTGGCCAGGCCCTTGGCGGTCAGCTTCCGACCTGGCGCTTCGCTGCTGGTGGTGGTCATGGTCACCACCTTACCGCAAAAAAGGGCTTGACAACCCATTCTGTTGGGTGTTCCCTGGAGGCAGGTCAAAAAAGGGCTACCAAGCCCATTCCTCTCGGGAGGTGGACGGGATGTCCGCAGAGACTGCATCGCAGGCGGTACAGGCCGCGCCACGGGCGGCACTGGCCGTGCCACGGGCGGTACAGGCCGCGCTACGGCCTGCGGTACGGTCCGCACCGCAGGCCGTACCCGCCGCATCGCAGGCCGTACCCGCCGAACCGCAGACGATGGCGACGACACCGCGCACCGGCCCGGCTCCGGCCGTCGCCGAGGTGGAGGCCGAAACCGGTCACCCGCGCCGCTGGAGCATCATGGCGGTGCTGGGCGCCGTCGCCTTCATGGCCCAGCTCGACTTCTTCGTCGTCAACGTCGCCCTAGCCGGAATCGGCCGGTCCTTCCCGGGCACGGGCGTCGCGAGCGTGTCGTGGGTGCTGTCGGCCTACGCGATCGTCTTCGCCGCGGTGCTGGTGCCCGCGGGCCGGATCGCGGACCAGTGGGGCCGCAAGAAGATGCTGCTGGCCGGGGTGGCGCTGTTCACCCTCACCTCAGCCGTCGCCGCTGCCGCACCGAGTCTGGGTGTGCTGGTCGCCGCCCGGGCCGTCCAGGCCGTCGGCGCGGCGATGATCGTGCCGACCTCGCTCGGCCTGCTCTACCCGAGCTTTCCCAAGCGGCAGCACACCCTGGTGGTCGGCCTGTGGGCGGGCGTGGGCGCGATCGCGGCCTCGGCGGGCCCGCCCGTCGGCGGACTGCTCGTCACCCTCGACTGGCGGTGGATCTTCCTGATCAACGTGCCCGTCGGCATCGCCACCCTCGTCGCCGGCGCGCTGCTGCTGCCCGAGGTGCGCCTGCCCAAGGGCGCCGCTGTGCCGGACCCGGCCTCCACCCTCGCAGTGCTGCTGGCCGTGAGCCTGCTGGTGCTGGCCACCGTCCAGGGACCGGGCTGGGGCTGGACGGACATCCGCACCGTGGCCCTGTTCGCCGCGGCCGCGCTGGCCGCCGCCGCGACCGTCGAACGCACCCTGCGCGCCAAGGCGCCGGTGATCGAGAAGCAGCTGTTCGCCGGCCGGCAGTTCACCGCCGCGACCGTCGCCCTGTTCCTGTTCTCCGCAGGCTTCGCCATCGTCCTGCTGAGCACCGCCCTGTTCATGCAGGAGGTCTGGCACTTCAGCCCGCTGCGCGCCGGCGTCTCGATCGCCCCGGCCCCCCTGGCCTCGATCGCCTTCGCGATGAACGCCGGACCCATCCAGAGCCGCTTCGGACGCACCGCCCCCGCCGTGACCGGCGCGCTGGCCATGGCCCTCGCCGCCGCCTACTGGCTGACGACCGTGCACAGCACCCCCGACTACTGGGGCGCCATGTTCCCGGGCCTGATCCTGGTCGGCCTGGCCGGCGGGCTCACCTGGGCGCCGCTGTTCGCCGCCGCCGGGACCCTCGCACCCGAACGCGCCACCACCGGCAGTGCCGTACTCAACATGAGCCGGCAGATCGGCAGCGCCGTGGGCGTGGCCCTGCTCGTCGCCCTCACCCCGCAGGCCACGACCACCGGGTTCGACCACGCGTGGGTCGTCCAGGCAGGCGCCGGAATCGCCGCGGCGGCCGCGCTGCCGGCCCTCCGCCCCCGCCACGCACCCGCCGTGACCACGCACCCGTCGTGACCGCGTACCTGTCGTGACCACGCACCCCTGACCACACCCTCTGACCACAGGGCCGTGGGCCCCGGCCACCCGGGCCGGGCCCGCAACCACAGCCTCCCGCTGGACGGATATCGCAAGCCTCTCGCTGGACGGATATCGCAAGCCGCCCACTGGACGGGCATCGCAAGCCTCCCGCCGGACCGGTATCGCAAGCCGCCGGCAGGACGGGTATCGCACGGCGTCACCACCTATCTCCTGCGACACCCACTCGAAGGACGGACGCTGGGATTCCCGCCGGCGCCCGCACCGCTCAAGAAACGGAGATCACCGACATGGAACGCAACCTTCTCGTCATCGGCGCGACCGGCAAGACCGGCGGCCGGACCACGGAACTCCTGCCCCAGCGCGGGCACCGCGTCCGCGCACTCGTCCGCGGCCTGGACGGACGCGCCGAGCGGCTCACCGCCCTCGGTGCGGAGACAGTCGTAGGCGACGTCCTCGACCTGGATTCCCTGTCCCAGGCGACCAAGGGGATCGACGCCCTGTACTTCACCTACCCGATCAGCCCCGGTCTGCTGGACGCCACCGCGAACGTGGCCCAGGCGGCGGAGGAGAACGGGGTCCAGGCGATCGTCAACATGTCGCAGGTGTCCGCCCGCCGCCACACCGCCAGCGACGCGGCACGCCAGCACTGGGTCGCCGAACGCGTCCTGGACCACTCCCCGGTCCCCGTCACCCACATCCGGCCGACCTTCTTCGCCCAGTGGCTGATCGACACCTGGGCCGACGGAACCGGAGAACTGCGGCTGCCGTTCGCCGACGGACGACACGCCCCCATTGCGGAAAGCGACCAGGCGAAGGTCATCGCGGCCATCCTGGAAGACCCCGCCCCGCACGCCGGCCAGATCTACCCGCTGTACGGCGCCGAGGAGCTCGACCACTACGAGATCGCCAAGAGGATGTCGCGGGCGCTGGACCGCGAAGTCACCTACGTGCCCATCGAACTCGACGAGTTCGCCGCCATCCTGCGCGGGCGCGGCGCGCCGGACCACCTGATCCAGCACCTGCTCGCCGTGGCCGTCGACTACCGCAACGGCGTCTTCGCCGGCGCCAACGACCTGGTGAAGACGATCGGCGGCAGCGACCCCCTCGACGTCGAGGGCTTCATCGCCCAGAACCGCGCGGCCTTCGACCTGCCCACCACCTGACCGTTCGACATCACCTCACCGTTCGACCGACCTGCCCATCACCTCGACACAGCTGGAGAACACCATGAGCGTCTGGTTCATCACAGGATCGTCCCGGGGCTTCGGCCTGGAAATCACCCGTGCCGCCCTCGCCGCCGGCCACCAGGTGGTGGCGACCGCGCGGAAGGCGGAAGCCGTCCGGGCGCAACTGCCCGACGCCGGTGACGCACTGCTCACCGTGCCGCTGGACGTGACCGACCCGCAGAGCATCCAAACGGCCGTCGACATCGCGGTCGAGCGGTTCGGCCGGATCGACGTCCTGGTCAACAACGCCGGCACCGGCCTGCTCGCCGCCGTCGAGGAGTCCGACGACGCCGCGGTCCGCGCGGTGTTCGAGACGAACGTGTTCGGCCCGCTCGCCGTGCAACGCGCCGTACTGCCGGTACTGCGCCGCCAGCGCTCCGGCCACGTGATCAACATCAGCTCCATCGTGGGCTTCGCCACCGCGCCGGGCTGGGGCATCTACGCCTCCACGAAGTTCGCCGTCGAAGGCTTCACCGAGACCCTCCACGCCGAACTGGCCCCCCTCGGCGTCCACGTCACGCTCGTGGAACCCGGCTTCTTCCGCACCGACTTCCTCGACCCCGCCAACCTGCACACCGGCCCGGACGCCATCGACGACTACGCACCCACCGTCGGCGCGATGCGCGAAGCGGCGGTGGGCCTGAACCACGCCCAGCCGGGCGACCCGGTCAAGGCCGCGCGCGCCATCGTCGAGATGGCCGCCACCCCCGAGCCGCCCCTGCGCCTCCCGCTCGGAGCCGACACCCTGCAAGCCTTCGACGCCAAACTGGACACCTTCCGAAAGGAACTGAACACCTGGCGAGAAGTAGCTCTCACGACCGACCACGACTGACCATGACTGCCCCGACCGACCATGACTGCCCCGACTGATCACGACTGCCCCCGACTGATCACGACTAGGGGGTGTCGCACGACCCGCTCGCCCACGACCGGAAGGACGCTCCCGTGACCACCCCACAACCCCCGTCCCCCGTAGCAAGCCACTACCGGCAAGGCGACCTGCGCCGAAAGATCGACGAAGCGCTCGACCGCCTCTACCCGGGGCACACCACGCTCACCACCGACGAGCTCCACGGCGTCGACGAGTTCCACACCGGCGGCCATCCGGCGACGCGGGAGCTGGCCGACCACTTGGAGCTGAGCGCGGGCCTGCGGGTCTTGGACGTGGGAAGCGGTCTGGGCGGCCCGGCCCGCCATCTGGCCCAGCACGCAGGGGTCGATGTCACGGGCGTGGACCTGACGGAGGAGTACGTCGACGTCGCGCGCCGGCTCACCGATCGCGTGGGCCTCGCCGACCGGGTCCGCTTCCAGCAGGGGGACGTGACCGCACTGCCCTTTCCCCAGGGGAGCTTCGACCGGGCGTGGATGCTGCACGTGGGCATGAACATCGAGGACAAGGCCCGCCTGTTCACCGAGATCAGCCGAGTCCTGACCGACAACGGCCTGTTCATCGTGTACGACGTCATGCTCCTCGGCGATCCCGCCCGCGTCGGCTACCCACTGCCGTGGGCCTCGGACCCCGACCACAGCTTCCTGGCCCGCCCGGAGGAATACCGCTCGCTGCTGAGCAAGGCCGGGTTCGACATCGTCGCCGAACACGACCACAGCACGCAGGCTGTCCGGCTGCTTCGCGCAGCGGGCGGCCCCAAGCCGCCACCCTCGATCAACGTGGCGATGGGCCCCGACGCACCGACCAAGTTCGCAAAGACCCTCCAGAACATCGAGCAAGGCCTACTCGCACCGACCGAGATGATCTGCCGCGTCCACTGATCCCACGAACAACCGGCGTCGCCCCCCGCTCCCGCCTCTGCTCAGATGCGGTAGGCCCCACCTGGTACGCCATGGGCGAGGCCGTACGGGGTGAGGGCGACGACGCCGGTTCCCCGTGACGGTGTGTCGGGGCCGATGTGCAGCGGGCTGACGCCGTAGGAGCGGGCGAGGTCGGCGGCCATATCGTGAGCGGCCCACCGCCACTCGTCTTCGTCGTCCTGACTCTCTCGGGCGGCGTCCAAGCCGGGCGTGAGGCCCAGTTCCACACGTCGGGCCCGTTCATACGGCAGGGGCTCGCCCAGGGTGAGCAACTCGTCCTCTCCCTCGCCCGTTTCGCAGTACCGCCGGACGACCCTGCCGTGCTCGGCGATGAGCCAGGCGGAGCCGTCGCCCTGGCCGCCGTAGTAGTAGGCGTGGGCCTGGCCGTAGCGGGCGCTGAGTTCGCAGCACAGGCGCAGGACGTCCCCGCTCCGCTCCTCGCCGCACGGGTCGCACCACGCACCCAGAACGAGAGTCCAGCCGTCGAGCTCGGGCGTCACGAAGACCCGTTCGTAGCCGTTGTAGGGGTCGTCCTCGCCGCAGCCGTGACCGTCGGCATCGACGATGTCGTTGCCGAGAGCGAAGGTCACGGGTCTGGGGCGGGCCAGCCCAAGGATCTGCATGATTCCGGCTTGGTCACCACCCCGGACGGCCATCCAGTGATTCCAGCACCCCCACATCCCTTCGGGCCGGTCGTCCGGGAGCTTGACGCGGATGAGCCGTTCGATCGCGGCCACGTCGGCGCGCGACAGCGCAGCCTCGCCGCCCAGCTCGGCGAGCACGGCCAACGCCCGCGCCCGCTGCCGGCCCGGCCCACGTTCCCGGATGCGCTGGAGCAGGGGAACGACATGCTCGCCTTGAAGAATCAGAGCGTCCTGTGCCTGTCGGGCAACGTCCTGCTCGGGATCCCCGAGCAGCGGCAGCAGGGCGGAGACGGCGGACCGGGCATCGTCACCGCAGCGCTGCAGCCCGAGGACGGCCATCCGGCGCACATGCGGCACGGGATGGGAGAGGGCTGCGGTGTAGCCGTGGACGGCAGCCGAGCCAAGGTAGGAGAACGCGAAGCCAACACGCTGGCGAGAGCCTTCGCTGGACGCAGCGGCGAGACCTCGGAGCAGACTGCCGAAGGCTGCGTCCCCGATCCGCTCGAGCACGTCGGCGATCGGCCGCCAGTCGACGGGGGAGCCCTCGTCCGCGAGTTCCTGGACGAGCCGTTCCACCTGACCGGCGCCCAGGCCGACCAAGGCATCCGCAGCCGCCTTGCGCCGGCCCGGCACCCCGAGCTCCCGTATCAAGTCGCTGTCCACCAGGTTCCTCCAGCAAGGTCGACGGGCCCTCACACGTCATGATCCGACACAGCTCTGACATTCCCGAAGCCACATGGCTCGCCATCTGGGCCAGGCCGTCCCGGCTCCATCGCCCCTACCAAGCTGCCCGTACGACCTAGCTCCTGTCCGCGAGTACACGGGAGCGAAAGCCGCTGAGGCTCAAGGTCGCACCCGCACTCGCCTCGCCGAGCCGGAGGGCTCCATGTACATGCAGTCTGTGCTCGAGAAGAAGCCGTACTCCCCGAAGACGATGAAGTCCTCCATGCCACACGAGGGGCCTGCCACCTCGTACTCCTCGTCGTTCAGCCCGTGGAGCAGCTCGGCAACCTCGGAGGCGTAGGTCACTTGGAGATCGTGATCGCCGTACGTCCGCCGATCTGCACTCCCCACAACCGAGCAGGCCAGGCAACAAGCCAGCCGTCTCTGAAACCCACCGATGACCTGCAAAGACGGTTCAAGATCCCGTCCACACCTCGACAAGCGCCCTCTTTCCGCGGCGCACGCCTGCACAAACGCGAAGCCCCCGGCGTTGTGCTGCCTTTAGGGGCGTTGCGCGCTCTCCAACCTTTCGACCTGTCGGCTGACGAGGTCGGCGGGAAAGGACGCGCTGCCTCCGACGTTCAGCTTTTGGAACGTCACGATGGTGTTCCCGGCCCGCACCAGGGTGAACTGCTCGATGCGGTCCTCTGGCTGCTCAGGACCCACGGGGATGGTCTCCCGGAATCGCACGGCTTCATCCCCGACGTCCGGTGCTTGTTCCATCGTCAGCGTGGCCTTGTACTTCCCCACCCAGCCTGTGCCCTCAAACGAGCGGCAGGAGTCGAGCGCCTGCTTGAGCTGTGTGAAGGCTTGCTTGGCCTTCCCGTCTTCGTAGGCGGCAAGCGTCGAGCTGCCGCCCCAGACGTCGCCCTTCCAGTTGAAGACCTGATGGACGACGGTGGACGCGTGTTCCCCGTTGCGGATGTCGAGCGTGGTCTGGCAAGTGGGGTCGGACACCGGCGGGAATGAGCGCTGCTCCTCCTTCGGCTCGGGGTCCTGCACAGAAAGGCCACCCTCATACGCCCCTGCAACCTCGCCGTCCTTGAAGGTGAGCGCCCGTAACTGTGCCCGCGTCAGAGGTGCCACGACAGCCTTGGCTGATGCGGTCGCCCGCGGTCCCACCGAGTCTTGTGTCGCATCTGGACCGGCGGAACATCCGGAAGTCATCAAGACCCCGGCAATCATCAGACCAACTGCTGACATGGGCCCCGACTTGCGGACGTGTATGGATGTCCCCCAAGGACAGTGAGAGTGAGGACGCCGACGGTAGCCGTCCCGAATGGTTCGGGACCAGGGACTTTCCGCGAGACAGCGCCCTACCGAGGAGCACGCCAGGTGGTGTCGGACCAGTCCCCAACTTGCGAAGCTTGGGTCTTCCGGCGGCAGGGCTGCCCCGTCCAGCGGCGGGCCAGAGTTGGAGCGCGCGTTCGACCGTGGCCAGTCCCGCTGTCCCCCGTGGTTCCCCGCCGAATCTGCCCGCAAGTGGCACGCCCCGTTTGCTCTGCCACTCTCCAGCCCGACGCGCGGCGCTGCCTCGCGCCAAGTCCTTACCGCTCCCATGCCTCGAACAGGAAGGAAGTCGAGCCGATGAGCGCCCAGTCGGCTCGTGCGGACGCCGTCATAGTCCAGGCCGTCATCGCGCGCCCTGTCCTTCGAGCATCTTCACGACCTGGCTGACGCGGTTGGACAGGGTGGGCGGAAGGCGTGGGCCTACCCGGTCAGCGTCGACCTGCTGCTGGTCGCTGCCTGGCGCCGGGTGCGGGAAGCGCAGCGCGCCGGACAAGCCGCCGGCAGACCGCGGCTGTGTTCCCTGGCGTCCGGTGGTCGGTCTGTGGCACGGCAACGTCTTCTCTCCAAATCCTTCTGCACCAAGGCGCGTGCCGTTCACAACCGTTCGAAGCTCATGCACGCGATGCGAGACGGTGAAGAGTTTCGACACGGAGTCTGGCCTCCCAGCCTTGACAGCACAGCAGCAGCCGCCGAAACCGTGCGCACAAGCGCAGGACCCTCGTCAACGCCGCGAACTAAGCTGTCGACCTGGGGAAGTTGCGCGAAGACCCCGCCACGGCTACTCGCTGGCAGAAGCCGAAGGTGTCCACCAGGTTGATTCTTGGGTCGTCGCCAATCGGGAGCAGGCTTGCAATCTTCTGACGACTGTCTGCTGCGTTGGCGGATACCGACGGGCTCGTGGTCGTCGCCTCGCGGGTCCCTTCGCCGCCCCTGTACCTCGGAGGTCTGCGGTCGGCTGAAGCGGTCGGTCTTGTCGAGACGGACCTGAGCCTTCCCGAACGAGGCTGGGGCTCGGCGCTGCTCCACCGGACCCGTCCGGCTCTCGGTAAGCACTGAGGTCTTTCAGGGTGGCCACCGATCGGGTGACAGGCACCCCGTCCGCAACGCACAAGGCACCCGTGCTGTTGAGGGAGGTGTTCGAAGTCTCAGCCCATCGGCGAAGGAGCCTTGTCGGTCCCTCATCCTGCCGCACTCGACCTGCCCCATGCGCTCATCGAGTGGGTGACGATGCTCATCGTCACCCTCGAGGGTGACCGCCGCTGCAAGGTCCCGCCGCACCAGCGTGCCCTGGTCGCTCTGGTGTACCTGCGCAAACACGAGCCCCTCGCGCAGATCGCCGCCGGGTTCGGCATCCCGGTCGGCACCGCGCACGCTCACACCACCGCGGTCATCGATCTCCTGGCCGCCCGCGCGCCCGCTCTGCTGCGCGCGCTGCGCGAGGCCGACCCCGAGTTCGTCCCGCTCGACAGCACCCCGGCCGAGTGCGACCGCCTCGGCGACGGCCGCGCCAACTACCCGGCCAAGCACCGCCGCCACGGGGTCAACGTGCAGGTGGTCAGCGATCCACACGGCGAGGTGCTGTGGCTCTCACCGGCCCTGCCGGGGCGCTGCCACGACCTGACCGCGGCCCGTGCCTACCGGATCATCAGGATCTGCGAGCGCCAAGGAGTGCCGATCCTGGCCGACCGCGCCTACATCGGTGCCGGCGCCTGGGTGACCACACCGGCCAGACGGCCTCCCGGAGGCGAACTGTCACTGACCCGACAGACCGTCAACCGGGCACTGTCGAAGGCGGAGTCGCCCGCCTGAAGTCCTGGCGGATCTTCCGCAAAGCGCGGTGCAGCCCGAATCGAATGACGTCAATCGCCGCAGCCGTCCTCACCCTGGAACGGCAACGCTGAAAGACCTCACTGGGTCGACTCGGGGGAGACTCACGACGATCGCGGATTGAAGAACCGACCGACCGAAGAAGCCAGGCGCGTGCCTATCCCGCGCCACCTCGTAGCCATGTTCCGTGAGCGCCAGTCCAGCTTCGGCATGGCTGACGACTGGCGCTGCTCCTTCAGCGAGAAGGGCTCGGTCGTTCCGACCTCTACCTACTACCGGGTGTGCCAGGATGCCAGGCTCCTCGTGGCCTCGCCGCTCGCGAGGCGTCCGTACGACCTGCGGCACTCGGGCGCTGTCGACCCAGCGAGGTTGCGAGCACGACGGCACCAGTGTTGAAGTCTTGCCGACCCGCTACGCGAAGTGCCTCGACGGACAGCGAGGCATCGCCAACCGGCGCATCAAGGACCTGCTTCGTGAATACGAGTGATGGCAAGTGCCTCGGTGTTTCATACTCCCCGCGTGGACATATCCGACGACGGCCAAAAGCTCGATCCTGCGTGGGGTGGAGGTGGGCAACAACGTATGCGGTGTCAGGCGCGGTTGCCGGGACGCCTCCGTTGTGGCTCAGCACTTCGTTCGGGCCAGCTGGATGTCGAGAACGTCTTCCTGGCCGGGCTACTCCACCGCTTCGGCATGAGGGATTCCCTGGAGCGCTACGAGGAGACAACACCCTGGTTCCAGAGATCGAAGGGTGATCACAGAACTACGCGCGAGGCCCCTGGTCCCCTCTCCAGGAGTCTTGTCGCTCTCACGGTCTCACCCGCGGCGATGCCTCAAGATCCCGTCCACGCCTCGCCCACGGACCCCGACATACGCCAGCTCCAAGCGGCACACGCCTGCACATACGCGAAGACCCCGCACTCAGTCTCCGCGAGTGACGGGGTCTTTGGGCACCATAACGGGTGCCCCCTGACAGGATTCGAACCTGCACACACGCCTCCGGAGGCCGTCCGTGTCTCTGCTGTTCCAAGAGCTCGCAGGGCATCTAGGACTTGTCCGGCCGATCATGTGACTGCTTCTTGCCCGAGTCGTTCCTGTGGCATGGGGCGGGGTGATCTGACGGATGCCGAGTGGGAACGG
>NZ_JBSFEV010000075.1:0-21966 GCF_053594615.1 Streptomyces sp. NPDC001858
GTGGTGGATGGGGCGGGGTTGGCGTATGTGATGTATACGTCGGGGTCGTCGGGGGTGCCGAAGGGTGTGGGGGTGACGCATGGGGGGTTGGCGAACTATGTGGGGTCGGTGTCGGGTCGGTTGGGCTGGGGTGGGGTGGGGGCTCGGTATGGGTTGTTGCAGCCGTTGGTGACTGATCTGGGGAATACGGTGGTGTTTGCGAGTTTGGTGTCGGGTGGGCGGTTGTGTGTGGTGGATCCGTCGGTGGTGGTGGATGCGGAGGCGGTGGCGGGGTTCGTGGGGGAGGAGCAGATCGACTTTGTGAAGGTGGTGCCGTCGCATTTGGCGGCGTTGGGTGGTGTGGTGGGGGTGGGTGCGGTGTTGCCGGCTGGGTCGTTGGTGTTGGGTGGTGAGGCGGCGTCGGCGGGGTGGGTGGATGAGTTGGTGCGGGTGGCGGGGGATCGGGCGGTGTTCAATCATTACGGTCCGACGGAGACGACGGTGGGGGTGGTTGCGGGTCGGTTGTCGTCTGGGGTGGTGGCTGGTGGGGTGGTGCCGTTGGGTCGGCCGTTGGCGAATACGCGGGTGTTCGTGCTGGATGGGGGTTTGGGGCCGGTGCCGGTGGGTGTGGTGGGTGAGTTGTATGTGGCGGGGGTGCAGTTGGCGCGTGGGTATGTGGGGCGTGCGGGGTTGACGGGGGAGCGGTTCGTGGCGTGTCCGTTCGGGGTGGGTGAGCGGATGTATCGGACGGGGGATCTGGTGCGGTGGCTGCCGGATGGGCAGTTGGTGTTCGTGGGGCGGGCCGATGAGCAGGTGAAGGTCCGCGGGTTCCGGATCGAGCCCGGCGAGATCGAGGCCGTCCTACGGAGTCACCCGCAGGTCGGTCAGGTGGCAGTGGTGGCTCGTGAGGATGTTCCCGGGGACAGGCGACTGGTGGCGTACGTGGTTGCGTCCGATGTGGATGGTGCGTCCGATGCGGATGGTGGGGTGTCCGCGGGCGGCGCTGTTCGTGAGTACGCGGAACGGCGGTTGCCGGACTACATGGTCCCGGCGGCGGTCGTGGTCCTGGACGAGCTGCCGCTGACCCCCAGCGGGAAACTCGACCGCCGGGCGTTGCCGGCGCCCGAGAGGACGCAAACCGCGAGAGTTCCGGCAACCGCCCGGCGAGTCACCCCCACCACAGCCCTCGAACTGCTGCTCTGTGAGGTGTTCGCCGACGTACTCGGCGAGCCGACCGTCAACGTCGACGACAACTTCTTCCAGCTCGGCGGTAACTCCCTGCTCGTCATCACGCTCATCGCACGGTTGCGGAAGAGAGGCGTGTCCCTTTCCGCGCGCGCGGTGTTTGCCGCGCCGACGGTCCTCGGCCTGATCTCCCAGATGAGCCTCGCTTCGGTGCGTGACTCCGTGAACATCGTTCTGCCGATTCGTACCGAAGGCAGTCGGTCGCCATTCTTCTTCATCCACCCCGGAGGCGGGCTCAGCTGGTGCTACATGCCGCTGGCGCAGTTCGTCCCGGCGGACATTCCGCTGTATGGACTGCAATCTCCCGGCCTTGACGGCACCAGCCCGCTTTTCGGCTCCGTGACGGAAATGGCGGCAAGCTACGTCGAACAGATCCGAGCGCTGCAGCCGGCCGGCCCTTACCATCTGCTCGGCTTCTCGTTCGGCGGGGTCGCCGCGCACGAGATAGCCGTGCAGTTGGAGGAAGCCGGAGAAACCGTCGCCGCGTTGGTCATCATGGATACCTATCCCGTTCCCGAAGACCAAGGCGAATCCGCTGGGCGACCCCGGCTGCCGGAGCAGTCGGCGAATGAGGTCGGCGAGGATACGGAAGCCGAACTGGACAATTGGGCCGACAAGTTCCGTGAGGAGAACGGCGCCCTTCTCGGCGGGATGTCGGACGAAGAGCTGAGGCGCGGGATTCGAGTCGGCAGAAACAACGTCCATATCAGGAGGACGCACAGGTCCGGCGTGTTCCAGGGCGACGCTCTGCTCTTCATTGCCGAGGATTCGCGCGAGCGTGAATCCGGTGGCCATCTCTGGGAGCCGTATGTGCAGGGGCGGATCACGGAGGTCTACGTTCCCTGCACCCATACGAACATGGTCGAGGCCGACATGCTGGGCCACATCTGGGCCGCGGCAGCGGCATGGCTCGAAGCCAGGGGGAGCCGAGCCGCGGACGGCACCGCCTGAGCCGACCATCGGACAAACGACACCGCCTGAGCCGACCATCGGACGGACGGCACCGCCTCAGTCGACCATCGGCCGGCACGGCAAGGCACGGCAAGGCACGGCAAGGCACGGCAAGGCACGGCAAGGCACGGCAAGGCACGGCAAGGCACGGCACAGCACAGCACGGCACGGGCACGACACGGCGCCGAGCCGACGACGACACACCCACCCCACCCATCAACGTCTGTCGGCAGTTGCTTGACAACCCCTCAGATATAACCGTTAGATGTGTGGGCTAACGGTTATATCTGAGAGGTGTGTGAGGGGAGCGGCGATGCAGCAGGAAGTCGTGCTCGCGATGCTGGCCAAGGAGCCCTCGCGGGGCTACCAACTGCGTGCGCGTATGCGTGACGCTCTCGGTCCGCTCGGTGACGCGATGAACGCCGGGCAGATCTACGTCACGCTGACCCGGCTCGAAAAGGCCGGACTGGTCACGGTCGAGAGATCCGCCGATGGGGCCGACCGGCCTGATCGCAAGGTGTACGCGCTCACCGCCGCCGGCCAACAGCGAGTTGCCGAGTGGATCAACGAGGTGAGCTGGCCGCGGCCCGACCTCGCCGTGTTTCACCTCAAGCTGATCGCGGCCGCGTCCGCGCGGCTGGCCGACCCGCTCACGATCGTCGGCGCCCAGCGCCGCGAACTTCTGCGCCGGTTGCGTGACGCTCAGTACGCCGCCATGGCCGAGCCGGAGAGCTCGGACGCGGCGTTGTTGTTGGAAGGCATCGTGCTCCGGCTTCAGGCGGATCTGCGCTGGCTCGAGGCATGTGAAAAGAACTGGACCCACCAAAGGAGCGGATCGTGAACGACGCCACCGACATGCCGGTGCTTCGCGCCAGCGGGGTGCGAAAGGAGTACGGCAAGGGCGAAGGATTGGTGCGCGCCGTTGACGGAGTCGACATCGATATCGTCGCGGGTGAGACCGTGGCGATCATGGGCCCCAGCGGCTGCGGAAAGTCCACGCTTTTACATCTGCTCGGAGGGCTCGACCGGCCTTCGGGTGGCGAGGTTTTACTCAACGGCCGCCGTATCGACAACATCAGCGAAAAGGCCCTGGCTCGGCTGCGCCGCACTGACCTCGGCTTCGTCTTCCAGTCCTTTCATCTGATGGAGGAGCTCACCGCCGTCGAGAACGTCGAGCTGGCGGCACTGCTTGCGGGCCGCTCGCCACGGGCCGCGCGACGGCGTGCGGAGGAGCTGCTGGAGCAGGTCGGGCTCGCCGGCCGGGCGCGTTTCCTGCCCTCCGCGCTGTCCGGCGGCCAGCGGCAGCGGGTCGCGGTCGCCCGGGCTCTGAGCAACGAACCGGCCGTGGTCCTCGCCGACGAACCGACCGGAAACCTCGACAGCGCCGCCACCCTGGACGTGCTCCAGCTTTTCGAGGGCCTGCACAAGTCCGGTCAGACGCTGGTCATCGTCACCCATGACGAGCGGATCGCGGCGACCGCCGACCGCTTGATCTCGATGCGCGACGGTGCGTTCATGGACGAGACCAAGTTGACCGGTGGCACCACCGGACAGCTTCGCCCCTTCGTCGGGCTGGGGGACTGAGGGCGATGGGCCGCATCCTGCTCGTGAGCCGCCTCGCCCTGCGCGACCTGCGGCGGCGCCGCACCGAGGCGGTGCTTCTGCTGCTCGCCATCCTGGCGGCCACCACGACGTTGACGCTTGCGCTCGTCCTGCGCGACGCGGCCAGCGACCCGTACCAGACCACCCGGGAGGCCACCAACGGGCCCGACGTCGTCGCCAGCGGCCAGCTCTCCCCCCTCGAGACACTGGCCGACAAGCCCGGCGTCGTCGGCCACAGCGGGCCGTTCCCGGTCACGGCGGCCAAGTTCGAGGCATTCGACAAGACGTCGGATGTGCAGGTCGTGGGGCGTGACGCCGCGACCGCGTCGGTCGACCAACCCGAAGTGACCGCAGGCGACTGGGTCAGTGAGGGCGGCGTGGTGCTCGAAGCGGCCTTCGCCAACGCGCTCGACGTCGGCATCGACGATCAGGTCACGCTGGACGGCCGGTCGTTCGAGGTGGTCGGTCTCGCGGTCACCGCAGCCATGGCGCCTTATCCCGGGTCGTCATGTCTCGTCCCCCAGGGGTGTGTGAACGGCAGCACCGAGGGTGCGCCCGCGGCGGTGTTGCACGACCCCGGACTGGTCTGGCTCACGCAGGCGGACGTCCGCAGCCTCGCCCCGAGCACCGACTCCCTGTCCTACGTGATGAATCTGAAGCTGGCCGACCCCGAGAGCGCTGAGGCTTTCGTCGGTGCGAACGGCGCCGCCGGTCCCCGGGGTATGCGCATGCAGCCCTGGGAGAGCATCCTCGACGACGCGACCGAGCTGGCCAAGGACTCCCAGATCCTGCTGCTGATCGGCACCTGGCTGCTCGGTCTGCTCGCCGTGGCCAGCCTGTCGGTGCTGGTCGGAGGCCGGATGGCCGATCAGACCAGGCGCGTCGGGCTCCTCAAGGCGGTCGGTGGCACGCCGGGCCTCGTCGCTTCCGTACTGCTCGCCGAGTACGTCCTCGTGGCCGTCGTCGCAGCCGCGGGCGGGTTGGCGATCGGTACGCTGACCGCTCCGTTGCTCACCGAGTCCAGCGCCGGCCTCGTCGGCAGCGTGGGCACACCGCCGATGACCCTGTCCACGGCCGCTTGGGTGCTCGCCGCGGCACTCGCGGTCGCGGTGGTCGCCACCGCCGTGCCGGCCGTGCGCGCGGCCCGTTCCAGTACCGTCAACGCGCTGGCCGACGCCCCGCGCCCGCCGCACCGCATGGGTTGGCTGATCGCGCTCTCGGCGCGACTGCCCATCTCGTTGCTGCTCGCGTTGCGGATCGCGGCCCGCCGACCGCGGCGGGTGCTGCTGGGGGCGGCCATCATCTTCATCACGGTCAGCGGGATCTACGTCCTGCTGATCCTCAACACCTTCCTCGACACCCAGACGCTCACCGGCGGATACGACGACGCCCAGGCGAAGGTGTTGCGTCATGTGCTCCTCGTTTGGTCGGTCATCCTGCTCTCCCTGGCCGCGGTCAACGCCATCGTCATCACCTGGGCGACGGTGCTAGACAACCGGCATGCTTCGGCGCTGACGCGCGCCCTGGGCGCGACCCCCGGTGAGGTGAGCACCGCACTGGCGGCCGCGCAGGTGCTGCCCGCGGCCGTCAGCGCGGTCCTGGGCGTCTTCCCGGGAGGCATCGTCCTGTTCAGCGCGATCAACTCGTTCGCCGGCGGCGACGGCGACCGGGCGACACTCCCCTCGCTCTGGCAAGCGGTCGCGCTGGTGGCGGCGACTCTGCTCGTCGTGGCGGTGCTCACCGCCGTGCCCGCCCGGCTCGGCGGCCGCCGTCCGGTGACCGATACTTTCTGAGTTCGAGAAAGGTGCCACCGGCCCGAACCCGGCCCGAAACCCGGCCCGAACCCGGCCCGAAACCCGGCCCGAACCCGGCCCGAAACCCGGCCCGAACCCGGCCCGAAACCAGGCCCGAACCCGGCTCGAAACCTGGCCCGAAACAAGGCCCGAACCCGGCCCGAAACCAGGCCCGAACCTGGCCCGAACCCGGCCCGAAACCCGGCCCGAACCCGGCCGCTACTCGAACAGTGGCCGGGTTCGGGTCCCGGGGCGTCGGTCGGTCGACGACCACAGAAATTCTCCCGCGTGCAAATGCGCAGTCACCTCAGTTGGACACCCCCGCCGGGTAGTTCCACACCTCGGTAACGGGCAACTCCCCACCGGCCAGGCACCCGCCGCGCACCAGGCGGGTGTCCCGGCATTGACGGACTTCCCGGGCTGAGATGTGATGGTCGAGCCGGATGCACGGACCCGGTAATGCGGGGCTTTGCCCGAGCGGTGACGTCGACATTTGTTTCAAGGGAGGGAAGCAGATGGGCAATGGCAACGAGCCGGTGTTTCTCCGCTCGAATGCGATCATCGAGCCACTCGTCGACCGGTTTTACGCGTGGTTGCACATCGTTGCCCCGGTGCAGGGGGCGATGAACCTGGCAAATGTTCAAGTGCCCCTGCTCGAATCGTATCTGCACTCCCCGAAGGTGCATGTCGCGGCCAGCACCAACCCCGAGTTACGCGGCGGATACTTCATCGGAATCGGGGAGGACCGCAGCGCCGAGGTAGCCGCATTGCTCGACGGCATCAAACGCGAACGGGCGGACATGCTCGACTTCGCCGCCGCGGTCGCCGAAGCAGAAGAACTGCTGCGGCAGAGCGCGACCGGTTTCGACCTCACGCCGTTCTACCCGAAGCTGCCGGCGGCGCTCAACGGCCTGGTGGAGTTGGTTTACGACACCAATAACCAGGCGTCCATGCGCTACGTGGAACCACTCACCTACCACAGCCCGATCTACGACGTGCAGCGCCAATCGGTGCAGCTGTCGCTCGACGACGGGGTCGAACGCCCGTTCATCCTGGCCACGCCCCGGCTGCCTTCCCCGCAAGTCATCGACCTGCCCCATGCGTTCACGCATCCGGGCCTGGACGAGCTCTTCAAGGCCAGGACGCAGGCCACCACGACGGCACACCTCCGCGAAGCGCTCGAACTCGACGACGCGCAGGCGGCTCAGCTCGACACACTGCTCGCCCCGGCGCCGAGCCTGGCCCAGGACCGGCACATCGAGCGCGGCGGCCGGATCCGCTACTTCGGGCACGCGTGCCTGGTGCTGCAGACACCGGACGCGGCCATCGTGACCGACCCTTTCATCAGCACCGACAACCGGGCCGGCGACCGATACACGCTCGACGATCTTCCGGACCACATCGACCTCGCCGTCATCACCCACGGACACCAGGACCACATCGTCCTCGAGACCCTGCTCCAGCTGCGCCCGCGGCTCGACGCGGTAGTGGTGCCGCGCTCCTCCCGAGGCAACCTCTGCGACCCCTCGATCGCGCTGTACCTGCGCCACCTGGGGTTCTCGGTGATCGAGGTGGACGACTTCGACGAAGTGTCCCTGCCCGGCGGCGCCAAGCTGGTGGCCACGCCGTTCCTCGGCGAACACTGCGACCTCGACATCCGCGCCAAGTCGACCTACATGGTCCAGCTGGCCGGATCGTCGGTGTTCATCGGAGCGGACTCCTCCGGCATCGATCCCGTTCTCTACCGGTACATTCGCGAGCAGTTCGGCAAGGTCGACAAGGCGTTCCTCGGGATGGAATGCGACGGAGCCCCGCTGACCTGGCTCTACAAGGGTCTGCTGACGCGGCCTGTGACCAAGAAGATGAGCGACTCGCGCAAGCTGTCCGGGTCGAACGCGCAGCAGGCTGCCGCGATCATGACGGAACTGGGCGCCGACGACGCGTACATCTACGCCATGGGCGAGGAGAGCTGGCAGGGCCACGTCATGGCGACGACGTACAACGAGGACACCTACCAGCTGAAGCAGATCGACGAGTTCCTGGGCTGGTGCTCGGACCACGGCGTCACCGCCGAGCATCTGTTCAACAAGCGAGAGTGGATCTGGTAGGTCACCCGACATGGCCTACCTGCACACCAACGGCATCCGGCTCGCCTACCAGCGCTCGGGGCAAGGCGAGAACGTACTGCTGATCATGGGTTCGGGAGCGGCCGGCCATGTCTGGACCCTCCATCAGACGCCGGTGTTGCACCAGGCGGGATATCGGACGGTTGTGTTCAACAACCGGGGTGTCCCGCCCTCGGACGCCCCCGCGGGCCGGTATGCGCTCGAAGACATGGTCGCCGACACCAAGGGGCTCATCGAAGAACTCGACTTGGCGCCCTGCCGGATCGTCGGCACCTCGCTGGGCGCGATCGTCGCACAGGAATTGGCGATCGGCTGGCCGCACCTGGTGCGGTGTGCCGTCCTGATCGCCACCCGGGCCAGGCCGGACCGGATCCGGAAGGCACAAGTGGCGGCAGAACGAGCGCTGTTGGAGAGCGGCGTCCGGATTCCTCGGAGTCATGACGCCGTCACCACGGCGCTCCAGATGCTGTCGCCGACGACGTTGAACGACGACGCGGCAGTGTCCTCATGGCTGGAGATCCTCGAGCTGAGCGGCGAGAGCGCCACCGGCCAAATGTGGATCGACACGTTCACGGACCGGCGCGACACACTCCGCGCCGTCACCGTGCCGTGCCGGGTCATCGCGTTTTCCGACGACCTCATAGCGCCGCCGCATCTCTGTGCCGAAGTGGCCGAGGCCATTCCGGACTGCGACTTCGTGGAGATCGCCGACTGCGGGCATCTCGGATACCTCGAGCGCCCCCACGAAGTGAACACGGCGATCATCGAGTTCTTGGAGAAGAACTAGGCGCGCAGTTCTCCCGCCGGCGCCGAAGAGAATTCAGTCACGGCCGAGATCACGACAGCGGGAGATTTCCGCGGGACGAAGGGCCTCGTAACGTGTCCATGAGAGGTGGCCCGAACGCGAATTCCATGAGGATGCCCTTGGACCTTGACTCGGTCAGGCGTCACAAGATAAGTCCCGGAACGTTGCGCCGAGCTGTTCAGTACGCCACCGCCTATCGCGGTTCGCTGCTCTTGCTGCTGCTGACGACGGCACTTCACGCGGGAGCCGCCGCCACGGGACCGCTCATCCTCAAATTCATCATCGACGACGGCCTCACACCCAGGCGGCTCACGGTCGTCACGACCTTGTCGCTGCTCCTTGTCGGGATCGCTCTGGTGGACGCGGTGGCGATCTACTGCCAGACCTTGCTGTCGGCCCGGGTGGGACAGGGCGTGCTCTACGACATGCGTACCGAGGTGTACGCACATGTACAGCGGCAGGCACTCGCGTTCTTCACCCGAACCCAGACCGGCGCCCTGGTCAGCCGGTTGAACAATGACGTCATCGGGGCCCAGCAAGCGGTGACGACCCTGCTGTCCCAAGCGACGTCCACCATACTGACGCTCGTCCTCGTGCTCCTCACGATGGTCTATCTGTCGTGGCAGATCACGCTCATCGTGCTGGCGATGATTCCCCTCTTCCTGCTGCCGACCAAGGCGATCGGGCGGCGGCTGCAGCGATTCACGCGACGGCGCATGGAACTCGACGCGGAGATGGCCTCGTTGATGAACGAGCGGTTCAACGTGTCCGGGGCGATGCTCGCGAAGCTCTACGGAGAGCCGCGGCGCGATGCCGACGCGTTCGCCGACCGGGCGGCCGACGTACGCGACGTCGCCACCGCCCAGATGGTCTGGGGACAGATGCTCGTCGTGGTCTTCACCGTGCTCACCGCGGTGACTTCCGCCATGGTGTACGGATTCGGCGGCAAGCTCGCCGTCGACGGCGAGCTCGAGGTGGGCACACTCGTGGCCCTGGCGACCCTGCTGCTGCGGCTGTTCGGTCCGATCAACCAATTGTCCAGCATGCACGTCCAGGTCCTGGCCGCACTGGTCAGCTTCGACCGCATCTTCGAGGTGCTCGACCGCCGTCCGCTCGTCGAGGAGCGGGCCGGTGCCTGCCCGCTGCGGGTCGCCGGAGCCGACGACGGTAAGGCCCCGGACATCGAGTTCGACCGGGTCTCCTTCCGCTTCCCGACCGCCGACGAGGTGTCGCTCGCCTCGCTGGAGTCGATCTCCTTGCCCTCGCTGGAGCGGCCCAACGAAGCGCCGATCCTGCGGGACGTGAGCTTTCGCGTCCCCGGGGGGCAGCTGACCGCGCTGGTCGGGCCGTCCGGGGCGGGGAAGACGACGATCAGCCAGCTGGTGGCCCGTCTCTACGACCCCAGCTCGGGGACGGTGCGGATCGGCGGCGAAGACGTGCGGGACGTGACCCTGCGATCCCTGGGCGAGACGGTCGGCGTCGTCACGCAGGACGCGCACCTGTTCCACGACACGATCCGGGCCAACCTGCTGTACGCGCGCCCGGACGCGACCGAGCGGGAGCTGGTCGACGTATGCGACGCGGCCCGGGTCTGGGACGTCATCTCCTCGCTCCCCGACGGCCTCGACACACTGGTCGGCGAGCGCGGCTACCGGCTGTCCGGCGGGGAGAAGCAGCGCATCGCCCTGGCCCGGCTGCTGCTCAAGTCACCGCCCGTCGTCGTACTCGACGAGGCCACCGCGCACTTGGACTCGGAGTCCGAGCGAGCGATCCAGCGCGTGCTCGACACAGCCCTGGCCGGCCGGACCTCGCTGGTGATCGCGCACCGGTTGTCCACCGTCCGTCAGGCGGACCAGATCCTGGTCGTCGACGGCGGCCGGATCAAGGAACGCGGCACCCATGAGCAGCTGCTGACCGCCGGAGGGCTGTACGCGGACCTGTACAGCATCCAGTTCTTCCACCAGGCCGAGGATCCCGTACCCGGCCACTCGGCCCCGCTGGAGGAGGGCGGGCTCGGCTAGGAGAGGCGTGCAGAGCTGCGAGGCCGGGGAGGCCGGACAGTCCTAGGCCATCGCGACCAGGACCCGGCGGGTGCCCTCGAACGGACGCCGACCGTGTGCGGCGAGGACGTTGTCGATCAGCAACACATCGCCGGCCCGCCAGTCCACGTCGACGGCGTTCCGCAGCCCGCGATCCTGGATCTGTTCGACATGGGAGTCCGGGATCGGGGTGCCGTCGGCGAACGTCACGTACTGCGGGAACTCGTCCGGTTCGAGGATGTCGTACAGGTCGGAGGCGGTGTTGTCGCCGAGTCCCGCCGGATGCCACTGGTCCGCCTGGTTGAACCAGACCGTGGCGCCGGTGACCGGGTGTGTCGTGGTCGCGGCCCGGTGCTGGGTGATGCGGATGCCGTCCTGGCTCCATTCCCACTCGGCCTCGGAGGATGCGAGGAACTTCTCGACGGTGGTGCGGTCGTCGGTCTCGAAGGTGTCCTGCCAGCTCTTTCCGAAGCCGAATCCGTCATGCAGATTCTGTACATACCGGATGCCGCCGGCGAACGCCCCACGGATTTCGGCGTCGAGTGAATCGAGCCACCGCTCGGCGTCGAGCACGGGAGTCGCACCCCCGCTCTCCGCGGCCTTCTCACAGTAGAAGGCGAGGCGGGCCGGCCAACGGCGGGCGTAGCTGAGCTCGTTGTGCATGGAGATGGTGAACTGCGGCGGATATTCGGTGGACGTGTAGAGGTTGCGGCCCACCCGAGTACGCGGCGAGTTCCCGTGAACGTAGGGGAGGCGGCCCGGAACCAGCCGGTCGAGCACCGCCTCGACGGACGCGGGCGTGATGCCGAAGTCCCGGAATACCAGCGCCTTTCGCGTGACGAGCAGCTCCGTGAGCCCATCCGGGCCCAGGTCGGCGAGCCAGCCGACCAGATCCCGCGTGCCGGCGGACTCGCTGGTGATCTCGTGCGGCCCCCAGGGCCGGCCGACCTCTGCGGCGCTGTCCATCCCGGCCTCCGATCCCGGTACGCCCAGGGAGGGGCGGGCGGCCCGATGGCCGTGGTGGAATACGCAGCCGAACTGCTCCCTGAGACATGGCGGTCAACGGTCGTCAGTGTCCCTCATAGGCCAGACCCTGACCAGCGTGAATTCCACTCGCTCCGATGTGGTCATGGTGGCTTCCGGAAAGACCGAATAAAGTCGGCGGCGTCGACGAGTCGTCTGTTCTCGTCTTGTCCAACTGCGGCCCGGACGTCGGTTGTACGGCACCGACGGAGCGACGTGACGCACACGGCGTCCTCGGAGAGAATGGCCGCGACAGCCTTGCGGAGTGTCCGAGAGCCGGGCGCCGTGAACGCGGCGTCCACAGATCAGTGATGAAAGGCGGTGCGATGGTGAATCCTTTCGAGGATCCCGACGCTATGTACCTGGTCCTGGTAAACGACGAAGGTCAGCATTCGCTATGGCCGAGCTTCATTGATGTACCGGACGGCTGGAATGTGGTTTTCGGCGAGGCCGGGCGCCAGGATTGCCTGGACTACATCGAGAAGTCGTGGACCGACCTGCGGCCCAAGAGCCTGATCGCCGCGATGGAGAAGGACTGACTCGACCTCGTACCGGCGGACGGCGCCGGTGTCTCGTCATGCAGCCGGTGAGCGTCGTGCCATGACGCTCACAGGACCACGAGGCACTGGGCCTCCGCAGTCGGACGAGGAACTACTTGCGGCACTGAATGTACAGGCCGATCGCGGGAGTGCCCCATGATCAGATCAGTAGTTGTCGTCGGCGGCGGCACGGCGGGTTGGATGAGTGCCACCTATCTGAAGGCGGCGTTCGGCGACCGGCTCCGAGTCACCGTCGTCGAATCCGACCGCATTCCCACCATCGGCGTGGGCGAAGCCACCTTCAGCACGGTCCGTCACTTCTTCGAGTACCTGGGCCTGGACGAGCGGGTCTGGATGCCGCAGTGCGGTGGAAGCTACAAGCTGGGTATCCGGTTCCAGGACTGGGCCATGCCCGGGCGCCACTTCTACCATCCGTTCGAACGCCTTCGGGTGGCGGACGGGTTTCCCATGGCGGACTGGTGGCTGCAGATCGGTGACCGCAACCAGAGCTTCGACCGCCAGTGCTTCATCACCCCGACCCTGTGTGAGGCCCAGAGAGCGCCCCGGATGCTGGACGGGCAACTCTTCGTCGCCGATGCGGACCGGTCCCTCGGCCGCTCGACACTGGCCGAACAGCGCGCGCAGTTCCCTTACGCCTACCACTTCGACGCGGCCAGGCTCGCACTGTTCCTCACCCGGTTCGGCGTCGAGCGCGGCGTCCACCACATCCGCGACGACGTGCTCGAAGTGGGCCAGGACGAGCGGGGCTGGATCACCCATGTGACCACCCGGGACCACGGTGACGTGGCCGGTGACCTCTTCATCGACTGCACAGGCTTCCGCGGCCTGCTGATCAACCGGACGCTGCGGGAGCGATTCCTCTCCTTCCAGGACGTCCTTCCCAACAACCGTGCCGTGGCCCTGCAAGTGCCGCGCGACCAGGAGCGGGACGGCATCGACCCCTACACGACCGCGACGGCGATGCCGGCGGGATGGATCTGGACGATCCCACTGTTCGGGCGGAACGGCACCGGATACGTCTACTCGGACGAGTTCTGCTCGCCGGACGAGGCCGAAGCGACCTTGCGCGCCTATGCGGCACCGGGGCAGGAGGGCCTCACCGCCAACCACATCCAGATGCGGATCGGCCGCAACGAGCGTTCCTGGGTCAACAACTGCGTGGCCATCGGCCTGTCCAGCGGGTTCGTGGAGCCGCTCGAGTCGACCGGCATCTTCTTCATCCAGCACGGAGTCGAGCAGCTGGTGCGGCACTTCCCCGACCGGCGCTGGGACCCGCAGCTCGCGGCGGCGTACAACCAGCGGATCAACCACGCCATCGACGGTGTCAAGGAGTTCCTCGTCCTGCACTACCGTGCCGCGCAGCGCGACGACAGTCAGTACTGGAAGGAGGCGAAGGTCCGGACGATCCCGGACGGGCTCAACGAGCGCCTGGCGATGGCCTCCAGCTTCCTGCTGGACGACGAGACCATCTACCCCCGCTATCACGGCTTCGAGACGTACTCGTGGAACACGATGCTCCTCGGGCTCGGTCACGGGCCGAGCCGCCCACGACCGGCTCTGTCGTTGATCGACCGGACACGGGCCGCCGAGGAGCTCGCCCGGATACAGGCGGACGCCCAGAACTGCGCCTCCCGCCTGCCGAGTTGCTACGAGTACCTCGCATCGATCAACTGAACCTTCGATCAACTGAACCCACGGACAACCACCCGGTGGTGTGCCGGACAACCACCCGGTGGCGTGCGGGGTCTCCTCTTCAGGAGACCCCGCTTCCGTCTTCACACATCTTCGTGAGCGCCGCCCGGTCGACCTTTCCGTTCGCGGTCCGGGGCAACTCGGCGACCAGCCGCAGCGCATCGATCACCATGTACGTCGGCACGTGAGCGGCGCACTGTGCCTTCAACCCGAGAGTCGTGGGCCGCTGACCCTCCACCGGGACGACGACCGCGTGGATCCTCGCGGCCAGCCCCGTCCCGGCGATGACCACGACCGCCGAGTCCACCGCTGGGTGCGCGGCGAGCACGGCCTCGATCTCGCCCGGCTCCACCCGGTGACCGCGTACCTTGATCATCTGGTCGCGGCGGCCCACGTACTCCAGATTGCCGTCCGCTCCGATCCGGCCGAGATCACCGGTTCGGTACGCCCCGTCCTGGCGGGTGTGGCCCCAGTAACCCAGCATGACGGTCGGCCCCTCGACGATGATCTCGCCGAGTTCGGCGCCGGGCGGGTCCAGCCGCACCCGATCGGAGCTGCAGGCCGTGCCGATCGGCAGCGGCCGGGTCCTGGTCAGGTCCCGCGACGTCACCTCGTACGACGTGCAGACGTTCGTCTCGGTCGGGCCGTACCAGTTGAACATCCGCACCGCGGGCCATGCAGCGCGCATGCGCACCACATCGGCGATCGGGAAGGATTCGCCGGCGAAGACGCAGACCCGCAGGGACGGCGGCGGCCCCTGGTCGAGCAACCCTCCGTCGCCCGCCATCAACTGAAGCGCCGACGGCACCGAGTACCACACCGTGATGTCGCGATCGAACAGAAACCGGGTGAGGGCTTCCGGCGCGTAGGACAGCGCCGCGGGTATCAGATCGACGCACGCACCGGCGTGGAACGCGCCGTACAGGTCGAACACCGACAGATCGAAGTTGAACGGCGCGTGGTTGGCCAGCCGGTCGCCGGACACCAGCCCGGTCTCGGCCGCGGCCCAGTCCACGAACGCCAACGCGTTCCGGTGGCTGATGCACACCCCTTTCGGCTCTCCGGTCGAGCCGGAGGTGTAGAGGATGAACGCGCAGTCGTCCGGCGCCGCCGCGATGTCGGGGACGGGAGCGCCCGGTCGGTCCGGTATCGCGCGCAGGTGTGCGAGGGTCATGGACCGCGGGTCGCCGTCGAGCGGTTCCTCGGTGAGGACGACGGCCGCCGTGCAGCCGTGCGCGATGCGCCGCACCCGCGAGGCCGGGTTCGACGGTGTCACCGGTACGTAGACGGCGCCGAGCCGGAGCGTCGCCTGCATGGCCGCGACCGTGTCGACGCTCTTCGAGGTCCACAGCACCACCCGGTCGCCACGGCCGACCCCCGAGGCGGCCAACGCGCGCGCATACCTGTCGGCGAGCTCGTCCAACTCCCCGTAGGTCGCCGTGGTGTCGCCGTCACGCACGGCCGGGGCCCGGGGAGTGCGCCGGGCCGCGTCGCGGACCAGGGCGGGCAGGAGGACCGCAGGGGGGCGATTGCTCATGTCGTTGCACTCCCATCGATTGCCGGTTGTCCAAACGGCGTCTGCTTGTCCGCGCCGGAGCGCAGTACATAGTGTTTTCCACATGCGGACGCCGGGGTTGTTCCTCCACGGCACAGGTGTGTGTCTCGCCGATCGGGTCGCCGTCTCCGACGCCGTGGCCGCCGGATGGTACGAGCCCGACGAGGCCGAGGCGACCGGATACGTCAGCGTTTCGGTCGCCGGCGACGTACCGGCGCTCGACCTCGCGCGCGTCGCGGCAGAACAGGCGCTCGGCCGCGCGGCGGTACCCGCTGTGTCGCTCAGTCACCTGTTTCACATCGACGTCTACCACTCGGGGCCCGAAGGCTGGCTGCCGTACACCTATCTGCAGCGGCGGCTGGGTGCCGGCGACGCGTTCGCCACCGGTGTCAGACAGGGCTGCAACGGCATGTTCGGCGCGCTGGCGCTGGCCGACGCCGCCCTGCGAACCGCACCCGCCGGCAGTGCCGCGTTGCTCGTGTCCGCCGACAACTTCGACTCGCCGTTGCTCGACCGGTGGCGCTGCAACCCCGGCATGATCATGGCGGACGGCGGCGCGGCGCTGGTGCTCAGCCGAGCACCCGGCTTCGCCGAAGTCCTGTCCGTCGCGTCGGTGACCTTGACCGACCTGGAGGCCCTGCACCGGGGCAGCACACCGCTTCATCCGGCAGACATGACGCTCGGCAGGCAGCTGGACTTCGGCGCGCGGTTCGCGGAGTTCGCCGCCACGGGCGGATTCGGACCGGGCAGCGGACTGGAGTTCGTCCAACGGTTCGTGGGTCTCGTCGACCGGCTGCTGGACGAAGCCGGAGTCGAACTCGACCGGATCACACGCGTCGCGTTCAACCACGCAGGCCGCGAAGTGGTCGAGGACAGACTGGGGCCGCTGGGCGTGCCGTTGAAGCAGACCACCTGGGAGTTCGGCAGCACCGTCGGTCATGTCGGCGCCGGCGATCAGGTCATCGCGTTCGATCACCTGATGGAGAGCGGCGAGGTCGGACCCGGTGCGCATCTGCTCCTGCTCGGTGTCGGCCCCGGTGTCAGCATCGTCGGCGCGGTGCTCCGCCTGACCGCCGTGCCGCCATGGCTGTCCTGACAGGCCGGCCCTCGCCGACCGACAGGACCGATCGTTGGAGGCCCCATGGAGTTCGGCTGGACGCCACAGCAGCGAGCCCGGTACGACGCGGCACTCGCCCTTGCCCGGCAGCGGCTGCCGCCGGAGACCGGCACGCCGGGCATCGCGTCCGAGCCCTGGCGGACACTGGGTGAGCACGGGCTGCTCGGAGCCAGCGTCGACGCCAAATACGGCGGCGCCGGCCTCGGAGCCCTCGACACCGCCCTGCTGTTCGAGGCGTTCGGCCGCGGCTGTCCGGACACCGGTCTGGTGTTCGCCGCCGCCGCGCACCTGTTCGCCTGCGCCATGCCGATCGCCGAGTTCGGGGCGCCGGCGCTGCGGGAGCGGCTGCTGCCCGACCTGTGCGCCGGCAGGTCCATCGCGGCGAACGCGATGACCGAGCCGGAGGCCGGCTCCGACGTCTCGACGCTGGCCACGACGGCCACACCGACCGACGGCGGATACCTCCTGAACGGGATCAAGAGCTTCGTCAGCAACGGCCCGGCCGCCGACGTGTTCGTCAGCTACGCCACCACCGACCCGACCGCCGGTCACTTCGCGCTGACCGCCTTCGCCGTGGAGCGCGGTGCGGCGGGGATCAGGGTCGGCGAACCGTTCCGGAAGCTCGGCATGGCGTCCTGCCCGGCGAGCGAGGTCGAATTCATCGACTGCTTTGTGCCGCACGAGAACGTTCTCGGCGAACGCGGCCAGGGCTCGGTCGTGTTCCAGGAGTCGATGCTGTGGGAGCGCACCTGCCTCTTCGCGCTGTACGTCGGGCTCCAGGAGCGCCTGATCGACCAGGTCGTGGCGCACGCCAAGGAGCGCAGCCAGTTCGGACGCCCGCTGCGTGAGTTCCAGTCGGTCACGAACCGGATCGTCGAGATGAAGCTGCGTCTGGAGAGCGGCCGCCTCCTGCTGTACCGCGCCTGCTGGTCGCTCGACCGCGCGGAGCCCGACCCGTTGGGCTCCGCGCTGTCCAAACTGGCCGTCTCGGAGGCCGCGACGGCCAGCGCGGTCGACGCGGTCCAGCTCCTCGCCGGCCGCGGCTACCTCAGTGAGTACGGCGCCGAGGCCGCCCTGCGCGACGCGCTGGGCGGCACGATCTTCTCCGGCACGTCCGACATCCAGCGCCAGATAGTGGCCCGGGAACTGGGACTCTAGGGCGGGGCCGGCCGACCGCGCGCCGGACCGGCCCGACGCTGTGCGCACCGGCTCAGAACAGGGCCGCGGTAGCGGGCGCCTTGAGGTTGCCGAGACGGCTGTGCCACAGATGATCGGGGTCCGCCTCGACGGCGGCGACGAACTCCCTCATCGCACCGAGCGCGGGCGGTTCCTCACCGTCGTAGACATCGCCCTGCAGCATCCGGATGACGTCCTGGCGGTACCGCGGATCGTCGATGAACGCGGTGAAGAGGATATTGAGCCGGTAGTAGACCGAGATGAAGTCGTACCAGCTGTTCACCCCGCGTCTGAGGACATTCACGTAGTTGTCGAACCGCGCTCGGCGGAAGTCGCCGGCTTCGGCGGCGGCGATGATGTCGGCGGCGGCGAACCGCGCGCTGTTCATCGCGACGCTCACACCGCTGGAGAAGATCGGGTCGACGAACCGGGCCGCGTCGCCGATGAGCAGCATGCCGTCACCGGCGATCTGACGCATGCCGTAGCTGTAGTCGCCCTCCGACTTGAAAGGCCGCAGCCGTTCACTGGTGCGCAGCGCGCCGAGCAGGTCGGGGCGGCTTCCGACCGAGTCCCAGAAGAACGTCTCCAGGTCGTCCTTGGCGGCCTTGAACCGTGCCTTCTGGGTCACCACACCGACGGAGGTGATGGTGTCGGTGATCGGGATCTGCCAGACCCAGGTGGCTTCCAACGGCAGAAAGTGCACATGGATGTAGTCGGCCTGCGCGGGGTCGCGGGCCAGGCTCGCCCGATCCAGACCCTCGAACCACGAGTGGATGGCATATTGGTTGAAGACCGGATCGGGCACCTTCAGCTTGAGCTGGCTGCCGAGTTGGGTCTGCCGGCCGCTGGCGTCGACCACCATCCGCACCGGGATCGGCGTCGTCGTGCGACCCATGTTCACCTGTAGGACCGGGCGGGCCGGTTCGCTGAAGTCGACCCGGTTCACCCGTACACCGCTGAAGACCGACGCACCGAGGTCCTCCGCGTGCTTCAGCAGGATGAGGTCGAACTGGCCCCGGTCCACATGCCAGGCGTAGACGCGGTCGACACCGGCCTGCTCGCGCTCGTGATAGCTGACTTCGGCGACGCCCCAACCGTGCGAACCGGCGTGGAAGTCCAAGGGACTCGTCGGCCGGTTGTCGGACGAGGTCCAGGCCGCGCCGTACTTTCGCGGGAACCCGGCGGCCTCGATCTTGGCGGTCACTCCGATGTCGTGCATGACCGGAATCACCGCCGGGACGAGGGACTCGCCGACGTGCTCCCGAGGAAAGACCGACGACTCGAACACCGCGACGTCGAGACCGGCCCGGGCCAGGTAGGAGGCGATCGTCGAGCCGGCCGGACCGCCTCCGATCACCCCTACGTCGTACTGGACGTCCTCAGGCACCGATGCCTCCATTCGCACTGCTCACGGCCGATCCGTCGACGGCAGGGACCACGGGGTGACCGACCACCATGCCGGTGATCGTCGCCAGATCCCGGAAGTTGCCGGCGGTCATCGAGGCCGGCCCCAGCCGCACGCCGAATGTCTCGCGGATGTAGGCCACCAGCCGGGACGTCTCCAGCGAGTTGAGCACCCCGAGCTCCAGCAGCGGAGTGCGGTCGGTGAGATCGGGCGCGTCATCCTCGCCGAGCAGCCGCTCGGAAACGTACTTGGTCAGGACGTCCAGCACATGCGTGTAGCGATCCCCAGACATCGAACCTCTCCCCATCGCGGCCCTTCCCGGTAGGCGAGGGTAGAACGCCGCCCATGGTCGCGGCACTTGTGCAACTGACGCGCATTGCTCAGTTGGACATCCGGCGGCATTCGTCGCATCGCGCGACACTGACGCCGTTCTCGCAGGAAGGATGGGACCGTGTCCGTTGCACAGAACGGTGCACAGCGCGACGTATTGGAGACAGTGCTCGTGCACTGTTGGGAATCGGCGCTGCGCCACGAGCCGATCGATGTACACGACGACTTCTTCGCCATGGGCGGCCACTCGCTGGTCGCGATGCGGATCGCGCATCGACTACGACGGACCTTCGACGCCCCGGTCGACTACGTCATGGTGCTGGAACGCCCGACCGTCGCCGGGTTGGCACAAGGCCTGCGCGACTGCGGCTTCACCACACCTGAAGTGGACCGTGCCGGCCGGGAGTATCTGCTCACGCACGGCCTGCCGGCCCCGGATCCGCATTGACGCGGTCGACGCTCCGCACCCTCGCGATCAGGACGGTGTCACTCCAGGCGGGCGCTGTTAGTCTGCCTGCGCCCGGCCGGCCCGCCATCGCACATGAGATGCCCAGGGCATGTGTGCCGGACGAATCTGCTCACACGATCGCGGAGTGCCCGGTGGACGGCGTACGCCCCACCGATGACTGCAGGTGGGACGACGGACTCGGGGAGCGGTGATGGATGTGTCCGGGGGCGAGCTGCAGGAGCTGACGGCCGGCCAGTTGGGCGTGTGGAACGCCCAGCAGTTGGAGCCGGACAGCGCCGTCTTCAACGTCGGCGAATACGTCGACATCCGAGGCCACTTGGACGTCGACGTCTTCGCGGAAGCGCTCAGACATACGTTGGCCGAGGCTGAGGCCTACCGACTGCGCCTCCGCGTGGTGGACGGGGTGCCGCGGCAGTACGTCCACCCGGTCGGCGACCAGCCGCTCCAGGTGATCGACCTCAGTGCCACACCTGATCCGCAGGCGGTGGCGCAGGACGCGATGCGCTCCAGCATCGCCCGGCGGACGGAGCTGACCGACGCCCCACTGTCCAGCCACATCCTGTTCGTGCTCGGGCAACGGCGATTCCTCTGGTACCAACAGCTGCACCATGTCGTCGTCGACGCCTACAGCTTTTCGCTGTTCGTCTCCGCGGTGGCCGACGCCTACGACGCGCTGTCCGCGGGACGGCGGCCGATCAGCGGTGAGCTCGAACCCGTTTCGGCTCTGATCGACGCGGACCGCGACTACCGGGGCTCGGAGCGGCAGCGCCGGGACCGCGAGTTCTGGTCGGCCACGCTGACGGACCTGCCGGAGACCGGCCGGCCGAGACTACGCCACCCACGGCTGCCGAGCGCGGTCGGACGCCACCTGCGGCCCATCGATGCCCCTGCCGCGGCCTCCCTGCGGGCAGCCGCGGCGGGATTCGGCACCAGCCTCGGAGGTTTGGCGGTCGCCGCCGGCGGCCTGCATCAGTACCGCATGACCGGCGAGCGAGACATCGTGCTCGGTGTGTCCGCGCTCGGCCGGGAGACCGGGGGCGAGCTGGCCGCCGTGGGCATGGCCACCAACGTGCTTCTGGTCCGGGTCCGGATCGACCCGCGAGAGTCGCACGGAGACTTCGTGCGACGGATCGCGCGGACGGTGCACACGGCGGCGCGGCACCAGCGGTACCGGTACGAGGACGTGCTCCGGGACCTGCGGGCTGTCGACCGCCCGCAGCTGTTCCAGCTGAGCGTCAACGTCATGTCGTTCGAGTACCCGGTCCGCTTCGGAGACTGCACCGCCGTCGCCCGCATCGTCAGCTCCGGTCCGACCTACGACCAGCAGGTCAACCTCTACGACCGGGCTGGCGTCGCCGAGCTCGCGGTCGAGAGCGAGGTCAACCGGGATCTTCACGACGACGCCACCGCCGAGGACCTGGCACACCGCTATGTCATGGCGCTACGGGCGTTGACGGAAGCGGCGCCGGACGAGCCGATCGGCCGCATCAGCCTGCTCGGCGACGAGGAACGCCGTCGGATATTGGTCGATTGGAATGCCACGGCCCGGCCTGTTCCGGAGCGGGTCGTGACGGTGCATGGGTTGTTCGAGGCTCAGGTGGTGCGGTCTCCGGATGCGGTGGCGGTGGTGGGTGACGGTGTTGAGCTGACGTATGCGGAGTTGGATGCGCGGGCGAATCGGCTGGCGCGTTATCTGGCGGCTCAGGGTGTGGGTGTGGAGTCGGTGGTGGGGGTGGTGATGGAGCGTGGGGTTGATGTGGTGGTGGCGTTGTTGGGGGTGTTGAAGGCGGGGGCGGCGTATCTGCCGATCGATCCGCAGTATCCGGTGGACCGGATCGCGCTGATGCTCGCCGACAGCAATGCGGCCCTGGTGCTGGGCACTCGCGAGGTGCTCGACGACCTGCCGGCCGGGCAAGTGCGGATGGTGGCGGTGGACGAGCCTTCGGTGGCTGCGGTGATCGCTGGGTGTCCTGATTCCGCTCCGGGGGTGGTGGTGGATCCGGGGGGGTTGGCGTATGTGATTTATACGTCGGGGTCGTCGGGGGTGCCGAAGGGTGTGGGGGTGGTGCATGGGGGTGCGGTGAATTTGGCGGTGGCGC
>NZ_JBSFEV010000076.1:0-21533 GCF_053594615.1 Streptomyces sp. NPDC001858
GAATTGATCGGGGGCCTCGGTCGGGTGAAGTTCGCCGGATCGCAGAACCTGCGGGGCCGCTGCCGCGGCCGCGACCTCCACGACAGCCAGACCCAGCCTTGCCACATGCGCGACATTGATCTGCCTCATGCCTGGCACGATGCGACAGCGACCCCGCAGGTTCTGCGATCCGGCGAACTTCACCCGACCGAGGCCCCCGATCAATTCCTGTGGCACCTGCGGCCAAATCCGGCAGGATCGGACGGGCACGTGGTCGCACATCCCTCGCGTCGGCTTGAAGGCATCTTCGGAGCCCGACTGGACGCTGTTTCCCATGCTCAGGTCACCACGCTCGCCACGAAGACCGTGACCGAGTCCCACGACCTGGACTTCAACGCGGAGCGCGGCGGCCGCCCCGACAAAGCCAAGCGCGACCTCGCGGGTGACGTGGCGGCACTCGCGAACACGAGCGGCGGCGTCCTGGTCCTCGGGATCGCGGAAGACAACCAGGCGCGGGCCACCGCAGCTCCCGAGGTGGCCCTCGACGATGCCGAGCAGGACCGGATCCGGCAGATCGTCTCAGAGCTGGTCCACCCGACGCCGGTCATCGACGTGATCGCGGTGGAAAAGCCTCAGGCGCCCGGTCCTCATCGTCTGCCACGCAACCCCATGGCGCCGCACGCCGTCAAGGTCGACAAGGGTCTGGTGGAACCACAGGTGGCAGCGGAGTACCGGGAGCGCTTCGCCGGCTTCCAGGACCGGTTCGAGGATCTGGCAAAGCGGGAAGGCCAGTTGATCGATCGACTAGGCCGTGTTTTAGGTAGCGGGTGGGTCTTGGGCGGAGAGTTCTTCGGCCAGTTCCATACAGCGCAGGCGGGCTGGGGAGAAGTCGTAGGGCATCTTGCCGGTGGCTTCGAACGGGCTCATGGAGTCAGCCTCCCGCCTGTCAGAGCTGAGGTCGGCCCCGTCCTCGCCGTCATCGGCGGTGGCAGAGTGCAAAGTTTCCCAGGCGTCGAAGAGGGCATCGTCGTCCTTGTCCAGGCCGGACTCCTCGATGACGGCCTGCAGGGCGCTTTCGAAGGCGTGCCGCTCGACAGCCACTTGAACCACCCGTGGATCATCGACGGCGACGCTGTCATCGAGCGCCTCCTCGGCGTCATCGATGCGGTCGGAATCCTCCCGCAGAGCGGGATGCGTGGCCAGGACGACGAAGCGGGTGGCCTGGACTGCCGCGCCGAGCGGGCCGAAGATCCGCTCAGTGACCAGCAGACTGTCCAGGTCCGCCTGACGCAGGGAGCCCTCGGGCAGGCTCTTGAGGCGTTCGGTGACGAAGCCGGAGAGCAGGCCCATCCGGCTGCCTTCGGTGCGCATCCGCTGCACGGCGGTCCGCTGCCGCCGCAATTCCGCCTCCTGCTCGGCAAGGGTTTCCTCCAACCGCTCCAGGATGCCCGCGATACCGTCTCCGCTGTCCGCACCGGCGGAAGCCGTGCCGGTGGCAAAGGCGTCACGGATGTCGTCCAGGGCGATCCCGGCGTCGGCCATCCTGCGAATCCACAGCAGGCGGATCATGTCCTCGTACCCGTAGCGGCGGCGGTCATCGCCGCCCCGCTCCGGCTCGGGGAGCAGGCCGATCTCGTGGTAATGGCGAATCGCCCGTGGCGTGGTGCCGGCGAAGGCCGCCGCGTCACCGATCTTGACCTGGCGGGGTGGCATGAAAGACGAATGCATGAGCAAGGACCTTTCCTCAAGGGATCGGGACGTAAGTCCACGGGACCACATGCCGCTACGGAAGGTGCAACCCCCTACACACCGCTCCGCGCCCATGCCAGGAAACGCGCCCTTCCTCCGTACGCCGACAGCAGGTCCGTCCTTTCCTGCCGGGGCATCCGCACGCCGGCAGGCTGAGGGTTCACAGCCACTGATGAATCGCCGCGACCTGAACCGTCGCCTCGAACCGAACCGCAAGTCTGTCGAACCGGGTTGCCACGGCCCGGTGCTGCTCGAGACGGCTGATCCCGCATTCGACCGCGTGCCGGGCCTTGTAGTCCTCGCGGTCGAAGAAGGGCGGACGGCCACCGCCACGTCCGCGGCGCCTGCGGTTGCGGACCTGATCGTCCGGCTCTGGAATCGTGCACCTGATGCCACGTCTGCGCAGGCAGGCGCGATTTGCGCGTGATGAGTACGCCTTATCGCCTCGCACCCGCAGCGGGCGGCTTCTCGGCCGGCCGACACCAGGCCGGGGCACCCCGATCGCGTTCAGGACCGGCTCGAAGTGCGGACTGCCACCGCGCTGTCCGGCGGTGATCAGCAGCGACAACGGCTTCTGTCCCTGCTCACACGCCAGATGGATCTTCGTGGTGAACCCGCCTCGCGACCTGCCCAGTCCATGGTCCATGGTCTTCAGGGCGCAGGCGTTCGCCGCTCACTAGGCGCCGGGCCGCGTCGTTCTGCTCCGCCGGTCCCGGACGCCCTGGTGGACTGGGGGTCGTCGTGGAGTGGGGACCGGGCCCTGACCGGTCCCCGACGAGCACCTACCGCCCCGAGCGAGGGTGTTGTGGGCGAGCGCTCCCATGGCAGTGCAGTGCTGCCGTGGTGGTCAATGCATGGGAGCGGTGATCACGTAGTCGCCGGCGGGGATGGTCTCGGTGCAGTCTGTGGCGAGAGCCGTCACCCGGTAGAAGGCGGTGGTGCCGCGCTGCGCGCCCGTGTCGATGAACTCCGAGACGCCACTGGTGACTTCGGCGACGGTTTCGTACGCAGAGGTGTCCCGGTTCCAGTGGTTGATCCGGTAGCCGCCCGCCTGCTCCGGCGCCGACGGGCCGAGGCCGTACCAGCTCAGGTTGTTGTCGTTGCTGCCTGGCGCGGCGGTCAAGGTGAGTGTCAGCGGGGAGCTTTTGGGGGTCGGCACACTCGGTGTCATGCCGAGTTCTGCGGCGGAGATGTTCGGCCTCGAGCAGGTCCACGCGCCGGGCGCGGTCGCCGACGGCCCGGACGGTCTGGCGGCGTTCCCGCAGCGCACCTACGAGGGCACCGGTGACTTCGCCGACGGCCGAGCCGATGGCGCCAGGCAGCATGAGCGCCTGGGCGACGTCGGCGGGCGCGGACTCCTTGGTGAGGGCGGCCCGGATGGTCAGCGCGAGCTGTTCGAAGTCGGTGCCGACAGAGCGCGCGAGGTCGATGCGTACGGGCACCAACTGTCGGCTGGCCGGCCGGCCCGGTGAGCCCCGCTGGGAGGGGCGGCGTCCGGGACAGGGTCGTCCTGCCGATGCCGCCCAGGCCGTTGAAGACGACGAGCACGCGGTCACGGGCTGTCGGCTTCGAGATGTGGGGTGTCACTGTGTGCGGCCCGCCCCGGCGTGGCGCCGGGGCGGGTCCGCGAGCGAGAGTGAGAGTGCGAGCGTGATCGGGTCCGGTTCCAGGCCCGCCGGTTCCCGCACGTCACGGCATGCCCGCCGTGCCGAAACCGGGCAGAGGGCGGCTCCCGGTCAGATCACTCGAAAACGACGTCCGAGACGGACACGAAGAACTCACCGGTCATCTGCTGCTCCTGGTCGACGTGGTCGCAGCACCTCTCTGGGTTGCCGGTGGTGCAGACGCCGCCGTGCCCGCCCCAGATGTTCACGATCGCGTGGCGGCCCCTCTTGCGTCCGGCCAGCGCCGCCGTGGTCCATGCCCGTTCGGGGTCGCGGCCGTGGACGACCACCATGAACGGAGTCGGCTCCAGGTCGGCCCAGGACAGCGGGACCGAGGCGTTCCAGCCGTCCCTGGTGACGAAGAACTGGTACGTCCACGTCGGTCCGAGGTGGTTGGCGGTGTGCTCGTAGGAGAAGGTGAGGTCCTGGGCGTCGGCGTCGAGGGTGGTGGTGGGCCAGTCGCCCACGAGGTCCAGGCCGGCGAAGCGGGGGTTGCCCGCGGAGGCCACCTTGCCGACGTCGCTGCCGGTGCTGAACTTCCGGTACTCCAGGTAGTGGCCGTGCCGGTTCCACGGGTAGTCCGCGCACATCCGCTCCTTGCCGGGGACGACTTCCGACCACCAGACGTCCGGAGCGCAGGCCGCACGGACCTGGTCGCAGAAGGCGCTCGTGCAGGCGTGGCCGCCGCCGCCCTCCGCTGACTTCAGGGCGAGCAGGGAGCGGCCCGGCGGGTCGGCCATGTTGCCGTGCATGGGCTGCGCGACGTCTTCGCCGCGGTCGTCGGACATCGTGACGGGGATCGGCTGGTACGGGTCGTCGGACCGGCCGGGCACGGTGCACTCCTCGGAGAACGGGCTCCAGCTGCCGTCGGCGCGCCGGGCCCGGATGCTGACCCGGTAGGTGTCGTCCGGATCCGTTCCCAGAGTGACCCAGTGATTGGCGGCGAGCTTCCAGCCGCCCCACCAGGTCGGCCAGTCCAGATAGAGGGTCTGGGCGGGCTGTCCGTTGAGCCGCACCTCGTACTCGTGCGGGTACGGAGCGCGGCCGTCGTCCCAGTCCGGCGGGGTGGTGTCACCGCCGGAGTTGCCTCCGGTGGTCCAGCGCAGGGAGATGCCGTGGAGGACATCGGAGCCGTCGGTCCGGTAGGTCGTGGCGGCCGTGAGGTCCTTCGGGTCGTGGTAGTCGCCGTTGATGGGAGTACTGGAGTCGGGGGTCACCCGCAATCACCTCGGTTTTTGAGGGCAGCGAAGAGCTGGCAGAGGACGGAAGGGTGCTCTCCAGTCCCTCACCTTCGGCCCCCTGAAGCCACCCGGCTTAGCCCCAACGGGTGACGTGTCAGGTCGGGCAGTAGAGAGCCTCTGCGCTACTCCACCTCGACGGTACCGACCACGCCGGCAGCGGGGCGAACCTTGCTTGATGCCGCCCTGGCAACTTACTCGTGATGTACGGCGCAGCACACTGGAGAGAGCCCGCAGCAGGCACTCCGAAAGGCCCGAAACGCTATGCGCTTTACCTCTGAGACGTCGTCCGACGGCGTCGTCGAACAGACCTTTCTCCTCGGCGACATCCCTGGCGTTCTGTGGACTCCACGAGGCGCCGACGGGACCCGCCCGCTGATCGCAATGGGGCACGGCGGCGGTCAGAACAAGCGGGCCCCCGGCATCGTGGACCGTGCGCGCCGTTTCGTGGCCGAGTACGGCTTCGCCGTGGTCGCGGTCGATGCGCCCAGCCACGGTGACCGGCCGGAACATGAGGAGTTCACCCGGATCGCGACCGAGTACGAGGCCCGGCTCGACACCGGTGAGGAACTGGCCCCGCTGATCGCCGGCTTCCAGGCGCTCGTCGTCCGCCAGATCGTGCCGGAGTGGCAGACAGTCCTGACCGCGGTCCAGAAGCTCAGTCATGTCGGCATGGGACCAGTCGGGTACTGGGGTGTGTCGCTGGGCTGCGTGATCGGTGTCCCGCTTGTCGCCGCCGAGTCCCGGGTCCGGGCGGCTGTGCTGGGCCTGGGTGGTGCCGAGGTGTCGTCCGAGACCGCCGCGCGGATCACCGTCCCGGTGGAGTTCCTCGTGCAGTGGGACGATGAGCGAGTGCCACGGGCCCAGAGCCTGGCACTGTTCGACGCCTTCGCCTCGACCGAGAAGACGCTGCACGCCAACCCCGGCCAGCACGGTGAGGTCCCGGCATTCGAGATGGACAGCACGCTGCGGTTCTTCGCCCGGCACCTTGGCTGACACCGCCGCCCGTACTCCGTGACGCGCCGATCGGGATCCGTTCCCGATGGGAGCGTTCAGCGCGCACTGGCCGGAGTGGCCGACGAAGGTCGAGTTCGGACACGTAGCCGTTGCGGTGCCTGCAAGGACACCGCCAGGACGAACGTTGCCTGACGCGGTACTGGCTCTCCGCGACCAGTGGTGGCCGGCTAGGACAGGTTTGGCAGGCTCCGTAGCCGTCCTCGGCAGATCACGGACCGCGAGTGCGCTGATCCGGGCCCGGGGCCACAGAGGTACCTGGGCCTGCGGCCACAGAGGTACCTGGGCCTGCGGCCACAGAAGTACCTGGGCCTGCGGTCACAGATCTCGCCCGCGCCCTCACTCGGCCTTCCTGAACAGTTCCGACATCCGGTCTCCCGCCTCATGGGCGAGCGGTCCCGCCGAGTCCGTCCCGATCAGGCCGACCCGCCCGGCCAGTTCCAGGCCATGGACGTCGACGGCGGCCTCGATGAGCCCGGCGAGCGCGTCCAGGGCGTCGCGGGCGCGGGAGCGGGCGACCGCCGCGCAGCCGACGGCGACCAGCGTGGCCGGCCACCACCAGCAGGCGAGCAGGGCGTAGCCAACGGCCCAGGCGGCAAGGCGGGCGGCGGCGCTGAAGGAGTCGTGCGCCGACTGGATGTGGCGTACGGCGGGTTCGGGGAGGATCAGCCACAGGCGGGGCCAGAGAGCGGCGAGGTCCACGCCGTAGGCGGCCTCTACGCGGTCCGCCGTCGCCTGCATACGGTCGCCGTACCAGGTGGGGCGGGTCGGTTTACGCAGCGCTACGCGGTTGCGGGCGTCGGTGAGGGCCTGGAGCTGCGCGACGTCGCCGCCTTCGGCATCGGTGCGAGCGGCGGCGTAGGCCGCGTCGAGCTCCTGTTCATGGTGCTCCCACTTCCGCCTGCGCCGGTCGACGAGGGCGTGCGACAGCGGGTCACGGGCGAAGCGCAACCAGTACCGCTCGATCACGCCGCCGAGGAACTGCGCGGCGAGCGAGGCCGCGGTCGCGGTCAGCAGGACGAGGGCGACCAGGAGTGCGGCGGTCCCGGTGCGGTCGAGGACGGGGCGGGCGGCGAGGTCGTCCAGGGTGGTGCGCAGCCGGTCGACGTCGTTCCAGTGGCGATGGCCCAGGGTGGTGCCGACGGCCGTGGCGGCGAGGAAGAGGGCGCCGGGGAGGACCAGCAGGTTCAGCCAGCGTTCGGTGAGTTTGCCGCCCAGGGTGGCGAGGAGAGGGTTCATGCGGGCGGGGTCACTGTGCGGGGCCCAGTCGGCCCTTGCGCATGCGGGTGCCGTTGACGGCGCAGTGCGGGGCAGGGAGCAGGTCGCGGGCCCGTTCGACGCGGGTGCACCGGGCCGGTCCCGGGCATAGGGCCACCTTGATGTGGGGTGTGATGCCGGGGACCTCCCCGCCCCGGGACTCGTTGACCAGCCCGCGTGCGTCCCCGGTCCGGCGCAGCAGCATGTCCAGGGCACGGAAGCAGGCGGCGAGTTCGTCGGAGCCCGCGCCTGACCGCAGCAAGTCCCGTGCCCGCCCGGCCGTCTCCCGGACCTCTGGCAGCCGCAGATCCTCCGGCGAGCCGAGCAGCGCGCACAGCGCCGCTGCCGCCCTGCGGTCGGGTGAGGGGAAGTCGGGAGATGCGGCCATGGCCCAAGTGTGCCGTAGAACAGGCAGAGTTGAGGGTGAGTCGACGCGCCGTCGGCGGCGGCGGCCGGGGGGAGCGAAGACATGAGGTACGACCGGGAGTGGTTCCTTCAGGCGGTTCGCGTGCGCCTCGGCCGGGCCGAGACGGCGGACGGGGGTGTGGACGCGGACGTGGTGTTCGGTCCCTTCGCGGATGCCGAACTCCGGGGACTGCTACGGACCTGCGACACGAAGACCGACATGGAGGCCCGGCACGCGGCCGGCTGGCTCTGCTTCGCCCGAGCGATGGCCGACCCGGGAGCTGGCGGCGCCGTCCACGGGTGCATGGCCGGGACACTGCTCTACCCGGTGTGGGTCGCCGCTCCGGGGCTGGTGCCACCGGAGTTGGCGGCGGGCTACGCGTCCAACGATCCCGCCATGCACCCCGACCCGGCGAACATCGACGGTCCCGACGCGTGGGCGGCCTTGGTCGACGCGCTCGGGATCGTGGTCGAGGGACGGCAGCACGACCTGCCGCCGGACGCCTCCGAGGCCGACCGCCGGCTCCACGAGACGGCTGTGCTGATGGCCACCCTGGCACCCTCGCGCGACGCCCAGTTCGCCGCCTCGATCGGGCTCGGCAGCCTCGCCGTCCTCGCGACGCCGGAGTACGACCCCTGGTTCCCGAGCCGGCTCAGAGGTGTGACCGGCATGGTGACCCTCGCGGGGACTACCTGGCCGTTCGGGGACCTGGCGGACGCGGATCCGGTCCGGTTCGTGCACGGCGCCCTCAAACGGATCCCGGCCGACTCCCCCGAACGGCCCGTCGTTCTCTACGGTCTGGGCCGCCGGCTTCTCGACCGCTACCTGGACTCGTACGATGCCGAGGACCTGCACATGGCGGTGGGCATCGTGCGGGACGTACTGGCCCAGCTGCCGCCCGGCGACCCGCATCTGCCCCATTGCTTGAGCGCCCTGGGGACAGCGCTGGTGTCGTTGCGGCAGGTGGAGGGGGCGACGCCCGAGGAGTGCGACGAGGCGGTGGACGTGTGCCGCCGGGCCGTCGTCGGCCATCCGAAGGGATCCGCGGCGGCAGGCCACGACCTGGGCATGGCGCTCGTCTTCAGGTTTCACCACACCGGCCGCGTGGCGGATCTGGACGAGGCGATCGCTGTGTTCACGGAGGCGTTGCGGGCGGCAGGGAGTCCGGGAGAGACCGCCGCCCTGCTCAGCGCACTGGGCAACGCTCGGCGCGCCCGCTCGGTCGCGACCGGCTCCCAGGCCGATCTGGACGCGGCGCTCGATCTCGCCGACCGCTCCGTGGCCTCCGCGGAGGCCACGGAGGCCGCGGAGGCCGCGGAGGCCGCGGAGGCCACGGACGGTCCGCAACTGCCACTCGTCGCTCCCGCCATGGCCCTGTACAACCGCTATCTACGCAACCCGAAGGCGAACGGGGCGGATCTGGACGAGGCGCTGCGCCACCTGCGGCACGCCGAGACGCTCATGCCGCCGGGCCACCCGGACCGTCCCGCGGCGCTCGACCACCTTGGCCTGGTGCTGATCGCCTGCTATCAACGCTCGGGAATGCCGGAGGAGTTGAACGCGGCAGTGCTGGCTCATCGGGAGTCGGTGACACTCACCCGGGAGGGGCACGGGTCGCTCGGACTGCGGCTGCTCAACCTCGGCGCCGCGTTGAATCTGCGGCATCTGCTGACCGAAGACGGCGACGACCTGCGGGAGACCCAGGAGTGCCGGCGACGGGCCTTCGAACTGCCCGGCATGGGCCCGGCGCACCGGGCGGCACTGCTGGGCTCGACCGGGCTCAGCCTCATGGCGGGCGTCGAGCGGGTCCCCGACCCCGTCGCCCGACTCGACGAGGCGGTACGGCTCCTGAGGGAGGCGCTCGCCCTCACCCCGGAGGGCGACCCGAAGCTGCCCCAACGCCGTCACAACCTCGCCACCGCCCTGGTGACCCGCGTCTCGATGTCGACGACGACGACGATGACGATGACGATGCGGATCGGCGAGGCCCGCGAGGCCCGTGAGTTGACCGACGCGGTGATCGAGGCGCTGCCCCCGAACTCCCCCTACCTGCCCGGTGCCGTCACGGTGGCCGCGCGCGCACGGCTCCTGAGCCCCCGCGCCGTGCTGTCGTCGGCCGGCCGGGACGACGTGGTCGCGCTGTACCGCCGGGCGGTCGAGGCCACCCCGCCCGGCCACCCCAAGCGCACACAGCGCCTGGCAAGCCTCGGCCACGTCCTGCGCCATGTGGGGTCCCGCCGCCGTCGCCGCCGGGCCGATCTGGTCGAAGCGGCCGAGCGCTTCCAGGAAGCGGCCCTGGAGCAGCAGTGCCCGCCCGCCCTGCGCCTGGACGCCGCACGGACCTGGGGCGACGTCCGGGCGGAACTGGGTGACTGGAACGGCGCCCTGGACGGCTACGTCGTGGCGGTCGACCTGCTGCAGTCCGTGGCACCCCGCCATCTCGTCCGCGACGACCAGGAGCTCCTGCTCAGCCGTACCGTCGGGCTGGGCTCCGCCGCCGCTGCCTGCGCGGTGCGGTGCGGCCGGCCCGGGCTCGCGGTCGGTCTGCTCGAACAGGCCAGGGGCGTGATCCTCTCCCACGCCTTCGACGCCGACAGCGATCTGACCCGGCTCCGGGAGAGTGCCCCCGGCCTCGCCGACCGCTTCGAAGAACTCCGGGAGGCTCTTGACACGGCGACCGACAGCCAGGGGTTCCTGGAAGAGGGATCGCCCGGCCCCGACGACGCCCGCGCCGACGTACGGCAGCGACTGGCCGCCGAATGGCGCGACCTCACCGCCCGGATCCGCGCCGAGCACCCCGAACTGGGCCTGCTGCGTCCGGTGCGGGACTGGGACGAGGACGAACTGTGCGCGACGGCCGCCGCGGGCCCGGTGGTCCTGGTCAACGTCTCCCCGTACGGCAGCCACGCCCTGGTCGTCACCGCGCACTCCATCGACGCCGTACCGCTCCCGGGCCTCGACCCACGGACGACGGCAACACGTCGGCAGACCTTCCAGGACGCGCTGATCCGCATCGAGACACCCGGAACCTCCCGGAAGCAGTCTCAGCGCGCGCAGCAGGACGTACGGGAAACCCTCGCCTGGCTGTGGCAGGCGGTCACCGGCCCGGTCCTCGACCGCCTCGCCGCGGCAACCCGCGTGTGGTGGTCGCCCGCCGGCCTCCTGGGCACGCTGCCCCTGCACGCGGCGGCCCCCGCAGGCGCCGCTCCGGGCGCCCTGGACCGCGTGGTCTCCTCGTACACGCCGACCCTGCGTGCCCTGCACCACGCCCGCCGACGCGCCGCCCGCCCGGCGGGCACCGGAACCCTCGTGGTCAGCGTCGCGCAGGCCACCGGCCGGGCCCCGCTCCCCGGCGCGCGCCGTGAGGCCGACCGCCTGGCCCGCCTGCTCCCCGAAGCCACGCTGCTGGCTGACGCCTCTGCCACCCACTCCGCGGTCGTCTCGGCCCTGCCCCGCCACGCCTACGCCCACTTCGCCTGCCACGCCCTGGGCGACCTGGAGCACGCCTCCGGCAGCCGGCTCGTCCTGCACGACCACACCGAACGCCCGCTGACCGTCAGGGACCTGGCCCGACTGCGGCTGCCGTCGGTCCGGCTCGCCTACCTGTCCGCCTGCGACACTCTGCGCACCAGCCCCGAACTCGCCGACGAGGCCGTCCACATCGTCAGCGCCTTCCAGATGGCCGGATTCCCCCATGTCGTGGGCTCCCTGTGGCATGTCGACGACGTGATCGGGGCGGAAGTCGCGCTCAGCGTGTACGACACCCTGAACAGGGGCGACGGCGCACTCGACGTCGCCCGCACGGCCGAGGCCCTGCACCGCGCCGTACGTACCCTGCGCGACACCTATCCCCAGACGCCCAGCCTCTGGGCGTGCCAGGTACACGCGGGGCCCTGATGACTCGTCATCCGGAGCACGACCGGGGCATGCGGCCCCGGCGGGTCGTCGTCGCCGACGCTCGCCGCCACGGCGTGCCCGTGCTGCCCGTGCTGCCCGTGCTGCCCGTGCTGCCCGTGCTGCCCGGGCAATGGCGAGGACGAGGTCGCCCGCCTGGCGACCGGCCGAGCCCCACACCGGAGATGCAGCCGGCGATCACCTGGATCGACATCGAGCGCTCGGCTCGCCGGGTCTCGCGCTCACCGGGCGAGTGAGCGCTCCTGGCCTTGTTGGCGAGCTTCACCAAGTACTACTGCGCTCGGCCTGCAAAAACGCCCTGCCCGAGCCCTTGTGTCGTGTGGGATGATCGGCCGCATGATCGCAGCTCCAGCACGGAAGGGCGGCCTCCGCCCCACCCGATGACGTGGCCGGACGAGGCCGTGGCCGACGGCACCGCCACGACACCCGCCCACCCTTCCCGCAGCGCGCTCTTCGAGACGATACGCGCCGACCGCACCGGCCCCGTCGCCACCCGGCTGCTCCGACTCGCCCACGCCGACACCCCCTTCGTGCGCCGAGAGGCCTTGGACCTCCTCCACGGCCTGGCCCGCGAACGGCCCTGGCCAGAGGCCGTCAACGCCGCAGTGGCCCGGCTCAGTGACCCCGACGACGAGGTACGGCGCCGAGCCGCGTGCCTCTTCGGCTACTGCGGGCAGCCCGGCCCGGTTCTCGCGGCCCTCGGCGAACTCACCGATCCCGTCGTGCGCACCGTCCTGGCCAGGGCACTCGGCCCGACCGCCGCCCACCTGACGGATGACCACCTCGCGTCGGTCCGCTTCCTCGCCCACCTGGAGACGCTGCGGACAGCGCCACCCACGCGATGGCGCTCCCTGGACGCCGCACTCCTCGACGACGTCCGGGAAGCCACGCACCACCTGGAGGACATCGGGCACATCTGGGGCCAGACCCTGTACGGACTGAGGCGCGAGCACGACACATACGCCCTCGTGGCCCGCCTCCTCGCCGACCCCGCCACCCGGGACATCGGCGCCGACCTGGCCCGCGAGGCCTGCCACGACTGGCGGGCGGCCCCGGTCAAGCTGCTGCCCCTGCTCGTCCAGCACCGTGGCCGGACGATCACCCCGGCTCTTGGTGCGGCCCTCACGACAGCCTCGATCTCCGAGGCGGCGATGCGGACGCACGGAGCTCTCCTCGCCGAAGTCCCCTTCACACCGTCCCCGAGGGCCCGCCGGAGCCCGTCCACCGCGACGGCCCACGACGGCGCATCCGCCGCTGCGCTCCTCGCCGCCAAGCCCGTGGGCATCACCCGCCTCGCTCACGCCTCCGAGATCTTCGAGGCCCTGCTGGACGCCGGCCCGCTGACCTTCCGGCAGGCGGCCCAGCTGCACAACCTGACCTTCCGCCGCCCCGGCCGCTCACAGGCGGAGTGCGCCCCGCTGTGGCTGCGGCACGCCGGTCCCTCCGCACTGTCCCGGCTGCTCGCCCTCATGACACCGCACCTGGCCGACTACGCGGTCGGCGAGTACTACCTGGCGGGTCTCGCCCGGATGGGCAGCCACGCCCGCCCCGCGCTGCCGGCCGTGACGGCACTGATCGACAGGCGTACCCGCATCCCCGTCAACGACTCCACCCGCGACGCCGAGATGAGACTGGACGAAAGCCTCCTCGCCGCCGCTCTCAACACCCGCCACGCGATCCTCGCGGACACAGTGCGCGGTACCCGGCGAGAATGAACTACGGGGCGAGCTCGGGCGGTTCGGCATAGGCCGCAGATTTGAGTTGCCACCCTCGGGGGAGCACCAGATCCGGGCCGGCCGCGCCCGCTCGTCGGGCCGACTCAGCGAGCGGCGCCTTCGGCCTGTGGCCCCGGCGATCCCGCGTTCGCGCATCACCGGCTTGCGGTTGATTGCCCGGCCTGGCCGCCGCGGGCGCATTCGGCTCGTCCAGGGCGTGGGTGGTTCGCCACCGCCTGCCGGAGTTCGACGATCACGGGACGACCGTCAGTACGATCTTGCCTTGCAGGTGGCCCTGCGCGGCTCGCGTGTGTGCGCTGCACGCCTCGGGCAGCGGGTAGGTGCTGTCCACCCCGACCTGGAGCCTGCCCTCGTCGAACAGGCTCCCGATCTCGGCGAGTTGGGGTCCGTTGGAACGCACCTGAATGTTCGAGACGGTGATGCCCAGACTCGCCGTGACCTCCGGGTCGTACTGGGCGAAGAACACCGGAAGCATGGTGCCGCCCCGCTTGAGCACGGTCAGGAAGCGTGAGCTGTCCGCGCCACCGACGGTGTCGATGACCAGGTCGACACCGCTGACCACGTCTGCGGCCTGCGTTCTGGTGTAGTCGATGAACTCATCGGCGCCGAGCTTGCGCAGGAACTGCTCGTGCCGACCCGAGGCCACCGCGATGACGTGCGCCCCCTTCCATTTCGCCAGCTGCACCGCGAAGTGGCCCACTCCGCCGGCGGCCCCGTTGACCAGCACGGTCATCCCTGGCGTGATCGGCACCGGTTGGTGCACCCGGCCGGTGAAGGGAGACGGCACGTCGTGGCCGAGATCGACCAGATACTGCCAGGCCGTCAGCACGGCCATCGGCGCCCCGGCCGCCTGCACGTGGTCGATACCGGCCGGCTTGTGAGCCAGGTCCGAAGCCGGCGCGGCCACGTACTCGGCGTACGTCCGGCCGTCGAAGCCGGGGAACCGCAGCATGCCGAAGACCTCGTCACCGACCGCGAACCCCAGCACGTCCGGAGCGACCGCCTGGACCACGCCCGACATATCCGTTCCGGGGATCAGCGGGAACTCCAGCGCCGGCCTCATCTCGGCCGGCATGACCTTCATTCCCTCACGCAGGTACCAGTCCGGCGGGTTGATGCCCGCCGCGTGCACCCGGACGAGCACCTCGCCCGGGCCTATCTCGGGAACCGGCACCTCGTCGTACTGCAAGACTTCCGGCCCGCCCGCTGCGTGGAACTGGATCGCCTTCATCGCGCCCGTCGCTTTCCTGGGGAAACGTTGTTCCTTCAGTCAAGGCCCAGGACGGCATGGCCGTCCAAGACCGGTTCGGCAACCTGATCATTCCGAAACGGCATGACGCATACGCTGGAAGGGTGAACGATCTCGGACAGGACCTGGAACTGCGGCTGGTGCGCTACTTCACCGTGGTGGCGGCGCACCAGCACTTCGGCCGGGCCGCCGCCGAACTGCACGTGGCCCAGCCGGCGCTGAGCCGCCAGATCCAACGGCTCGAGAAGTATCTCGGCGCACGACTGCTGGACCGCGTGCCCCAGGGCACCCGGCTCACTCCGGCCGGCCAGAGGTTCCTCCCCCGGGCCCAAGCCCTGCTGCATGCCGCCCACCAGGCCGAGCTGGCCGTGCGTGAACAAGCCGAGACCGAACGAATCGCCATCGGCTACGTCGAAGACCTGGTGATCACTGCCGCCGTACAGGAACTGCGCCGCCGTCACCCGGACGCCGAGATCGTCACCCGGTACCTGAGCTGCCGCGACGTCGGAGCGCTGTCCGACAAGCGCGTCGACGCCCTCTTCACGCGGTCCCCGCTGCCGCTCGCCGCCGGCGACGTGTTCAGCACCCCGCTGTACGAGGAGCCCCGGATGCTCGCGGTCCCGCGCGGCCATCCCTTGGCCGACCGCGCGTCGGTGACCGCGGAAGAACTGGCCGGCGAGGAGGCGGCGCCCTGCGCGTTCGAGACCGCGGACTGGACTTCCTACCGGATCCTCGGGGCCGGCCTGCCGCCGATCGAGAGCTACGAGGACAAGCTCGAACTCGTCGCGAGCGGCAGGGCGATCGCCGTGCTGCCGGTCGGCGATCGGCGCAGCTCACTGCGTCCCAACCTCGTCACCGTCCCGATCGAGGGCGCTCCCCCCAGCCAGGTCGTCCTGGTCAGCCGCAAGGGCGACCCGAATCCGATGATCAGGAATCTCCGGCTGGCGGCCAAGGCCGTCCTGACCGCTCCGGCAGCCTGACAGGACCAACCGACCTGCACCAAGCGGTGCTCACACGCCCCGTGTTCGTCGCACATCTGCCGACATCGCTCGGGGTTGGGCTGTGCCGGCTCAGCGTCCGACCCTATGGAGCATCGATCAAGCACGCCGTCTCGACGAAGCTTCACGGAAGCCTCAGATCCGACCAGGTCGACACACAGGTAATGGTCGGAGTGGTCGTTGGACTGAGCTCCGGAGCGCAGCCGGTCGCGAGCGGCAGCCCGGCAACGCATAGATCAACTTCCTGGCGTGGTGTTCTTCGCTGGAAGCCAGCGGGCGCCCTGGTGGCCCTCGGCGGACGGACCCGGCGAGGGCTTCGCCGCACGCTCCGGTCCGGCGCGTCTGTGCTTGTCCCCGGAGCCTGTTCCAGCCGCTGCGGCAGACAGCCAGGGAGATCGTGGTGGGCGGCAATCCGGGCCGTGTGGTCCTTCGGATCGGTCGGCGCGCGCAGCTCTAGTTAATAATCTCGGCGCGGTCGTCCAGACGGATTGCGGCCAGCCGGTCTCGCCACATCTGCAGAGCTTCGGGTGTCTGTCGCGGCCAGTCGGTGACCTCGCCAACGATCCGGAGCGGTTCCCTGCTGCGATAGGAGCGAGTGGGGTTACCCGGGAGCTTCTTGTCGGTGACGTTTGGATCGTTCTCGAACTCCCCGGTCGGTTCGACGACATACACGCGCGGGGCCGCGTCGCCGACGGCGAGTTCGGCGGCGAGCCCCGCGCCGTCGCGCAACGCGGTGAAGTAGATGTGGTTCATCACGATCTCGGGCCGATAGTTGGAACGGAAACCGGCGGTGAGGTGATCTCCGACCCGCAACTCGGCCTTTGTGCCGTGAAAGAACGGCCCCTCGTCCAACGCCTCGCCCATCGCCACAGGCTATCAACCAAGTTGTCGCGACGGCGAGCGAACCAGGACAGCTCTCGAACGCCGTGATCACACCAGCCATCAGATGCTGGGCAACGTCGACAAGGCCTTCCGCGGGACAGCAATCCTGGCAAGCCGGCGGAGGCGGCCATGATGGAGTGACTTCGCCGCCCCGCGAACAACACATCGAACTGAATGTGAACAGTGCGGCTCTCGGTCAGGTGCGGTGCCTGTGATGGAGCACGACAGTTCGCGAGCGTATTGCCGGTGATTCTCTGTAGCTGTGACAGGTCGAGCTACGTGCCACCTGGTCGCGATACCTGTCACCGGTGCCAGTACGGCGAGCTGTCATCATGCCGAGATGGCCCACGACATAGTGTTCTTCCTCGCTCCCGACGATGAGACGGCCGCTGCGACGCGCGTGCGGGGACCTAGTCGGGCCTTTGAGTCTGTGACCTGACGTTTCATTGAGCCAGACAGCGCCATCGCCGAGTGGGACATGCACTTCGAAGAGCCCTCGGCCGAGGTCCCGCCGCTTGAGCAGCTCCTTGGGTGGTCGTGGCCGGAGTGGGTCACCGCCCCCTTGAACGATGGCGTTGAGTGTTCGCTCTGCCGGAGCGGTTGACCCGGGCGTTGGCCAGCGCCAGCTCCGCCGAACTGGAGGAGCTGGCAGGTCGCTGGACGACGAGGCTCAAATCTGCCGACGGGGACGATATGACCAACGATGACGGTGATCTCACCACGGCACATGCCGTGGCTGCACCTCTGGATGCATGGCTTCTGCGGCCAGGCCGGTAGTTTGGTCCGACTCGTGCGGCCTGGACATGCTGATCGTGGGGCATGCGGGTGACGCACCGGACCGGCTGACCCTGTCCGAGGGCTGGCAGCGGGGATGCCCGGCAGAGGCGGGTGGTTGTTCGACGTCCGGCCCGGAGTGACTGATGGAACCGCTCGACGCCCAGAAGTTCGCGGCGGCCCGGCACGTGGGGGAGACCGTTGGATGGCGGTATTCGGTGGTGGCCGCCTGGCGTCCGCTGATCGGTCTCTCCTGGCGTGCGACGATTGCATAGCCCGAAACGTCGTACTGGACGACGGGAGCAAGCTCGTGCGCCAGAAGATCCCGGCCCGCAGCGCCGTGCACGGATTCCCCGCGGGCGACGACGATGTCCCGCCCGAGGCTGTACGCCCGTGCTCCCAAGCCCAGGCGAGCTCGGAAGCCTCTCCTCCGCTGTGGACGCGCACGCCGCTGAAATCGTGCCCGAAGGCCCCACCCATTTCTGTCCGCACCGAGGGGTCCAGGAAGCGTCCACCGTTTGCGGGTACAACGCCTCTGTCCGGTACACAGCGCTCTGCAGGACGTCCGTCCGATACCCGCGCCCTCGTGAAACCCGCCTCACCCTGGCCCGCTGCGGAGGCCGGGACACGGTGGTCGCATTTGAACGAGGACACCCGAGGTACCTCCCACACTGCACGTCATCTTCGTGGCCGCTGGCCGCTGGACGGTGGACACAGGTGAACTCATGTCCATCTCAGGGCGTTTGCGTCACTCGCGCCACGCGTGATCGGGCCGCCTCGGTGGTCAGGGCCGCGTCGCCACGCCGCCGTCCGCTGCGGACGGCGTGTCTCGATTCCTCTCTCACTCGCGTCTCACTCGCGCGCGGCATGCTCTTTGAGCCACCGCAGCAACGCTGCGAACTCCGGGGACATGTCCGCGTCCGACTGGACGAGAACGGACGAGTGGCCGCTCTCCTCGACGGTGATCGAGTAGCTCATGGCATCCGGCGCACGACCGTGGGGCTCCCGGTCCCCTTCGGCCGCCGGGACCGCTGCGGCCACCAGTCGGGACAACTCGGCCGCAGCACTCTCGGGCAGGGCGTCGGTGTCCACCGTGTCCGGCGGGAGGCCGGCCCGGACCACCGCCGCCAGCCCGCCGTACGTCGCCAAAGTAACCCTCATGGCACCTCTCGCTCATCCACCGCTCCTGCTGTTCCGGCAGCGGCGCCCGGCGTCGACCGCCGGGCGCCGAGACGTCAACCGCCGGTCGGTATGTGCCCCTTGAGCGAGGCCACCTCTCGGCTCAAGTCCTGTACCTGGACCGTCAGCGCCCTGACTGCCGCGAGGGGGTCCCCGTTCTGGCCGACGGTGCGGGTCTGCGCCCTCGCGAGCCCGGACGGGACCCCGGTGACCGAGATGCCGACCTCCCGCCACGCCCTCAGCACGGCCATCTGTTCGGTGCCGCCGGCCTCGTACAGCTCTCCGGCCTTCCGGTACGTGGTGTCCGCGAACTCCTGGAACCGCGTCTCGCTGTTGGACGCCTTGAGAGCCTCGTACCAGATGAGTCCGGGAGCCTCCCACGAGTATCCGCCGATGATTGCCGCCGTCAGGTAGAACGCCTTGTTCGGAATGCCGGAGTTGTAATGCACGGCACCCCAGTCCCCCTCGTAGGTGTCCGGCATGTTGACGTACTTGGATATGTGGTCCGGCTGTGGGTCCTTTCCGAACTTCTCGGTGTTCCACGCGTGCCCGGGGGCCTTCATCGACCGCAGAGCGTCGGCTTCGATGTGAGGCGTGAAGACCTCCCGGCCGATCAGCCAGTCCGCCTGCTCGGCCGTCTGACCCAGCGTCCATTGCTCGACCATCGCCCCGAACACGTCCGACATGGACTCGTTCAAGGCTCCGGACTGGTTGTGATACTCGAGTCCCGCGGTGTGCTCGGTCACCCCGTGTCCCAGTTCATGGGTGATCACGGAAATCGAGCCCGTCAGGTCGGAGAAGACGCGACCGTCCCCGTCACCGAACACCATTTGGCGCCCGTTCCAGAAAGCGTTGGCGAACTCGTAGTCGTAGTGGACGTATCCGTCCAGACGCATCCCGTGTCCGTCGATCGAATTCCTGGCGTACACCTGCTGGAAGAAATCGCGAGTCTTGCCGAGCATGTCGAATGCCCGGTTGGCGGAGGCATCGGGCGACTCCGGACCGTCTTCGGACCGCGCCAGAATCGCGAAGGGCAGAGATGTGGTGTTCCGGCAATCGTAGATCGTCCTACGAGCGTTGCCGGGAGTGGCGGCACCGGGGAAGGCTGCTCGGACCGATCGCTCGCCCCGCAGGTGGGCGGTCGTGAGCAAGGTGTTCAGCGCAGCCTGGCGGACGTCTCCGTCATCGCTTTTCAGCATTCTTTTGAGCAGATATGGCGGGGTTATGCAGTTCGGTCGAAGTTCGCTGTTCATTGCGGTACTCCGTGATCCGGGGGGTCTGAGCCTGCACGCGGTACGTCCGCGCCGGACGGGGGAATTCCTCCCGGGCCGGCCAATGCGAATGATCTGCCGGGCCGGTGGCCAATTCATCCGTCGAAGCGTCACGATGTGAGGTATCTCACCCATCTATCATTGCACGCCCCGCGGGCTCGATGCCACATGAAGCCGCCCGGTGCGGCACGGCCTCAAATTTGCGCTTTCACCTATCTTCTCCCGCGGTATTTCGTGCTCCTACGCGTTTCAGATCGGCCGTCAGCTCGTCACATCGCGCGCAGACTCCACGCCGCCTGCTACGGCCGGTCGTCGTGAGAAGAGGCGGGGGGCGGCAGACGCCGAGAGGTCAGGCAGAAGAAAGGGCTCCCTCCGGCACAGCTGTTGATCGCTCACATACCGGTCCAGGTCAGGCGGCCGATAAACCGGTTCCCTGCCCCACCGTTCCTTGGCGTGCGCCGCCGGGAATTCGTTCCCGTCGGGCGCCCGTCGAGGTTCTCGGCCCTTCCGATCGGACGATGGAGCGGCCTGGTCAGCGTTGTACGCTCCCGTCCGCGACGCGTGCGGCCTGCCCAAGCTGTTCGGCCACACCCGGAATTCGGTGCTCACCTCCGCGCTCATCGTTTCGGGCCTGGCCCGCCCTCACCGAGGGCGCCAGGATCGAGGCGCAGCCCGTGTCTGTGGGCCTGACAAGGCTTCTGATCTGCGGTTGTTGGGGGTTCATTGGCAACGGCGATGCGAGCATGTGCCGGCGTGACGTTGAGGCCGCCGGTGAGGACCTGCGTGATCGGCTCAGCGGGGCCGTCTTCGGCGCTGTAGGCCACGGAGACGTGTGGTGTGAAGCCCCCGGCCTTCTCTGGGATCTCGCCGAGAACCTCCCCGATCGCCTCCCGAAGGGCGTTTCAGACGGCTCGCACAGGCCGTCGGGGTGGTTGCGGGTCTTTCTCCGGGGCGCTCGGCGTCTGCCTTCAACCGGATCGTCAGGCACCTGCTGTTGGGGTGTGGTGGCGTGTGTCAGGGGGCGCCGCAGTTGGTGGCTCCGCCGGGGCAGGTGACGCTGTCGTTGGATGCCAAGCCCGCGATCCCGAGCGCCAGGACGATGAGGGCCAGGATGATCAAAGGGACGTGGTCTGCAGCCCAACTGCCGTGCTCGTGCGGAGGTTTCGGAGCGCTGGACTGTGGGCTCGCATCGTCGCCTGCGGGCTCGGCGCCGGGCCCGTCATGTCCCGCTGTAGCCATCGTGTCACCCGCCGTCGTTGTCCTTTTCATGATGACACGGCAGTCGGACCTCACCCGTCAAGCCCCGTGCCGCGTGGGCTCTCCGAGGGGGCGCGCCTCGTTTGGGTCTTGTCTGTGAATGGGCAGGTACAGCGTGCTCGGGCTCTACGCAGGCAGGGGAGGGGAGGCCCCCGAGGGCGGGGCTGTGTCGGAGGGCCGTTCACGGTGGATCCGCTCGGCTGCCCCGGGGTCGACCCAACTCACCCGCAGATGCCGACGGATCAGCGTCTGACTCGGCCCAAAGTCCAACACTGATCCTCGAACCCGTGCGCCGACGGCCTGGCCAGAGCTCCTCCTCCAGTACGGCGAACTGGGCGTCGGCGACGGTAGGGGAGTTCGTCGGACCGGCAGAGCGCACGGCCTCGATGCCGTCCTCGCGCCAGGCACGGCACGAGCGTTCCACCGACGGCATGCTCACCCGTAGGTCCTTCGCGATTACTGCGGGCTTCTCACCTGCTGCGAACCGCTCGCCGGGCCGAAGCCGGATCCCGTGGAGGGCTTGACCGGCCCCGTCGACCCGAACGGCGGGGAGACCGTCGTCATCGCCCCGCTGCACTCTGCCCGTTGGCGCCGCCACGGCTGGTGGCGGTAGGGGCGTGCGAGTTGCTGCCGCTGGCGCTGCCGCTGGCGCCCGGCGACGCCGAGACCGTGGCTGCGTGCGTCGTCGCGGTGCTGGAGGACGCCTGGCAGCGCCTCGCGGACCAGCAGGCCGCCGTGCTCGCCGCGATCGGCGGCGATGCCCGCTCCCGGACAGTCGCCGACCGGCTTGCACAGTTCCAGGCCTCCATCGTCGGCTTCCAGCAGCGCGCCGACACCGAGGCACGCGCGTTCGTCGCCCGTCAACTGCCGTACCTGTACGAGGAATACGGGGAAGGGGCACGGGCTGCAGTCGTGACGGTCGGCGGGCACTTCTCGTGGACGCTCATCCGCACCGAGGCCCTGCA